>JBBRDQ010000234.1:0-7633 GCA_038203695.1 Chitinophagales bacterium
CGAAGAAACCGAACCTGCTGCGGTGACCGTCACATTGGTACAACCCACCTGTTGGGTGCCAGAGAGATGGGTCACTTCCAGGTAGGTGCACTGTGCGCGCACGAAATCAGGCACTAAAAAAGCCGTAAAAGCCAGTAAGAACAGCAGCGTTTGGGGCAAAATCAGGTGTTTCATGATCGTTTCATTTGAAAATTTAACACGGTAAATCGGACAGTCTGCGGGTTTGACAAACCCGTGTTTAGGCCAATTGGGCAATTACCACTGCTTCTGGCTCGGTCATATTTTTAACCAAAATTTTAAAGGAATGTTTTGCGCATACCGTAGGTGACCATGACCAAACATGGCAGCGGGGAAGTAGATAAGTTTTTCCTGGGGCAAAATATACGGAACTGCATTCGAGCCATCCACCCGCAATGGCTGTCCATCGGTGGTTGCAAAATCCGAGTTATCCACATTCCGCTTGAAAGTATAGCTCGGGATCGCTGGACTGAAGGTTACCAAAAGATTGGTCACATGGAGATACCGGTCAAAAGTAGTGCGGTTGAAGTTGCACTTTTTGTCAAGCGGCAGATGCGGCGGCATTAGGACAGATGCTGCCGGGTAGCAGCACATAACAATGGTCAGTAAGCATAGGTATTTCCCCTACCGCACGATTTATGCCGCAAGAAACGGAAGAAGTCTGGACTTACACATTCTTCAACTCCCCCACCAACTTCTGCAGCGTATCCTTGGCATCGCCAAATAACATCTTCGTCTTCGGGTGGAAAAACAGTTCGTTTTCGATCCCGGCATAACCGGCGCGCATACTGCGTTTTAGTACGATCACGCTTTTGGCATCCCAGACTTTGATAACCGGCATACCGTAAATGGGGCTGCCCGGATCGTTCTCAGCGGCCGGATTGACGACGTCGTTTGCGCCGACAATCAAGACTACGTCGGTAGACGGCATCTGCGGATTGACGTCATCCATTTCCAGGAGTTTTGGATAAGGTACGTCGGCTTCGGCCAGCAAGACATTCATGTGGCCTGGCATACGGCCCGCCACCGGGTGAATGGCGTAGTTTACTTCCACGCCGCGGTCAGTCAGGTATTTTTCAAATTCGTGGCAAACGTGCTGGGCCTGTGCAACGGCCAGACCATAGCCCGGCACAATGCTGACCCGATTGGCGTAAGCGCACAAAATAGCCGCATCGGTCAGGCTAATTTCTTTGACAACTTGTTCACCGCGAGCCGCTTGTGAAGATGCGACGCCCCCGCCGAACGAACCGATGATAACGTTCAACAAGGAGCGATTCATCGCTTTACACATCAAAACCGTCAGGATGGTACCGGCTGAACCAACCAGGATACCACCGGTCAGCATGACCGGGTTGTCGTATAAAAAACCGCCGAAAGCCGCCGCAATACCCGTAAAGGAATTGAGCAGGGAAATGACGACCGGCATATCGGCCCCACCAATCGGCATGACGAACAATACGCCATATAATAGCGACAAGGCCAGTAATATCCACAGCGCCGAGCTGCCCAAAACGGCAGGCATAACCACCGCCACGATGATAATTCCGATGATGGAAAACAGTAAAAGCAGGTTGAACCAAGTCAGATACTTGGAAGAGAAGTCTTTTATTTTCTCGTCCAGTTTGCCAAACGCGATAATACTGCCGCTAAAAGAAACGCTGCCGATCATCAAACCCAAAAAGATGATGAGGGAAAAACCCGGCGAAGGATTCGTGTGCGAATGAAACTCGACAATTGAAATAATGGCCGCACAGGCACCGCCCATGCCGTTGAAAAAAGAGACCATTTGCGGCATGGCCGTCATTTTGACGCGCATCGCCATAAAGTACCCGATCACCGTACCGATACCCATGGCCAGCAGTATCCACAGAACATTTCTGATCGGCGCACCGGCTTCATTTTTATGAAACAGCAAGGTGCCGACAATGGCCAGCAACATACCGGCAGCCGCGAGCAGGTTTCCTTTGCGGGCGCGATCAGGACTGCTCAACATTTTTAACCCGACGATAAACGTAACAGAACCAATTAGATAGCAGATTTGCAATAAAAACGTAGACATAGTTGAAACAACGTTGAAAGGTTGTATTCAACCAGTATGGCACACCTTGCAAGTGTGCCATACTGGTTAAATTGGTTACCCTTTATTTTTCTTTTTGAACATTTCGAGCATGCGATTGGTGACGACAAAGCCGCCCACCACATTCAGCGTACCCATCAGCACGGCTAGAAAACCGAGCACAAGGGCTAGATAATCATCGGCGGCGGCATGACCCATCACAATAATCGCCCCGATAATTACTACGCCGTGAATGGCATTCGCGCCCGACATCAGAGGGGTATGCAAAATGGCCGGCACATTGGAAATCACCTCAATACCAAGCAACACCGATAAAATCACGATGTAAATAAGTTGTTGGTGGACACTGAAAAATTCGATCATTTTGTTGTGGTGTATTGTTATTGGTTACCGGTTGACGGGTCGTATTTCTGGGGAAATCGTGGCAGTAGTGGGCCTGTTGAGCCGTAAATCAATCACCCACCCACCGAACTCTTCACCCGTTCGCTGACGATCGCGCCGGCGTGGGCAACACAAGTGGCGGCAATAATATCGTCTTCGAAATTGAGGACGATTTCGCCTTTGGGTGAAAGCAGTTTAAGAAAGTTGACCATATTTTTGCTGAACATCGTGCTGGCATCCTTGGGAATGGTTGCCGGGATGGCCGAGTTGCCCATGATACAAACGTCGTGGTAATAGATCGTTTTCCCGTTCTCCGTGACGGCACAGTTGCCGCCGGTTGAAGCCGCAAGATCGATGATCACCGCGCCAGGTTTCATCTTTTCGACCGTAGCCCGGGCGATCAGCAACGGTGCTTTACGGCCGGGAATCTGGGCCGTACAGATGATCACATCGGCTTGCGCAGCGTGTTTATGGATCAGATCCGCCTGTTTTTGCTTGAATTCTTCGGTTTGCTCGACGGCATATCCACCGGCAGCCGCATTTTCCTGCGCGCCTTCCACTTCCACGAATTTTGCGCCGAGACTCATTACTTCCTCCTTTGCCGCGGCCCGTACGTCGAACGCTTCTACCACGGCGCCCAAACGTTTGGCGGTCGCGATGGCTTGCAAACCGGCCACCCCTGCGCCCAGAATAAGCACTTTGGCAGGTTTAACCGTACCGGCAGCCGTCATAAACATGGGGAAAAAAGTAGGCAATTGCGCTGCGGCCATTAATACGGCCTTGTAACCCGCCACCGTAGCCATAGAAGACAGTACATCCATGGATTGTGCACGCGTACTGCGCGGAACCAGGTCCAGGCTGAAGGCCGTGCAATTGGCGGTGCACAACGCGGAGACAAGGTCGTTCTGGCCCAGTGCATTCATTTGCGCAACGATGGTTTTACCAGCAGGCAAACCCGCGAGCAAACTGCTTTCCGGCGGTTGAATTTTGACCAGCACATCGGCGCGTTGCACTACGTCGCTGCGGTCGGCTGGTAGCGCACCTTGCTTTTCATAATCTGCGTCCGTAAAAAATGCACGGGCACCGGCATTTTTTTCAATAAAAATCTGGGAAATTCCCAATTTCAGTAAGCCTTGTATGGCATCAGGCGTCAGGGCTACCCGTTGCTCACCGTCGTTTTCGGCTAAAATTCCAAGCGTCATGATATTAATTTGGTTAAAGCATTCAGCAAGATCTTTATCCGCTAAATTTCGAGGCCGAAAGTAGCGATTTTTAGAAATGTACCCGTGTTTTAAATTTTTTATTCCGTAGAATTATGACAAAAAATCTGTTTGCGGACCTGTTTACCAAATGCAGTACTTTACATGGTGGTTTAAATTTCAATTTCATGGAAAAATTCGGCCCGTTTCTTGATTTAAAGCCTACTTTCGAGACTTGAAATGCAGCCCCCTGTTGCGAGTCCGGAAAGGGACCGGCACGCAATCGCGCATTAACAATATGCTTACGCGGCTAAATATCAAAATATGAGGAAACCGATTTACACACTTCTGACCGTGGTATGCCTGGCGGTCGCCTATACCAGCCAGGCCCAGTGCCCAAAAATTCTCAATTGTCCGGCAGGCAGTCTGCTTTTTTGCGATCTAACGGACAACGATTCCGCCTTTTGGAATGTCCCACCTTTTACGTGGAGCAACACGCTGGAAAATGCGGACCTGCACGAAGGCTCTGCCAATCTGGCGCTGCACGCTTTAGATACCTGCGGCAATGCCACCGTTTCGTACACGATTTTTTTGGATCTCAACAATGATGCTCTGGCCGAAACGGTCGTGTTTAGCGGGGCATTTCCTCCACCCGGGCAAATATTGGCCAATAACGCGTTTAATCCGGGTTATACCGGTGGCGATACACTGGTGTTTGATGCCCGCCCGCTGGCTGATTCATTGCGATACCAGTTTGCCCTGGAATCTTATACTTCCGGCGACACCTTACACGCTTATGTACGCTGGACGACGGCGGCTTTACCATTTTACGTCACGCCTCGCCTGCCCGAGGGTCGGCACCGCATCATTTGGAAAATACAACAGGGCAATACGATCCGCACCTGTGATTATACGTTCCGGGTCAAAGACTGTTCGCCGCCTACCCTGTTTTGCCAACCCGCACTGACCCGCAATTTCGACAGCCTTGGCCACACCAGTGTCAGGCTGCCCGATGTATTGATCTCGGTAGAAGACGTCATTACGCCCGACAGTCAACTGGCCCTTTCCATTCGCCGTACCGGGCAAGGCACTGGATTTCCGGTAGACAGTTTGGGCAACCTTGTTACAGAAGTACAGTTTGCTTGTTCGGATGCGGGGCAACAGACCGTGGAATTATGGGCACGCGACCGGGCGGGCAACACCAGTAAGTGCACAACGGATATTCAAGTGGTCAATGATCCAACGATTTGTACGAGTACCTTGCCGCGTTTTTGTGCGCGATCCTATTGGAACGACACCACCCTACTTACCGGCGTTGATTTCCGCATGGTTTGGTTGACGGCGCAAAATGAATTGGATACGGCTTTGTTGCCGACCGTGCCCGGCGGATGTGCGCCACTGGCTTTTTTCCCACCGGTCAGCCCATTTACCGTTTCAGCGGCTAATGACAGTAATATTATTAATGGTGTATCCACCCTGGATATGGTCCTGATTTCCAAGCATATTCTCAATATCGAGGAATTGAACGCACCGTGGAAGTTGCTGGCTGCCGACGTCAATAAAAGCAACAGTATCACCACATTCGACATTGTAGAACTGCGCAAAGTGGTGCTGGGCATCTACACTAAATTTCCTAAAAACACTTCCTGGCGCTATTATATTGAAGACTGCAACCTGCCGGTAGATCCCTTGGGAATGCAGGCTTGTGCGACGCATTACAACTTGCCCATCCAGCCCTTCACCCAATATCCTGCGCGCATGAATTTTCGCGGTCTGAAAGTAGGGGACGTCAATGGCAATGCGGTGCTGAACAATTTTGGAAATACTGCGACCGACCGCGGCCCCGAATCCATACTTACGCTCCCTGATATCACCCTGAAAGCGGGACAATCAATAGCCATTCCGTTGCGTGCAACAGACGCAAACCGTTGGTCCGGGTTGCAGGCAGGCTTCCAGTTTGACCCGGATAACATGACCGTGCAGGCTGTCACCTCGGAGAAACTAACCGGGTTCGATGAAAATGCCTGGGCGCAGCCGCAATCGGGCAGATTGAATATCAGTTGGTTCGATGCCGGTCTGTGTACCGTGTTGCCGGGCGATAATTTATTTACCTTACAAATCCGGGCTCGCAAAGATGTGCTGTTGCGCGAGGCTATTTATTTGACAAACAATACATTACAACCCGAGGCTTATCCGGAGAATGGTTCGACCACAAGGCTTGCGCTCCAATTCCGCACACAAGGGGAAGATGCCCGCGAAACCCTTATTTTCCCGGCGCAACCCAATCCGACTACCGGCAGCGCCTGTATCCCCGTGCGTTTGCAGGAGTCCGTTCCGGTGATCGTGGAGATCTTTGATGCGACCGGCAAAGTGGTTTTCCAACAAAAAAACACGCTCCAAGCGGGTGCGCAACTGCTGGAAATACCAGCGGCGGCAATTGCAATTGCCGGTGTCTATGGCTGGCGCGTGCAAGCCGGCGGCGTGGTGCAGACGGGGAAGTTGGTGCGGTTGTAGGGACGTCGGGTCGGTTGTAGATTTGGCCGGGGCAAAGCGATTCCCTTTTTTCAAAAAGAATCAGGACATTTGCTTTCCAAATTCTTCACCGACCAATCACTATCGATGCAAAAGCACCTTCTGTTCTCCGTTTTGTTGGGAGTCTTCCTGACGGCCTGTACGCAACCCAAACCGGTTATTACCAGGCCTGATTTCCTGTCCGCCAATATCGACTCGACCCTGAAACCAGGTGACGATTTTTTTCTGTGGGCAGAAGGTAACTGGCTAAAAAACAACCCGATCCCGGAAATTGAATCCTCCTGGGGCATCGGGCAGTTGGTGAATGAAGAACTGTACCTGCGCAAGCGCACCATCAATGAAAACGCCGTCCAGGAAAACGCCGCCGCCGGTACGATCAGTCGTAAAATTGCCGATTTCTGGCAAAGTGCGATGGACTCGGTTGCATTGGACCAGGCGGGGCTACAGCCTTTAGCGGCCGATTTTGCCAAAATAAACGCCATTGCGTCGGTAGAATCGCTGTTAGCGGTAGCCTCCGAATTGAAAGCCAAAGGAACGGACGCCTTGTTCAGTCCTTATGTAAGCCAGGACGCCAAAAACAGCGCAGCGTATGCTTTTTATCTCGACCAGGGCGGTTTAGGCATGCCCAACCGGGACTACTATTTTGAAACGGACGAAAAAACCAAAAACGTTCAGGCGGCTTACCGCCAATACCTGACTGCTACCTTTGCACAGACCGGCGACGATGCGGCCACGGCGGCTAAAAATACGGTTGCCGTGTACGAACTCGAAAAACGCCTGGCTAAAACCAGCCGCAAACTGGCGGATCTACGCGATCCTTACCTGAATTATAACAAAATGAGTCTGGCGCAATTGTCCAAACTGACGCCCGTTATTTCCTGGAATACCTATCTTAAAAATCAGGGTATCAGTGCATTAGATACAGTCATTGTCGGCCAGCCCGAGTTTTACACAACCCTGAACTACGAACTGACCGCTACGCCGCTGGCCGTTTGGAAAGCCTACCTGCGCATTCGTTTGATGCAAAGCAATGCCGCTTTTCTGGATGATACAACCTTTGCCAACTACTTCGAATACACCAAAGCAGTGCGCGGTGCCAAACAACCACGGCCCCGCTGGAAACGCGTGCTCGATACCGAAGAGCGCAATATGGGCGAGGCGTTGGGACAGTTATTCGCCAAAGAATTCTTCAACGAAGCCGCTAAAAAGCGCTACAACGACATGGTGGAAAATATTCGCACAGCCTATAAAGAGCGGATCGCCAAACTAAGCTGGATGAGCGACAGCACCAAACTACGGGCGTATGACAAACTGGCGAAAATCAACAAAAAGGTCGGTTATCCCGATCAATGGAAGGATTTTTCGAAAATGGACATCCAAAAACAGGCGTACGTTTTGAACGTGCAAAATGCCCGGCAATGGTGGA
>JBBRDQ010000235.1:0-7590 GCA_038203695.1 Chitinophagales bacterium
CGTATAAGGGCTGGTCAGGCCGACGACCGAAACAGACAACGCTCCGCCACCGGCGATCGCGTCGTTACCCGGCTCGAATTGTAAAAAACCGGTGGCCGGTGCATTTACAAAAGAAACCTGCACATTGGCCGTAAAGTAATCATCCGATGGATCAGCAGGTGTGCCATTGTTGTTGCAGCCGCTGGCATTGGAAAAAACAGCCCCGGAGACATTACAGGTACCACCACCGCAACCAGTCGGGATATTGAGGGTGAATGGCTGATTCGTGCCGCATCCGGCGGCATCAGTTACGGTAACTGTATAATTGCCCGGCGTCAAACCGGTCTGGTCTTCCGCAGTGGCAACCACACCAGTGCCGGCCCAGCTGTAAGTATAGGGCGACAGACCGCCCGTGACGGTAATATTGATTGCCCCGTCATTGCCGGCGCAGGTAGGCTGCGTCAGCATGGATGTAATATTCGGAGTACCGGCACAGGTAGCCGTTACCGTCAGGTTGTCGATCGAAATCTTCGGACGGCTGCCCGTAGCGCCGCCAACATTATTATGGTAATAAAAACGCAAACGCGCCGTAGCCACATTGTTGAATGCTGCCGGCAACGCCACGGAAGTGATCGAAGCGCTTCCTGCTACATTGTTAAAACCAGTGTAGGCCGCCGTCGGGAGTTCGGTAAAGGTGGTTCCGTCGATACTCCAATATACCCGTACCGTACCGGCACGGTCGCCTGTACCATTAAATACCGTTGCCGCATCGTAAGACAATGTCCCCGCATTTACACCGGTAAAGTCCATGAAAAAGTCAATCGCTGCAGCCGTAGTGTTGTTGGTCGCACCGGTAGACAGCAGTACGATTGTCTGCGTTCCTCGCTGCACCCCGCCGGAGGTACCGGTTACGAAGGTGGCCGTACTGGTGGTAATGTTCGTACCGTTGGGGATAGTACCCGAACCGCCAACCACATTGGATGTCCAGCGATTGGCGCCTATACCGGCGGCAAAACCGTTGGTCCAGTTGGCTATATCCGCGAAATTTTCGGTGTAGGTTTTGTTAGGTTGGGAAGCCATTGGCACGGGCGTTTGTCCAAAAACAGGATTTGTAAAAATCATGCTGCTGACCCAGGCCAATAAAAAAAACAGCCCCTTTGCAGGCATATTCATAGACAAAGGAGTTGCAACAGGCTGCGCCTGCTTCAGGTAAATACTTTTCATGATGATTATTCTTTGCTAAAAATAACAAATGAGACGTAACGTCAATGGATTAAAAATAAATGCAGATTAAATGAATGGGACAAATGTAAGACGAAAGTCGGTAATCTGGCACGATGTTTCCAGCATTTGCTAAAAACTTAACCTGGAAAAACCGGAACCACAATTAGCGCTGCGTGCGTTATTTTGTTTTCGCTACCTTTGTAAATTTTAATGTAAGGAAATTTCCCTAAAATTGGAAACTTTCTGCCGTTCAAACGTTTTAAATAGTGTAAATACAACAACCGCACTATGCGCCAGTTAAAAATTGCCCATAAAATTACCACCCGCGAGAGTCAGGCCCTCGACAAATACCTCAACGAGATCGGCAAAATATCCATGCTGACCCCGGAGGAGGAGGTAAAATTGGCCCAACGCATCCGCGAAGGCGATCAGGAGGCACTGGATCAAATGACCCGAGCCAACCTGCGCTTCGTCGTGTCGGTGGCAAAACAGTATCAAAATCAAGGTTTGAGCCTCTCTGACCTCATCAATGAAGGCAACGTTGGCCTGATCAAAGCCGCCCGCCGGTTTGATGAAACCAAAGGTTTTAAATTTATATCGTATGCAGTATGGTGGATCCGGCAAAGTGTGCTGCAGGCCATCGTTGAAAATAGCCGTATCGTCCGGATGCCAATCAATAAGATCGGATCATATAGCAAGATCAATGACGCGCACCTTTCGTTCGTGCAGCAGTTCGAACGTGAGCCATCCGATGAGGAACTGAGTGAAATACTCGGCGTCAGCGTAAAAGACGTGCAAACCATGACGCGTGGCAATTCACGGCACCTTTCCCTCGATGCCCCCCTGTCGGGCAGCGATGAAGGCGAAGCAACCATGCTCGATGTGATGATCCCCGATGAAACCTCCGAACCGGATCTGCAACTCATGGCCGAATCGCTGCGCGAAGAAGTGGCCGAAGGCATGAGTATTCTTTCTCCGCGTGAAACAGAAGTGATTGCCAGTTACTACGGCCTGAATGGCAATGAGCCGCTGAATCTCGACGAGATCGGCGAACTCTACGGCCTGACCCGCGAACGAGTACGCCAGATTAAAGAACGCGCCTTGCGCCGTTTGCGTAAAGCCTACAATACAAATGCGTTGAAATCGTACCTGGGGTAGGGAGAAACGAGGGAAAAGTAAAAAGGTCATTGTCGGGTAGTCCGGCAATGACCTTTTTTATACGTGGATACTGTTAATTGGGGCTGGCGGCGCTTTGTTTAAAACGAACCGGACTACATTTTTTTCACTTTACCCGATCCGCTGATATCCGCATCGACGGAGGGTTGGCCGGAGTAATATACATCGCCACTGCCGGCGATACTGGCCTTTAAGGTCTGGCTTACATCGGCAGAAACCGAACCGGAACCGGAGATTTCGGCATCTAATATATTGGTTGTCATACTTTTAGCCTTAACATCGCCGCTGCCCGCAATGTTTGCTTTTAGCTCATTTGCCCTGCCGCCCAATTCAATGGAACCGCTGCCGGCAATGTCGCACTTAACTACGCCGAATTCGCTTTGTGCCAGCACAATATCGCCGCTGCCGGCGATCGAACAGTCCATTTTATCAGATTTGATGGGCGTAACCACGCGAATGGTTCCACTGCCCGCTATGGCCAGATCATCGAACATGGGTCCGCTGACTACGACTTTAATGCTTTCGACATTGGAGACGTTCTCGGAAAAATAGATGCGCAAACTGCCATTTTCTACTTCTGTTTGTAAGATCGGCAATACATTTTGCTGCGCTGTGACTTCCACCGAATAGGTATCCGCCACCCGGACTTCCACCTCGCCGGACACCTCCAGGCTGATACCGTGAAAACCGCTTACGCTGCGGGTTTGGGTCTCGCTGGGACCTGAACCATTAATGCCATTGCCAAAATGAAAGGGTGAAATGTGGCACGTACGGGCTCCCAGGACAAAAATCCCGGCCACGGCCATGAAAATCAATAAGTTACGCATGCTGTGTTTCGTTTTTGATGAATGTGGTAATTTAGACAAGCGGCCTCGGCAGAAGGTTACAGCAAATGTAGAAAATTTCCCGATTTGACCTCCCCGTACCGGCTGGAGATACATCGCATCAAAAGAGCGGAGGTCGATGTTTGAAAAGAAGTTAGATGTGCTGCGGGGTTGTTCCGGGCCGCCCGTTGAAACGGGCGGTTACAAGATGTTAGATGTGATTAGGTGTTACGCCTGGGTACGGAGTACTTACTGGAATGTGACCTTGATTTTTGTGGTCAATACTGTCCGAGCGCGCTATTTTTCCAATGTGCTGGAATAGCCTCGCGCAAGCAGGTTATGTGCCGGGATGCGCCTGTTTTATAACATTTCTCGGTTATAACCGAGAGATATTATAAAACAGGCTTGCAAAACAAAAAGCCGCTTCGGATTTTTATCCGAAGCGGCTGCCCTTATTCGTCAATGATACATGCGAATATTGGGTTAAGATAAATGCTTGATTGCCAAGGCTAGTGACGGGGTGACTTTAAGTCACCCCGTCACTAAGCAACTGATTGTCAACCACTTCCTAATCGCAACCCAATATTCGCATGATACATTAATATCCGATCGTCCGGCTGTTGAGCATGACATTGCTACCGACTACGCCCGGCGGCTTTTGGTAGTTGAAATAGAACAGGTAGGTCTGATTCTTTTTCAACTTGTACTCCGTCGTGGCCGGATTGTCGTATTGCAAAAATTTATCCCGCACTTCATTTCCGCACAATCCCATATTACCATGACTAGCCAGGTAGTCATAAAAATCTTCCCGGGCATAGTGGCTCATGTGTACGTAGTCCCACATGATGGTCATGGCATTATCGGTGGCAGGCCCCTGCGCCGGTGGCGGTGTATTGCCGCCTCCGCCTTGCAATGTTAAATCTCCGATCGTGTTGTTGCCGCCATTGCCGTAGGCCTGGGTGATTTCCTGCATACTCAGCGAGGTGGCACCATTGCCGATGTAACTTACGCCTACCGCTTTTTCAACCCCTTTCAAATCGCTAAAAGACTTTTTGGACAGGTCTATACTGTTATTCGGATAAACACTGGCTTGCGGCTGCATTCTTGGTCCGCAGGCTTCCATTTGACTTTCAAAATCATACCCAAAACCAGGTTCGCCGGGAATACAATTGCCAAATCCATTTTGCAAATTCCGGATATAGGAATAAAAACTCAAATTGATAATGTCCAGTGGATGATTTCCTGTGGCAATGCCTTCCTGCAAACTGAGGTTAAGCAAGGCTGGAATTGAGTTTTCATTGGAACCCACCATGTATTTGTAAGCACGCAGATCATATTTATCCCACGGCTCATCCCCTTTGTACTTCGCGGATAACCGGCGTTTGAAGTCGCCGGTCCCGGCGGTGGCTGACGTTTCCGTGTACGACTGCAATTTCTGCTTGATACTGCTGAACTTGCTGGTGCGGAAGAAATAGCGGTACAGTTCGTGCTCCGCATTGCCGACCAGCGTAGTCGTGCCTTCGATCTGTGAATTTTGTTTCGAGGTATTCAGATAAGAATCGTTGTTCTGGTAGGTGGAATTCGTCGTTTGGGTGACGATCTTACTGCCGGTCGGTTCCGTGGCCAGCCATTGGCCCGGGTTTTTCTCCAGTTTCGCCAAAAACTGCACCATATAAATCTGCTCGTTCATCAGTTGGGGTATCGCAAAATTCACCCGTTTTTCGGCCGCATTGTATTGCAGCGGTGTCTCCCCCGTTACTTTCAGCCCGTTTTGAATCCGGGTAAATTTAGCCACAAACTTGTACACGTACGCGTTACTCTGTGGTTTCACTTCGAACAGGTCACCTATTTCTTTTTCAAACTGGATCACCCCGGTTGATACGTCGCTTTTATAGAAAAAGCGCTGTTTGCGGTGCGGATAGGTGAACGCAATGTTTTCATCCACGAATTTATCCGGTGCATTGCCTGTCTGGAATTTTCGGGTTTTGACTTCCAGGTATTTCTTATTGCTGTCTTTCTCCGTAATGACAACCCATTTTCCGTTTTCAAATCGCTCTCCATATACCCGCGCCGTCACTTCGTATTCGCTGCGTGGCTCCATCGAAAGATCGGAAGAATACTGTGCTAAACGGGGTTTAACCAATTCAGGCGTGCCGGCATAGTTCGTCGGGTTAGCCAGTGCTGTCACTTTGCCATTTTTTACGGTACCGGTGCGTTTCACTTTTACATCCTCGATGTTAAAACGGTAGTAATAGATTTTTTCGCCCTGATCACTGTAAGTTTTGACGCTCACGGTCTTGTTCATATCGGCGTTAAAGGCAACTTCGGGAACACTGAAAATGCTGGAATTCGCTGTTTTTGGCGCGATGTCGGCAATGATCGTCAAGCCGCCGAACGGATTGCTGCCACTTTGATCGCAGATTTCACCCACTTTGAAATGGATGTGGAATTCGCCCTTGGCCAGGCCGTTGAAAATCTCGAAGCCACCGGCCACTTCTCCGATTACCCAGGTCGGATTAGGCAGACCGGCTGCCAGACCCGCATATAAATAGGCGTGGAAAATTTCAAATTTTGCTTTCAGGAACCACACATTGATATCAATGCCTACTGCCGCATCGAACCCGGCATACATCTGTCCGGTGGCATAAAATCCATTGATACCCGGGTTCGGATTGTCGGGACAAGTCATAGATTCAGAGTCGATAATAAAGACGTCGAAACCCAGTTGTAATTTCAGACTCGCGTAGAAGATCAGGAACTTGAAATCGCGGTCGAACCCGAAGTCCATCCCGAAGCCGAAGCCGGCTACATTGCCGTCGGAAACGCGGGTATGTTTGAAATAAGGCAGGTGGGCCAGGAATTCAGCCGGTAGTTCCGGCGGACCAGGAATCTGGTTGCCCAGCATCAGGTAACCACCCACTTTTACCGTGTTCATGATCGAGATCTGTACCCGTTTTTCGGGAGCGGGTTCGCCGAGCAAAACCCACCATTTACCACCGTCACCTTCCATCCCGGCACTTTCGACGTGGATGCTCAGCGAACCACCGCCGGAAAGTACCGGATTCATGTTGATGGTCAGTCCAAACGTAGCGTCGAAGTAGCGCTTGCCGGCGTCTTCTTTGTATTCTATTTTCCCGGAACCGTAGACTTTCGGGTTTTTCCGGTCTACGACATCACACATGAAATAAGCGCCGACCTCCAGTTTAATCATTTGCAGACTGCCGTTTATGCCGATTTTCGCCTCCAGTTTGATATCGCCATTGAAAGGTCGCGGCGACGGGAAGGTACCGATCACCACCGATGCTTTGAAGCCGAACAAGGTATTGGCGTCCGGCACATATTTGACGCCGGAATACGTGGCACCCATTTTCTGCGCGCCGAAAGGCTGGTTGCTGACGGTTTCTTTTTTGAATGTCTCGGGCGAAGGCAGGCTGGTCATATCGGGCGACATGTGGTAATAAGCGCCGCCGCCAAAACCATAGAGCGCGAAGGCGGGACCAACCGCAATACCAGGCGTAAACTTGACATTGGCGTCGACAAACCAGTATTTCATGCCGTTCACCGTACCGAATTGTACGGTTGCATCGGCGGAGAAGGTCGGTTTGAATATCACTTCAAAATGTCCGCGGAAGCCTTTGCCGTATTGAGCATCGTCGCCGTAAAAGAACTCAACTTTGCCCTTTATACGCACGACGGCCATGGTCGCATCGACAGCAATGCTGTTCAGGCGGGTTTTTTCATAACTCCATTGCATGCCATTGTCCTTTTTCAACTTGGAGTGAATGGTCAGGTTGGAGAAACCGGAAATCCCGTTCCCTCCCTCGTGCAGCGTGATCATAAACCCGAAATTCAGGTTGCAGGTGTCGCCTTTGGACTGGAGTTTCACCCCGACCATATCTTTAAATTCCGGCGGTGCTTTGGCGGGATTAAAGGAAATGTTAAAGCCATTGAGGCTTTTCTGCGGACTGGTGAATGAAAATTCCTGACATGCCAGGTACGGATCGCCGTTGGATATTAGCAGGTGCGAGAACTTCATGTCGGGAATCTGTACATTAATACTCGGCAAATCCTTGAATTCGCCCTGAATGGTAATGGTACCCGTGAAATCCGTTTTGCAAACCACGTCTTTGCCCTGTGCGGTAATCGAGATAGACGAACCCGGTTCCAGGTGCATTTGCGCGATCCACATTTTCACATCCAGATCGTCTAAATTATTAATCCCGAATTCGGTTTTCAGGTTATCGTCGATGCTGCTGAGCGCGCAGTGGTAACCGATGCCGGTTTCGCTGATCGGAACCCGGATTTTGCCGTCGAAACTGCTGCCAGTCAGGGAGTTATTGACAAAAGCCAGCGCTAGTTTGTCGATGGAAAACGCCCAGTTGCCCAC
>JBBRDQ010000236.1:0-7458 GCA_038203695.1 Chitinophagales bacterium
TGCCGAACTAAATAATACCGTGGACGACGGCAAGGTCGACAAAACCCGGCTGTACGACAAATTGCTGAAACAAGCGCGTAAAAAAGCCGACATGCTCGCTAAACTGGCCGGCAAAAAAACTGGCGACATTCAACAAATTATCGAGCCTGCCGGCACCACTGCTTCAGGTTCCAGCGACCCGGCCGCCGGTATCGGCGCATTCTACAGCCAAATACTGGGTGCCTCCGGCATGACCGGACAAAAAAGGCCAGATCATAAAGTGTCGGTTCCGGGCAGCATTTCTATCACGTATTACTTGGTAGACTAGTCAATAAGTCCGCGCACCCGCCCCAAAATAACGAGGTGCGCGGACTTATAAACGGTGCCAGAATAAGTCTCGAATTCCTGAACGCCTTGATTATCAGAAAGAACGCTATTTTTGGGGCGCATTTACATCCCCATCGGCCCAAATCCACTCGATATGCGCTCTTTTCTGCTCCTTGTTTTTTCCTGTACGGTATTTTGCTGTGTTGCACAGACTGGCTCCGACCGGCGTGCGCCGTACCGGCCCAGTCTCGGTTTTTTGCAATACGACGGCGACAGTTGCTTTGACATTACCCGCCGGGAGGCCGATCGCGCCACGAAATTGCGCTATTGGAACGAGGCGATCGCCTATTACCGTGCCGCCCGCAGTTGCCCGGATGCCACCCAGGAACGTCGCCAGGCGATGTACCAGCGCGTCCAGGCTTGCCGCGACTCCGCCGAGGAAGAACTGATCCGCCGGGAGCGCCTCGCCATCGCTGCCAACCGGGCCGATGATGCGGAAGATTTGCTGCACACCTTCGACCGTTCGCTGGCCTACCGGCTGGCCGATTTCACGCATCAATACATCGTGCCGCCAGGTGAAGAAAGCGGCGATGTGCTCCAGGCCCTGTATGACACCTGGTATGCCGGCACCGGAAAAGCCACGCTACCGTTCTGTTATCAACTACAGGACAATGCCGGCGTAGACGCGCTATACGACAACCTCGGTTTTTTCAATCGCGGCGACAACCTGAAAACATTTGCCTTTTCACCCCAGAAACACCAGTTATTTACCTGGGAAGCCGGCACCATGCAGCCGGGCGTCACCTACCCGATCGATACTACCATGACGGAGTGTATTGCCTCACCCGATGGCCACACGCTCGTATTTAAAAGCACGGACGCCTTCCTTTTGTGGCGAAAGCCGACGGAAACCTACCGCATAGCGCTCAAGCCACTGCCAACCAAAACATGTTTCAATGTATCCGGCGACGTGTTTTATTATTTGAATGAAAGCGAAGGAAAATTGTACGAGTTGCGCCTGAATGACCTGTTTCAAAAAGGGAAATACAGCCGCAAACGGGCAGAACCCATGGTTTTTGCCCAAGGGCTGAATCTCACTGAACTGGTCGACCTAGCCGTGCGCGGCAATCAACTCTGGCTGGCCTATCCCGACAACATTACCCTACAGGAGCGCAATCCTACCGATAAAAGTACCCGCACGACTCGTACGATCCGGTTCAAACCCATCCGGCCGTTGTATGCCATCGGATCTATCCCGGATGCACATTTGTACCCGGAAAGTAATCTGGCGATTTATTCCGACAACCTGAATATTTTTTACCTGCCGATTCCCGCTACAGCCGACACCCTGGAATACATGCAGACCGACGGTGTGACGATTGCGCAGGCATCAAATGGCCAATTGATTGCCACGCGCAGCACCGTATATGAAGACGGCCCTGCACATCTGGAAATTAAAAATCCGCAGGATTCAATCGTCTACCAACTGACCCTGCAAAGCCTGGAAGGTTATCAGATGTTGCAGGGCGCTTTCGATGCCGACAACCGTTACTTTATCAGCTCGACCAGTGCTGGAAGTTTATTGGTCTGGGAATTATTCAGCCAGCCCGGTACCATTCGTACCACTTCCGCCAATACCGCCACCGCAAATTTGCTGAGCAACGACGGACAATACATCGTGACGGAAAAAAACGGGAATTTACAGGTTTTAGCCGCTGAAAATGCTGCCGAACCGGTATTTATTCGCCCGGCTGTTCCCGATAAACCCATCTACCCGGCTGCGGCAAGCGCGCATTGGGTTGCCTTCCAGGAAGGAACCGATACGCTGGTGGTGCAGCATTTAAGCAGCAACAAAAAATGGTTTATAAAAATAGAGCCGCCTAAAAATGATTGGCTGGCCTGCGCATTTTCTGGCGATGAAAAAAGGTTTGCCGTCGCAACGCAATCGAATCAGGCGGTCGTGCTAAATTTAACCTCCGGCGAAATGCGCCCTTATAATACCACCGAAGGACAAATCCGACAGATCGCTTTTGCGGCCCTTTCGCCCGAACTCATATTACTGGAAGCAGCCGAAATGGATGCATTTGGGCGTTCGGTTCCCTTTGTGCGCATCTGGAATTATGAGCAGCCCACGCGTAAGCCGCGTTTGATCGCTTTACATGATTATTATGCGACCAAAATGGCCCTATCACCACAGGGTCAACGCATTGCGCTCAGCGCGGGCAGCGATGTCCGGATATATAATCTGAAAAATCTCGAAGAAGAAGATGCCCATATCCGCGCTTTTGGCGTCGGCCGGAACCAGGGCGAGGTAGTGGCGATGCTTTTCAATGCAGCCGAAGACGCCCTGCTGGTAGGTTATACGCTCGATAACACCCGCTCCAATGCGGTCGTGGTATGGGATATTCTCACCGAGCAGCCGCGGTATCGTTTTGCCGAAACCGGCGTCGATCAGTCGGGTGTACTCACCGCGCTGACTTTTACGCCCGACGGACAAGGATTGCGCTCGCTCTACAACAATGGAACCGTGTTGACCCGAACGCTCGACGTGCAGACCATTCGCGGGCAGGTACAAAGTGAATTCCGGCGCCTGGTGGCTTTCAGCCCTGACCAAATCCGCGCCTACAATCTGGACAAAGCGCTGCGCTACCCCGGAAATTTCCAGAAACTGACCGATTCGCGCGACTTTCCGCTGATCCGCTCCTTTTTCGGCTATTACCGCGAAGAAGCGCTGAACAGCAACAATATCGAGCGGGTGGCCGACTATTGCAACCGCGCCAATACCTTGTACGCGCAACTGGATCCGACGGCCCAGGTAGCCTTGCGGTCTACTATCCTGGAAATGTATGAAGACTACAACTGGGAATACCTGCAGCGCAATCGCCCGGCCGATGCGCTGCGCGTAGTCAATGAAATGCGCCGCAACTTCGGCACACCGCCCGAAGCCCTGCGTGCCGAGGCTACTACCTCCCTGTTGCGCAATGACCTGAGCGGCGCGGCCAAACAATACACCGAGTGGGCCATCCAGACGGTTGAAAGCGAAGAGGAGGACAATGTTTTTGAGATCCAACTGGAGGAATTGTCGGCCAAAATCATCCAGTTACAGCAATTCGACCGTTTGTCGGCCAGCCAGACAAGTTGTCTATGCAACCTCTTCGGCGATTTCACCTCGTTTTCCAATATTTGTCCGGAAGGTCGGGCCGCCGGCACCAAAAGCCTCGTTTCGGATTCAGACCTGCGCTGGGATGTTTTCAAGCGCATCTACCACTCGGACGCGATCATCGCCATAGATCCGCAAATTGCCGAGCTGGAAACGGCTTTGCAGGAAGCCCGGACGATTGCCCAGCGCAACAAAACGGCCGCCAGCACCCTGCTGGAAAAAACCATCCTGAAACTGGCCGAAGCCTATATTCGCAAGGCGGCATTCGAAAATGGCAGTCCAACCGCTTTTACTTTTTACCAGAAAGCCCTGACGCTGCTGGAAAGCCCGGTCGCTTTTTCGGCACGCCGCGAAGAAATACGCGTGGATGAGCGTTTGTTATACCGCTTGCAACTCGGCGATCTGTTTCTGAATGCCAACAAATTAACCGAAGCCGGCGCGCAGTATGCGGCCGCGCTCCAGGAGGCGGAAGCGTTTGTAAAAACCTTCACGGGTGACAATGCAGAAGGGCGTGCCGAGCGGTTTAAAAGTGATTATATGGCCAGTTTATGGCAGCAAACGGGTATGGTGCGCCTTTTTTCCGGAGATGCCAGCGGTGCACAAACGGCCTTTGCCCAGGCCAACGAACTCTCTTTTTATGGCTTCGACAATCGTTTTGCAGCCCACGCATTATTGTTGGTGGGCAACACCCGCGAAGCACTGGATCGGTATAAAACCGGCAATACCAATGAGTTAGTTGCAGCGATCACCTATGAAATCGAAGTGCTGGGAGATTACAACCCCGACCGCAAAGCAGCGTTTGCCGATATTATCAAAACCGTCCGGGCGGAAGCGATGCAAACGTATCCGGAAACGATGGACTCCAACGCAATTGCCTATTATACGGCTGCTTACCGCAGCAACCGGGCATTGGCGTTGTCGGATTGGCCGGCTGCACTGCGGGCCAGCGCCGAAGAACTGCGCCAGACCGAGGTGCTTTTGGCGCGCCCCAATACCGGCAACGAATGGCGTATCGCCTGGATCAATGCGCTTTTGGCCAAATCTTATTACCTGGTTATCAATGCCAAAGGAAATCCTGCACTGCTGGATGAAGCAATCCGTTTGTCGGAAAAAGGCGAAGCGGACGCCTTGTCCGATCAGCCTTACTTTTTAACCAACCATGCCCATGCCCTGCTTCTACGCGGTGACCGGCCTGCGGCTATTGCCCTGTACAAGGCTTTTCTGGCCACTCCTGCGACCGGAAATGCCGATCATTGGGACGTGCTCCAGAAAGACTTCAACGATCTGGTCCGCGTAGGTGTCGTTTTCCCCGATCTACCCGGTGTTATTGCTGCAATAAGGCCGCAATAAAAACCAAACAACGAATTACCTTTGCCGCCAATCATCCTACACATGACTGCAACGACAGCGCAATTACTACCGGAAACGGAACAATACATCCGGGAATATTTTGCCCAACACATTTCGCTGGAATACGTCTTCCACGATCTGGACCACACGGTACAAACAGTAGCCGCCGCACGGATCATTGGCGAAGGATTCGAACTGGACGAGCGCAATATGACCCTGCTGCAATTGGCAGCCTGGTTTCACGATACCGGCTACTCAGAAGGGCCGAAAGCCCACGAGGAACGCAGCTGCAACAACGCCGACCGTTACCTGCGCGGCAATATTCCACCGGAGGACATACAGATCGTACAGGGTATTATCCGGGCCACCAAAGTGCCGCAACAGCCGGATACGTTGCTGGAAAAAATCGTCTGCGATGCCGATCTGAGCCATCTGGGCATGGAAAGTTACTGGGATCGCACCGGCAAATTGCGCCAGGAATTCATCCTGGCCCGCAAAATGATCATGAGCGAACAGGAATGGGTAGATTTTGAAATCAACTTCATGCTCTCCCACGAATATCATACGCCCATCGCCCAGGAACTGTTCAATAAGCGCAAAGCCAAACACATCCAGCTGCTCCTGAAGCAAAAACGCCGCCTCAATCCGGACAAAGCGCCCACCGCTCAGGAACTGATCATGCTCGACGACAAGGAAAAAAGCGGCGGCCTCAGCAAAGTGCTGCGCGAAAGTGAAAACGAACTGAAACAGGCCCGTATGGGACGCGGGGTGGAAACCATGTACCGCACCACCTACCGCACCCACACCAACCTCAGCCAGATGGCCGACAGCAAAGCCAACCTCATGCTTTCGGTCAATGCGATCGTCATCTCGATCATGGTCAGCAACCTGATTCCCAAACTGATGGGCGATGGTGGTATCGACCTGCGTTTAGCGATTCCGACCGGTATCCTGATGCTGACTTGTCTGGGTTCGATGATCTACGCCACGCTCAGCACCCGCCCAAAAGTAACCGAGGGAAAAGTGACCAAGGAAGCCATTAAACAGCGAAAAGCCAATCTTTTATTCTTCGGTAATTTTTACAATATGACCTTGGAAGATTTCCAGTGGGGCGTCAATGAAATGCTGAAAGATCCGGAATTTCTCTACAGTTCCATGAGCCGTGACTTGTATTTTCTGGGGATCGTGCTGGCAAAAAAATACCAATACCTGAGCATCTGTTACAACCTTTTTATGTACGGTCTCATCCTGTCTGTGGCAGCGTTTGTCGTAGCGTTTGCCGTTTAGAAGCAATATCCCAGCAACACAAAGCATGTCACTCGTCATTATTCCCACTTACAACGAAAAAGAGAACGTGGCGGCCATTATCCGGGCCGTTTTCGCGCTGGCCGAGCCGTTTCACGTGCTGATCGTGGACGATGGTTCGCCGGACGGGACGGCGCAGATTGTCCGGGATTTGCAAGTACAGGAATTCCCTGGCCGCCTGCATTTGCTGGAACGACGCGGGAAACTGGGACTGGGCACGGCTTATATTGCGGCATTTGAATGGGGACTCGCCCGCGACTACGCCTATTTTTTTGAAATGGATGCCGATTTTTCGCACCGGCCAGCCGATCTCGAACGCCTGCTGCTGCGCTGCCGCGATGAAGGTGCCGATGTGGCGGTCGGTTCGCGGTACGTCACGGGTGGCAAAGTGGAGAACTGGCCATTCGATCGCAAATTTTACTCTTTCGGCGGCTCTATCTATACCCGGCTGATTACCTGGATGCCCATCTGGGACCCCACCGCCGGATTCATTTGTTACCGCCGCGCCGTGCTCGAAGCGCTCGATATGCGCAAGATTCACTTCGTCGGCTATGCGTTTCAGATTGAAATGAAGTTCGCCGCCTGGACCATGGGTTTTAAGATCAGCGAAGTGCCGATTACCTTTAAAGACCGCGAACTGGGCGTCTCCAAGATGTCGCTCAAGATCGTCCGCGAAGGGATTCTGGGCGTGCTGCAAATGAAAATCCGCAGTTTGTGGAGCAGTTACCGGCGGGAAGGAAATCCGGCCTGATCGACCCAACCAAAACCGGTTTATGGTGTTTTAGTACCATGCAAATTTCCCCGCAGCGTCCTCCCGTTTCCATCGTCTGGTTTAAACGCGATTTACGCCTGTCCGATCATGCGCCGATTGCCGCAGCAGTAAAGGCCGGGCTACACGTTCTATTGCTGTACATTTTTGAACCCAGTCTGCTCGCGCTTCCGGAAAATACGGTGCGGCACGGACGTTTTATCCGGCAGTCACTCGATGATATGCAGCGGCAATTGGCCGCACACGGGCTGCCACTCTACATTTTCCACCAAGAAGCAGCCGCCGTTTTTACCCAGATAAGTACCTATTACACCATAAAAAACCTTTTTTCGCACTTGGAAATTGGCCTGAATGCCACTTTTCAACGCGATAAAGCCATCGCGCGTTTTTGCCGCGAACAGGATATTACTTGGCAGGAGTTCCCGCAAGATGGCGTGCTGCGCGCCCGGCGCGATCGCCGGGACTGGGATCAGGCGTTTCATATTTTTATGTTGTCGGCCCAAGCGAAGGTATCGCTATCGGCGGTGCAGTCTGCAGTGCTGCCCGATGCCCTTTCAACACCGGCGGT
>JBBRDQ010000237.1:0-7430 GCA_038203695.1 Chitinophagales bacterium
CTAACTTGTAACTTTGTGTTAAAAGATACAAGATCAATTGGTAGAACAGAGGTAATACTAAAATTGTCTATTGCCATACCATGATCTGAACCAGTTGCATCGGTTGCTAACCAACGAATCCAAAATCCCGCACTAGGAGCAATGCCGGAGGCAAACGTAATAGTGCCAGCAAGACTAGCCTGATTTGTTCCTAAATTTCCATCTAATGCTGCGCCAGCACCGGTGTTATTGACTGAAGTAAAAGTCAATCCCGAAACTGTAGTCCAAGTGCCTGTATTTACACTTGTAGCATTGGTACTATAGCCAAAAGTAAGCGCATCTGTTGTGCCCCCCCCTCTACGCCACTGCTCACCAGTAGCTGTTATAGTAATCTGACCAATAGATTCTGTTCCGTTATTAATAAATTGTGCGCCGAATCTTGAAACAAGGTTACCGGATGTCAATTCTCCAATCGCTCTATCAGTTGCGTTTAGAGTACCATAGCTATATGTGTTGCCAGCATTGCCACCGCCATCATCAGAAGCGTAAGTTGTATTAGTGTTACTTCCAGTCTCTATAAAAGACCATCCAGAGGGCATTGCAGTATTTGATGCGCCTGTATTAGCCAAACCATCAAAATCCTCTGTGTAAGTAAAAGCAAGAGAGGTAATTGAGATTTGACCAAAAGATATACTGGTAAACAGGAGTATAAAACTCAAAAAAAGGAAATTCCGAAGTAAAGATTTTTGTATCATGGTGTTGTGAATTTTGTGTTAGTGGTTATAACCACTAAAATGATTGAAGTTATCGAAAAGAAATCGTTGACGAAGTCGTATTTAAAAGATTTTAATAGGGAAAAAACCTTCTAAATGGATGGATTGCGATCCAACCGCAAAGGTCGCCTCGTTCCCCCAAACTTTTGACTTGGGTCAAAAGTTTTAACCTAATCTTTACATGAGGCCGACACTGGTATATACGCGAAAACGCTAAAAAAGTAATGCCACGCGATGATTTATGCGCAACGATTAGCGGTTAATGCCAAAATCCGACATTAACCATTAACCATTATCCATTAATCATTAACCCCCTACGTCTTCTGGTGTTTCTTCTTCGCCGCCGGGAACAGAATATTGTTCAGGATCAGGCGATACCCCGGCGAATTGGGGTGCAGGGCCAGGTCGGTCGGTGGATCGCCGACCATGTGGCGGTAATCTTCCGGGTCGTGGCCGCCGTAGAAAGTGAAAAAGCCGCGCCCATAGGTACCGTGGATATAACGCGCTTCGCCGGCGGGTTTGTTGTCACCCATGATCAGCACGTTCGATTTGATGTATTTCTTGATAAAAGCCGTGTTTTGACCCATAAAACCTTTTACCGTGCGGGTGTGGCACTGCGTTAGCATAGTCGGGATCGGATCCCATTTGGCCGAAAAGTCGAACAACGTGAAGTAATCCTGCTCCGGCACGACATTGCGCTGCAGGTTGTTGTCGATGGAGGAGTGCTCGTAAATACCCGGATCGGTAATGACCTGAAAATCCTTAAACGCAAACGTTTTGGAGTAGTCGAGTTTGCTCTGGCAGTTCGGGTCGATCGGATCGCCGTCGAATACATTGGCGCAAATATCGGTGCCTTCGGCGGCCAGCGCGATGTCGTAGGTATCGGTGGCGGAGCACATGGCGAACATAAAACCACCACCGGCCACGTATTCGGATATTTTTTTCGCCACGGCCAGTTTTAGTTCGCTTACTTTGTCAAAACCATTGATGCGGGCCAGATTTTCCATCACTTTTACGTGATCGCGGTACCAGGGTTGTCCGCCGTAACTGGCATAAAATTTTCCGAACATCCCCGTGAAGTCTTCGTGGTGCAGGTGCAGCCAGTCGTATTCGAGCAGTTTGCCCTGGAGCACTTCGGTATCGTACACGACATCGTACGGGATTTCGGCGTAGGTCAGCACCAGGGTAACCGCATCGTCCCAAGGCTGAATTTCTTCGCCTTTTTCGTCATTTTTGGGCGTATAAACGGCAATTCGCGGCGCTTTTTCCAGTTTCACTACATCCATATTGACCTCCGGGTCGAGAATGTTGTTCTGAATGGCGGCAAACTGTGCATCGGCGATTACTTCAAAACTGACATCGCGGGTTTTGCACTCTTTTTCAAAGGTGGGCGTATACACAAAGGCAAAACTGCCGCCCCGGTAATTGAGCAGCCAAAACGTCTCGACGCCCTGGGAAATGACCCAATACGTGATGCCGTAGGCTTTGAGGTGGTTGCGTTGCGCCTCGTCCATCGGCAACATAATGTACGACGCATGCGCCTGTGAAGCGAGGCAGGCCAGCAGTGCAGTAATAAATAATATTTTACGCATAGTAGAATTTGTGTAGCAAAAGTACAACGCTTGGCGACTCCAAACGTTGCACTTCACAAACTATTAAGATATTTGAGCCTCGAATTCACACAAATTGTAGTCCTTATGTCACGAACGTTGCTTTTTATTGTCGTTTTTTTGCTTGCGCGCCAGGCCGGTTCCGCACAAAAAAGTATCACCCTCGACGATTGTTTTGTATTCTATAAATTTTATCCCCAATCGGGCGACCGCTTTCAATACCGCAAAGACGGGCAGCATTACACGACCACTGACGATAAGGGACTGCACATCTACGATATCCGCAATGAGCGGTTCGACTCGCTGATTCCGCTTAAATTGCCCAAAGAAGCGGAGGCAATGGACCAATTCGATTTCAGCGACGATGAAAAAAAACTGGTGGTGCGCACAGGCACAGAGCCAGTCTACCGGCATTCGATACTGGCTAATTATTTTGTGTACGATTTCGCCACCGCCGCTACGATGCCGGTTTTCGAAGCGGCCAAGCAACAGTTCATCGACTTTTCGCCGGACGGTAGCAAAATTGCCTTTATTGCCGATAATGACCTGTATTACCGGGATTTAACCACGGGAAAAATCACCCAGATCACCTCCGACGGTGAGAAAAATACCATTATCAACGGCCTGCCGGACTGGGTGTATGAGGAGGAGTTTAGTCCGGTGGAAGGCGAAGGCATGGTGGCTACCCGCTGGAGTCCCGACGGTACTAAAATCGCTTTTTTGCGCTTCGATGAAAGTAAAGTGCCGGAAATGGCGCTCAATTATTACGAAGGCGAGGCGTATCCGCGGCAAACCACGTTTAAATATCCGAAGGTAGGGCAGGCAAACTCGGTCGTCACAGCGCATATATACGATCTGGCGACCCGCAAAATTGTGCAAGCCGATACCGGAACGGAAACGGATCAATACCTGCCGCGCATTCATTGGACGCCGGGGAACCGACTCGTCGTCACGCGCCTCAATCGCCAACAAAACGAACTGACTTTATGGCTGATCGATAATAATACCGGCTATTCGACTACTATTTTTCAGGAAAATGATGCGGCTTACGTGGATGTAGAATCGGGTAATAAACTGCTCTTTTTAAAATCGGGTGGCTTTATGTGGATGAGCGAGCAAAGCGGGTACAACCATGTGCGTCGTTACAGCGACCTGCTGGGCGATGCCGGAGAAGACCTTACGCCGGGCAACTTTGATATCACTGCTTTTTACGGGGTGGACGAGCAAAACAGGAAGTTTTATTACCAGACTGCCACGCCGACTCCGATGGATCGCCAGGTATGGGAAGGGTCGCTGGATCGTACGGCCCCGCGTTTGCTCACGCCCAGAATGGGGACCAACGACGCGGCATTCAGTCCCACCTTCGACTTTTATACACTGACCTGGCAGGATCGCAATACACCGCCGGTGGTGACGCTGTGCGATCGTTCCGGGGCCACGTTGCGCACCATCACCGACAACCGTCGCGTGGCGCAGTTGCGCAAGGAATATGGATTCGCCAACAAAGAGTTTTTTGATTTCAAACTGGCCGACGGCACCGTATTGAATGGCTGGATGATCAAACCCGCAAATTTCGATCCAAGCCAGAAATACCCGGTTTTGTTTGATAATTATGGCGGACCCAATTCGCAAACTGTTCAAAATCAATACGATGGTTATATCGGTAGTTGGCACCAGATGCTGGCGCAAAAAGGTATTATCATCGTCAGTGTCGACAATCGCGGTACCGGCGGCCGCGGCCGGGATTTCCGCAAATGCACCCAATTGCAGTTGGGAAAATATGAGACCGAAGACCAGATCGCCGCAGCGCGTTACCTCGGCACGCTGCCCTACGTCAACGCGGGCCGGATCGGCATCTGGGGCTGGAGCTTTGGCGGTTACCTCAGCACTTCCTGTATTTTGAAGGGCAACGATGTGTTTAGAATGGCCATGGCGGTCGCGCCGGTCACCAACTGGAAATGGTATGATTCGGCCTATACAGAGCGTTATATGCACACGACCGCGGATAATTCGAAAGGTTATGAAGACAATTCGCCAATCAATTTTGCGGACCGACTGCGCGGCGGCAATTACCTGATCTGTCATGGTATCGCCGACGACAACGTACACTGGCAACAGACGACGGAGATGATGAATGCGCTGATCAAGGCCAACAAGCAGTTTCAGACGTATTATTATCCGAATCGCAACCACGGTATTTATGGCGACAACGCTACGCGGCACCTGTTTACGAAGTTGACGGACTTTGTTTTGGAGAAATTGTAGGCGTTGATGTTACCTTTACACCCCCGTTACTGACGGGTATTACATATAAAAACTACGTTCATGAAATTTGCCACCAAAGTCATCCATGCCGGCATCGAGCCAGACCCTTCGACCGGCGCGGTGATGACCCCGATTTTTCAAACCTCCACCTATGCCCAGACCGCTCCCGGCGAGCACCAGGGCTACGAATATGCGCGTACGCAAAACCCTACCCGTACGGTGCTCGAGCACAACCTGGCAGCGCTCGAAAACGGCGTCGACGCGATTTGTTTCGGCTCCGGTCTGGCGGCCCAGGATGCCGTGATGAAACTATTTTCCAGCGGCGATGAAGTATTGGCTGTCAATGACTTATATGGTGGGTCGTACCGTCAGATGGTCCGCGTATACGCCCAGTGGGGTTTGAAAAGCCGCTTTGTCGATATGTATACAGCCGAAAATGTGGCCCGTGAGATCGGTCCGGATACCAAGTTGATCTGGATTGAAACGCCGACCAATCCGATGTTGAACATCGTGGATATCCAGGCCGTCTGCGCCATTGCCCGCGAACGCGGCATCCTGACTTGTGTGGACAATACATTTGCCTCGCCCTACCTGCAAAATCCGCTGGATCTGGGTGCCGACATCGTGCTGCACTCGGCGACCAAATACATCGGCGGCCACTCCGATGTAGTGCATGGCTGCCTGATCGTCAAAGATAAAGCCTTGGGCGAGCGCCTGCATTTCCTGCAAAATGCAACCGGTGCTGTACCGGGACCGCAGGATTGTTTCCTGGTCTTGCGCGGCATCAAAACGTTGCACTTGCGCGTACAACGCGCTTGTGAAAATGCCGAAATAATCGCCCGTTACCTGGCGAATCACCCAAAAGTAGCGAAAGTGTACTGGCCGGGATTTACGACGCACCCGAACCACGAAATAGCGAAAAAACAAATGCGCATGTTTGGTGCTATGGTATCGTTCGACCTGGTCGACAATACGCTGGAGAACGCCACGCGCATTTTGAGCAACACACATTTATTCACCCTGGCTGAATCGCTCGGCGGCGTGGAATCGCTCATCGGCCATCCAGCCAGTATGACCCATGCCAGCATTCCGAAAGCAGATCGGCTGAAAGTCGGTTTGACCGATTCGCTGATCCGCCTGAGTATCGGGGTGGAAGATGTGGAAGATTTAGTGGCGGATCTGGAGGCAGCATTATGAAAGAGCGTATTCTCGAATTAGCCCGCGAATACTACCCAGATGCCATCAGCACCCGCCGGCATCTGCACATGCACCCCGAACTGTCGTTTCAGGAGATACAAACCGGGCAATACGTAGCCGGGCAACTGGCCTCGATCGGCGTGGAATACCAGCATGGCGTGGCGGATAACGGCCTGGTTGCTTTGATAAAAGGCAAAAACCCGCGCAAACGCACCATTGCGTTGCGGGCAGATATGGATGCTTTGCCGATTCTGGAAGCCAATAAAGTGCCCTATAAAAGTCAGCACGATGGTGTAATGCACGCTTGCGGTCACGATGTGCACACGGCTTCCCTGTTGGGTACCGTGCGGATTCTGCACCAGTTGCGCGACCGTTTTGAAGGTACGGTCAAGTGCATTTTTCAGCCGGGTGAAGAAAAATTGCCGGGCGGTGCCAGTATCATGATCCGGGAAGGTGTGTTGGAAAACCCGCGCCCGGCGAGTATTTTCGGGCAGCACGTGCATCCACCGCTGCGCGCCGGGATGATCGGACTCCGGCCGGGTATTTACATGGCGTCTTCCGATGAAATCTACGTCACCGTGAAAGGACGCGGCGGTCACGGCGCGATGCCCAACAATTGTGTCGATCCAGTGGTGATGACCGCGCAAATTATTGTCGCTTTACAGAATATCGTGAGCCGGTACTGCGATCCCGGCATGCCATCGGTGCTGACTTTTGGAAAAATAAATTCTACCGGCGGCGCAACCAATATTATTCCCAACGAAGTAAAACTGGAAGGTACTTTTCGCACCATGCACGAAAAGTGGCGTACCGAAGCCCATAAACGCATGAAAAAAATCGCCGAAAGCATCGCCAAAGGTTTTGGCGGCGCCTGCGATTTCAATATCATGCGCGGTTATCCAGTGTTATTTAACAATGAAGAACTTACCCTGCGCGCTAAAAAGTGGGCGATCGAACTGCTGGGCAAGGACAAAGTCGTGGATTTGCCGATGCGCATGACCGCCGAAGATTTTGCCTATTACTCCCAGGTTATGCCCGCCTGTTTTTACCGGCTGGGCACCGGCAATCCAGAACGCGGAATCACGTCGTCGCTGCATACCGATACCTTCGATGTGGATGAAGCAGCGCTTGAAACCGGTATGGCCATGATGGCGTGGCTGGCAGTCAATGAATTGAAAAAATAATTACGAATTACGAATTTATTTGATTTTAATTGATTGATTGTCAGGTTTTTAGTACTATGAATTCCACCCGCCGGTTTTGCGCCCGACCTTCATCGGTCTCGTTGGTTGTAATGGGTTTTTGCTCTCCTTCACCGTGTGAGCGGAGGCGATTTTTAGTAATTTTATGGTCGCTGAGGTATTTAATTACGGCTAATGCGCGACGGCGAGAGAGGTCCATATTATAATCGTCGTTGCCCAGGTTGTCGGTATGACCCACGATTTCGATGGTCATCGAAGGGTGTTCCTGCATGATTTTTAGCAATTTAGCCAGTTCCACAAAAGAGCGGGGCATGAGTTCGTCTTTATCAAATTCGAAGTAAATATTTTTTAGCGCAATGGTTTTGCCCGCTTCCAGGGATTGGCGGGTCAGGTCGTCGGGTTTA
>JBBRDQ010000238.1:0-7426 GCA_038203695.1 Chitinophagales bacterium
GTACTACCAACTTGGTATGGATTTTTACCTTCTGCAATTGCCCCAAGCCTACAATATTGTCAATAATCTCCGATGGCAGATTGGCGATAGACAGTTCGTCGGTGAATTTTTCCAGCATGAAAGAAGGGAATGAGCGATATAAATAGGGTAGATTCAAGTAGTGCAGTCCGTCATCAACCAAACTTTTTTGTTGTTCGTCCTGATGGAATGGTACGTTTGCACTCTGTAACAGCGAAGCGGGAAGCGAGGTTTTCACGGCGGCTATTTTTTGCCGGGCGTCAGGACTGTTTTTTGCCGTACTATTTTGCAGGATACCACTTCATGTCTTCCGTTCAACCAATGATCTTTAACCGCCTGCAATCCGGTCAGCCGGTCAGTGATATTGAATTTAACAAACTCTTTACGGAGCGGATTAGACAGGCGGCGTTAATTCATTTTACCCCGATCGCGGTCGCCAAACTGGCCGCTCATTTTCTGGCGCCGACCCCCGGCGTACGGGTGCTGGATATCGGATCCGGTGCCGGCAAATTTTGCCTGGTCGGCGCGACGTGTACGGAGGGGCACTTTACCGGCGTCGAGCAACGCCGCAATCTGTATTTAATCGCCAATCGGATCGTCAAAAAATACGCTGTAACCGGCGTGCAATTCGTGCACGCCAATATTTTACAAATCGATTTTAAAGCCTTTGATGCGTTTTACTTCTTTAATTCCTTTTATGAGCATATCGATCAATCGGGTATGCTGGACAATAAAGTACTGCTGGACCGGCAACTTTACCATACCTATTCCCAGTATGTAAAAGATCAATTGGAGGCGATGCCGATCGGCACGCGGCTGGTGACGTATTTTAGTTATTTACAGGAAATCCCGCTGAGTTATCAGGTGCAGTCGGTGCAGTTGGAAGGGCGGTTAAAACTGCTGGAGAAGCGGGTATAGAAACAGTTATACGCTGAAATCGGACAGTTATAAAATTCGTGGATTAAAACTTTAAACGCAATGATATGCAAAATAAAATAGTGTTCTTCATAATTGCTTTGGTTCTTTTTAGCCTGGTCGTGCTTGATCTTTACTGGTGGATAACAATTTCAACAGCGCCTATGCAGTCATTCCAACAGGCAAAAGATGAATATTTAAGTGTATTTCCAAAGGTAATCCGGGATGCACGACTTATCACTCTATTTAATATTCTATTTCTTTGTACGGCTGCGTTTTTATTTTATCAAGTAAAAACAGCGCCGGGCTTTAAGACTATTAGTTTAGCGCTCTTTTTTATGAGCCTACTATTAATGGCGTGGCAGTTGTTTTCACTTATGTAAATTTAAAAGCGCGGTTGTCTTTTTATTTTTTGGGGATAATAAATAATGCTTGCACAGGTGCCACGGTCTGTAGAAAAATCGGTCCGGTCACTCACCTGTAGCGATAATTGCATGGAATACAACTGATTAAATGCTTTGACTTTTTTAAATAATAAATCGAGTCCTTTCGATTTATGGCCTTTTCGCTTCGCTTTTGCAGCATTAAACCCCACGCCATTGTCAAGGACCAGGCACTGGAATTTATTGCCGTCAAAGGAAAATTGGAGCAAAAGTCTGGAATCGCCATCTGGTGCAAGTCCATGAATCGTCGCGTTTTCAAGGATTGGTTGCAATAACATGGAAGGAAATGACATGTCTGCGGGAATTGTATCGGCACCGGTAACCTCATATTGAAAGCGATCCCCAAAACGCAATTGCATCATTTGCAGGTAATCGGTATCGTAGGATAACTCTTCTTCAAAGGTGTTGAAATGTTTTTCGGATAAGAAAATAGTTCGGCGGAGCAGGCTGGTGAATAAGTCGATATAGATGCTAGCTGCTAGTGGATTGGGCGGAAAGAAAAACTGCTGGATGGCATTGATGCTGTTGCCGACAAAATGGGGGTTAATTTGCGATTGCAGGGCCTGGAGTTGCAGATCGGATACGGCAATATTTAACTTTCGATAATGCTTACGCGAATAATGCAGACCCAGGAATGCTGCGGCGACCAGAAGCCAGATGACTAAATCGACCCATACTGTATTGTACCATTTTGGGTGAATAACGACCGTCCATTGATCGGGCTTATTGCTGTAAACGTTCTGCATAATGGCAATGATTTGGATATAGTAACTGCCTGGGGTTGGCGAAATGCCAAAATTGAGTTTGTTGTTTTGGGTAAAGATGGTATCGCTGGGATTTTGGAATCCATTACTGATAAAAGTAAAGAGATTTTGGCGGGTCCACCAGCAAAAGGAGGGCAGCAATTTGGTGGTGATACAGCGATAGTGAATACTACCCGGATTTCGATAGTCCAGGCCGGCAAAATTAAGGGTGGCCATGGCTGCGGCGGAAGGCAGGACGATGCGATGTGTGTCGGGCAGGGTATCCAGCAGATTGCAGATGATGGTTTGGTTGTTTAACTGGTAGCGAATTTCGGTGATATAAGAGGCGAAGTTGGTGCGGTCGCCCGAATAAATCAGGGGCAGGCAACTCAGCCCAGCTACGGTGCCGGCCCAGAGTGTATCATGGGCGACTAAAACGGCATTGACATCATCGTCGGCCAATCCGTCTTCATGATCGTAATGCACGACATTCCAGGTGATGGTATTGATTCCGTACACGCCGCTGTTGGTGGCCAGCCAGATTCGGGCACTGGCATTGGGTTCGCAATAAATAGAGGCGATGTTTTTAATAGGGTACTTCAGGTATTGATTAATATGTTGCACCCGGGTCACGGCACCTGCTTTGACATCCAGCAGCAATAGTCCGCTTTCGGGCGTGACGACCCAGATTTTTCCGGGGCCGGCGCTTTGGATGGTAATGATGTGTTTTTTTAGTTCGGGGAATTGATCTCCCCAATTGAACTGGAAGTTTTCGCGTTGGTTGCAAAGGTCGGCCATGCCGCCAGCCCAGATCATGTCTTCGGCATCTTTACAAAGGGCCGTCGTGCGTCGTTTAATGTACGGTAAAAAATGATCCTCGCCCTTCTTGAGGAAACTTAGATCAGCATGATTGGCAAACCAGAGCGTGTCATTTTTGTAGAGGATCGATTTAAGACCAGTAATTTTTAGTTTCTCAATTGATTTTCCTTTATGGTGAAATAGTCCCAGATCCGTAGCGATCCATTGACTTTGATCGGGTGCTTCAATTATTTGACGAACCCGATTAGAGATATTATCAGATTCTAACGATGTTTTCTTAATTTTTAAATTAGTTACTTCATATATATTACCTAAATTATCTCCCGCTAGCACTTGTCCCTGATGATTATGATATAACGTACTCATATTGTCATTCTCGTCGCTGTTCATCTTATTATAGATCACCGCTTTCCCGGACGACAGGGCGTAAATGCCATCTCCACGGGTGCAAAACCACATGGTACCATGCTGATCTTCAAATACGGCATTTACCTTTTTGGTAGGTAGATAAGTAATGGGATTGGATAAGTCCTGTTTATTGTTATCAAAACAGGTAATGCCATTAGAATTGGGTACCCAAAAACGATCTGTGCGATCTATTAATATAAGCCCACCTGCTTGGAGGAAAACCTGTTTTGTGCTAAAATGACCATTTTCATAATCAAGTAAAACCAATTTATTCGCAAGTGCTATCAGGATTCGATTCTGAATAACAGCACTGGATTTATACATTATCCTACGCCCATCTTTTTGTACAGGATTAAATTCATAACTGCTGTCATAATTTTGACTTAAATCCGTGGTGCCTATATGTAGTATTGAACCATCTATTTGCGAAATACGTCTTACATCAATTCCAAATAGTTTTTTTTCGATCGTTTTTCCATCAAAAAAAAATCCATATTTAGATCCGCCAGTGATCCAGATATTATGATTTCTATCTTCTGAAAATTGGCAGGTGGCGGTTTTGAAATCTATTTTATTTAATAAGGAATCATTAAAAGCCGTCATAAACCGACCATTTTCCAAATAACATGGTTGCTGACTAAAACACGATATCCACAATCTATGATAACTATCCTCAAACAAATTGATCACCTCGGGATCCGGTAAGCCATCTTCGACACCAAACACCTCAAACTGACTACCGTCAAAGCGAACTAAACCCTTATCTGTTCCAAACCACATAAAACCGCGATGGTCTTGCGCGGCGCAGTACACCATGTTTCCAGGTAATCCCTCTTTCACACCATAATGGGTGTACGAGAGTGATTGCGCCGGTCCGGGCGGCACAATCAATACATATAGGAGGAGCACGAACAGCAGTCGCATAGTCTGAATTTTTACGTTTGATCCGAAAGGTACACAACGCCACGCAATAAAAATCACCCAGCAATACAATCATACGTCGATTTTGTCCAATTTTCAGGGTAGTCCGACGTACCCTAAAAACAGTTATACGCTGAAACCGGACAGTTACAAGATTTTCTCCGACAGTTATAATGTTGAACCGGACACCCCAGCGATTTTGCTGCCATCTTTGTTTTATCAAGTATCGCAAAATGATTTTTGTAAAAAGTATTTTCGATCTTGGTAGGATACTCCTCAAGTGAATAAAGTTAGGTAAACACTTTTTATTTGTACACATTTGACTACGTTCAAAAGGACCATGAAAATAAACGTAGCACGCTGTGTAACCCTTCTTTTTTAGACCACAGTGTACGAACGAGTCAAGACAATTAGGTAATTTATTCTCTATTTAAAAAGGATTGGCGTCCTCTATTGTTAAACACCCAAAGCCCGGTGCGTCTATACGCGCCGGGCTTTATCTTGGATATTCTGGTGTTTTGATCTCCTAATTCTCATTCATATACACAATCACCGAAGCAGCGATAGAACCTGCCGGGCCGCCCAGTTCAAAACCGATGGCATCGGCCCAGACCCAGTTGGGGACTTGTGCGGGCTCCGGGGTGCCGGCACCGCCGTGGGCAACGGATCTCCAGTACCAGTAGTAGCGGCTGTATTTCAGGACAGAAATGGTGGAAAGTACCATTTTCGGGTCGTCTAACTGCGTATTGGCGGCAACATTGTTTTCAAAATTGGTCAATACCGTTACAAAATTGCTCAGGTCTTTGGAAGACTGTACCGGTACTGCCGACGCTTCGTCCAGCACAGCGAGCAGCACTTTTTTGTCGCCGGCACTCAGGCGGCTTTCATTCAGCACGGTGCGATAATCGGTGTAGTCGCGGCCCAGGTCCAGGGCTTTGATGCGCGATTGTTCGGTGGCACTGATTGGCAGTTCATTAGCGGCCAGAAACTCGAAGGTTTGGGCCAGCACAAATTCCTGGATGGCTTTCTTATCGCCTTTCATGTTGCGGATAACGGCTTTGTTTTCTCTGTTCAAAATAACCTGCATGGCGAGGTTGTGCAACTGTCCGAGGTTGTCCTGCGGGTTTTTCGGATTGACCAGCGCGGCAACGGGTTGGGCGGCGGAAGGCGAGAACATGGCCGTTTTGCCGTCGGGTGTATCCACAATCGGGTAGAAACCGGCGGGAATGGTCTGTGCATGCAGGCCAATAGACTGCGCAGCGGCATCATCCAGCGTATAATCGGCAGTAAGGGGGAAGTAATCGCCGAAATACTGATCCACGTAATTGCCATCGCTAAAGTGGATCGCAAAAGCATCCTGGGCATTGAGCGCGTCGCCCAGACCGATGTAGATACAGTTGGTAAAAGAATAGGTGCAGCCCACTTGCGTGGAAGTGCCAAAGTGAATGACGATGCGCTCGCCGGATGGTACGGTTGGAAAGGTCTCGGTCGAAACCGGCGGGTCAATCGCAGCAACGTCCGTTTTCGTGCAGGAAAACAAAGTGACGCACAGGGTGATAAAGGCAATGGCGGTGAAGAATTTCAAGTTTTTCATGACGTACGAATTAATTTAAAATGAATTGCAGTGTTTGCCTACTCGTTTCTGCGGATTTTCGGCTTGCTCCGGCGGCTCTTCTATTTGGGTTCGACTGGCGGTTATTTCAGCGTGTATATCCTTACATCGGAGCGGCCGGAAAATCTTACCCTTGTCTGGAAATTTTTTTTCTGCGACCTTTGGCGGCTCACCGCATCGCCGGGCGCGGAAGCGCGCATGGGTCTATGCTGAAACTGTTCATCTCATCTCAAAGTCACTTTATTTTGACCGACGCCGCAGTAATCACTCAAACCACCAACTGGATAAAATCCGTGGTCATCGGCTGCAATTTTTGCCCCTTCGCCGCCAAAGCCGTCCTGAAGGAAAGTATCCGGTATGTTGTGTTGCGGGAGGCGACGCTGGAAACCGCGCTGGAAACGATGATGGAAGAACTGCGCTTCCTTGATCGCACCGAGGCCATCGAAACGACCCTGCTCATTTTTCCCGGTGCCTTTGCCGATTTTGAGGCGTATCTCGATCTGGTTGAACTGGCGGAAAACCTCGCTTCCGATCAAGATTACGACGGCATTTACCAGATCGCCAGTTTTCATCCCACTTATTGTTTTGCCGGCTCGGATGAAAAGGATCCGGCCAATTACACCAACCGGTCTATCTACCCCATGCTGCACCTGCTGCGGGAAGACAGTATTACCAACGCACTGGAAAACTTCCCCGACCCGGAGGGCATCCCAGCGCGCAATATCGCTTTCGCCCAACGCAAAGGCCTGCAAAACATGCAGTTGCTGCGGGCCGCTTGTCTTGAAATATAGGCTTGCGCTCCCGCTTTCCTATGTAGTAAAACACATACTAACTTTCCATCAAAATGATCAAACATCTGCTGCTTTTATTGCTGTCATTGCCACTGTCGCTGTCCGCCCAGGAATCGTATTATTACTCCCTGCAACAGGATTCCGCGTTCGTCCGTGAGCATTACGACAAAGCCGAATACCAAGTGGAAATGCGCGACGGCGTGCATCTTTTTACCCAGGTATATTCGCCCAAAGATAAAACCAAGACCCATCCGATCCTGCTGCAGCGGACGCCCTATAGTTGCCAGCCGTACGGTGCGACGGAATTCCGCCGTCGCCTGGGACCCAATGCGTTTATGTTGCGCGATCTCTATATCATTGTTCTTCAGGATGTTAGAGGGCGATACGCGTCGGAGGGGAAATTTGTGGAAATGACCCCGCACCTCGATAAAAAGGCCACGCGCAAAGACATCGACGAAGCGTCGGATACGTACGACACCATCGACTGGCTGGTCAAAAACGTCGAGAGCAACAATGGAAAAGTGGGCCAATGGGGTATTTCCTATACCGGTTTTTTTGCTTCGTCGGGCGCACTTTCCGGGCATCCCGCTTTGAAGGCCTCTTCGCCCCAGGCACCCATGGCTGACTTGCGCCGCGATGATGCGTTTCACAACGGCGCGTTTATGCTGGCGGCTAACTTTGGGTTTTACCCGTATTTTCAGGCCCATACCAGCACCGTCCAGGAAGATCCAGACCCTTTATTTGAAACCAATAACC
>JBBRDQ010000239.1:0-7403 GCA_038203695.1 Chitinophagales bacterium
GTGAAATGGGCTTGGGATTGTTGTAAGTTTTGAGTTTTGGGTTTTGGGTTTTGAGTTGTTTTTGAGGGTGAAATGGGTTTAGAAATTGGAGATTGATTTGTGCTGACACAGTTTTCTGAACACTCCCGGTAAAACTTTCTCCAATCCCAAGCCCAGGGCAAAAAACTCAAAACTCAAAACTCAAAACTCAAAACTCAAAACCTATAATTCAAAACTCAAAACTTACAATACAGACACATTCAGCAATTTCCACAGCGCATCTTTCAGCGCCTGTAAGTTATTATTCGTCAAAGCGGAAATGAACATCACGTCGATGCCTTCGGGCAGGGTAGGGCGCAGCATTTTTTCCAGGTCTTTATCGATCAGGTCGCTTTTTGAAATGATCAGCATGCGCGGCTTATCCAGCAGATCCGGGTTGAATTCCTGCAATTCATTGAACAGGATCTGGTATTCATCGCGGATATTGCGGCTGGTATCGGCCGGTACCATAAATAACAGGATACTGTTGCGCTCGATGTGGCGCAAAAAACGGTGTCCCAACCCGCGGCCTTCGTGGGCGCCTTCGATGATACCTGGGATATCGGCCATGATAAAGGTCTGGCCTTCGCGCACTTTGACAATGCCGAGATTGGGCGTGAGCGTCGTAAAGGGATAGTCACCAATTTTCGGTTTCGCGGCCGTTACCGCACTCAATAAAGTGCTTTTGCCGGCATTGGGGAATCCGACCAGGCCGACATCCGCGAGTACTTTAAGTTCCAGGATGATCTGTTTTTCGATCATCGGTTCGCCCGGTTGCGCATATCGGGGCGACTGGTGGGTGGAATTTTTGAAAAAGGTATTGCCTTTGCCACCGCGACCGCCTTGCAGCAACATTTTCAGGTCGTCTTTTTCGGTGATTTCCAGGATGAATTCGCCCGTTTCGGCATCTCTGGCTACCGTTCCCAGCGGTACTTTCACGGTGACATCTGCGCCGTCGGAGCCGCTTTTCATACCACCCCGGCCAATATCGCCTTCTCCGGCATAAATGTGGCGGGTGAATTTGAGCGATAAGAGCGTCCATTCCTGCGGATCTGCTTGCAAGTAAACGTGACCGCCACGACCGCCATCGCCACCATCCGGACCGCCTTTGGGCATTCCTGCCCCGCGGTAAAAGTGTACACTGCCCGCGCCGCCTTTGCCAGAGCGAAATAAGATTTTTACGTAATCAACGAAGTTTTGTTCTGCTGCCATAATGTAGGAACGATAAGCCCCTCTAGAAATTAGTGCGCAAAGGTACGTCAAAAAATGCCAAAATAGGGTAGCGTTCTGCGTAGCCCTGATGCAGCATCCGTATTTTCAGCAAACCGGCATTTTAAAGTTATGACCATTTTATAACACACAACTGTTGACTTATAACTTATTTTGGGCTCTTTTTCGCATTGAACCTACGTTATGGCCATTCCAAAACCACCTCGTTTTATTAACCCCGACACTGCTAATTACCTCGATGGACCGCAAGATCGCGGGTTTGAAGTGATCTTCGCTTTCCGGGTTTTCTGGGAATTTTTGCGCGGTTTTCGCGGATTGCACTTTATCGGCCCGTGTATTACGGTATTTGGGTCCGCCCGTTTCCCGGCTGGGCATCGCTATTACGAAGCCGCAAGAGTAGTAAGTCATAAACTCTCTGCAGACTTGGGTCTCACCATCCTGACTGGGGGCGGCCCGGGTGTTATGGAGGCGGCTAACCGGGGCGCAAGGGAGGCTGGCGGACCATCCATTGGCTGTAATATTTTGTTGCCCCAGGAACAGTCCGCTAATCCCTATGTGGATAAATTCGTCACACTGCGCTATTTTTTCGTGCGGAAAGTGCTGCTGGTCAAATACTCCTACGCCTTTATCATTATGCCGGGCGGTTTCGGGACGATGGATGAGTTTTTTGAAACACTCACCCTGGTGCAAACCGGCAAAATTTCGAACTTCCCGATCGTGGTGATGGGCCTGGATTATTACAAACCCATCCAGGAATACATTAAATTTATGGTCGCCGAAGGCACTATCTCACCTGCCGACCTGGATTTGCTGCTTTTTACCGACGATCCGGATGAGGCGGTGGAGCACGTCCGGCAGTATATTGCTACCAATTACAAAGCGGTGAAACGCCGAAAGCCCATTTGGTGGTTGTTTGAGCGGTTATAAAGTGCTACAGAAAAGAAAATTTCGTCTTTCTTGGGCGACTGCTTGGCAAATTCATCACAGTGACTTACTTTTGCGGCCCGATTTGAAAAACAACAGTGGCCATGAACGCATTTGGCGCGTACGCTATCCCGATATTAGGGTTAAAAACAGGCGTACACCATTACCAATATACGATTGACCGCGATTTTTTCGCGCATTTTGAGGGGGTGCCCATCGAAACAGGTACCGTTAATTTTGACCTGAATGTTGAAAAGCGCTCTGATATGTTGCTGTTGGATTTTACCCTCCAAGGTTTTATCGGGACAGAATGCGACCGTTGTACGGCACAAATTAACCTGCCCCTTGCAGATGAGCGACAGTTAATTGTAAAGTACAGTGAACAGCCGGACGACGAGGAAGACGAAGTTGTTTTTATCAGCCGCGACCTTTCGCACTTGAACATCGCCAGGTATTTGTATGAATTTACGATCCTCGCTTTGCCGATTACGAATACGTACGCTTGTGAAGACGATCCGGAACCGCCCTGTAACCAGGATATTCTGAAGTTCTTAAAAAAAGATACCGATGACGACAAACCCAGTTCGATCTGGGATGCGCTCAAAGGTCTTGATCAATAAAATTCAGTTGAAACGGAGCCATACACGTTATGACAAAGTTTTGACATTTAACAAATAGTAAAGATACTGCGTCATGCCAAATCCAAAATGGCGGCACTCCAAGCGCCGCAAACGCGCCCGCCGCACGCACTACAAAACGGAAGTTCCGCAAATTGCGACTTGCCCAACCACGGGTGAGCACCACCTTTTTCACCATGCTTACAAGGTGAACGGTGATCTGTACTATCGTGGTCAGGTACTCGTACCAGGAAAAGCAAGTGCCGCCGCCGCCGAAGCATAGCGAAGCGGCGCTACGGTTTTGTCATTGAGGAAGCTCCAGTTCCGTGCGCGGAATATGTTGGGGCTTTTTCTATTTTAAGTCCATCCCGGCAGGTGTAAATTTTTGACAACTATGCAACAAATCATTCATACCGACCTCGCTCCCAAAGCAATCGGCCCCTACAACCAGGGAATTGTTTATAACGGACTGTTGTTTGCCTCGGGACAAATTGCCATCGATCCGGCCACCGGCGAACTGGTGCTGACCGATATTGAGACCGAAACCCACCGCGTGCTGCAAAACGTACGCGCCGTGGTGGAAGCCGCCGGTTCAAGCTTGGAAAAGGTGCTGAAGGTCACGGTATTTGTGAAAGACATCCACATGTTCAGCCGGATCAATGCGGTCTATGGAGAATATTTCAAACCGGAATTTGCGCCGGCCCGCGAATTGGTGCAGGTGGCGGAACTCCCCCGTTTTGTTAATATTGAAATCTCCGTCATTGCGGCGGTATAGCCTGTTTCAACTTTTTTTAACATGAAAAACGTACTTTCCTGTATTCAGCCTACCGGCGACCTGCACATTGGTAACTATTTTGGTGCCGTGCAGAACTGGGTGCGCCTGCAAGATGAGTATCAATGCCGGTACGGTATCGTGGATTATCACTCCATGACAATGCCCTACAATCCGGCCACCTTGCGGGAAAATACCTGGAAAATGGTTTTTTATCTCCTGGCCTGCGGCATCAAACCCGAAAACCTTTTCGTGCAGAGCCTCGTCCCCGAGCATGTTGAATTGAGCTGGATACTGGGCTGCACTACTTCCTATGGCGAATTGACGCGGATGACGCAGTTTAAGGACAAAGGCGAGCAATTGCAAGAAAAGGACCACGATGCGTATACGAGCCTCGGATTATTTGCCTATCCTGTCCTACAAGCCGCCGATATTTTGATCTATCACGCTGATTATGTGCCGGTTGGAAAAGACCAGGAACAACACCTGGAATTGTCGCGCAACATTGCGCAACGCTTCAACCACCAGTTTGGTAAGGAGTATTTTAGCCATCCGGAGCCGCTGTTCACCGAGACGCCCAAAATTCTTTCGCCGGCTGATCCCAATAAAAAGATGAGCAAGAGTCTGGGCGAAAAGCATTACATCAACCTGTTCGGCGAGGAAGACCGCGTGCGTAAACAGATCAAATCGGCCGTAACCGATACCGGCGATACCCCGAGCGGCGAAATGAGCGTCGGCGTGCAGAATCTTTTTGAACTGCTGCGCGCCTGTGAAAATATGGACGCCTACAACAGCCTGCTGGCGGATTATCAGGCCGGTGCGCTGCGCTACAGCGATTTGAAAGAAGCCGTAGCGAATGCATTGGTGGCGATGATCAATCCGTTCCGGGAGCGTTTTGTGGAGTTAAATGCCAATAAATCGGTCATTAAAGCGCAAATTCAGGAGGCGAGCGCCGTGACACGGAGAATCGCTCAAAATACCTTGCGGGAAGTGCGGGAAATAACCGGATTGCTTCCGCTGAAATAAAAACAGGTTTTTAAAAATATCCCAGAAAGGGGTTTGTGTACTGCACGAACCCCTTTCCCGTTTTTATACTGTTATTGTACCCTTAAAATACGCGTCAAAACGTGACACTTTGGTAGTTTTGGCGTTTTAAATGCTGTCATTGCGATGGCACATTTTTTTTACAAGAATAAAAAATCAAACTTATGTGGAAAAAAAGCCTGCTTACCGTAGTTGTTTTGCTCACCCTTTTCGCGTGTACTAAAAACGCGTTTACCGGTCGCAAATCATTGAATCTCATTCCCAATGCTTCCATCAATCAGATGAGTTTTGCGGAGTATAAAACCTTTCTTTCGGCGAATAAAACGATCTCTTCCGGATCGGATGTCGATCTCGTACGCCGCGTTGGCAACGACCTGAAGGCGGCCGTAGACGTATATTATCGTTCCAAAAATATACAGAGCGAATTAGCCGGATTTGCCTGGGAATTCAACGTAGTCGATGATCCGAATACGGTAAATGCATTTTGTATGCCGGGCGGCAAGGTGGTCGTTTATACGGGTATTCTGAAAGTTACCCAAAATGAAGACGCGCTGGCCGTAGTAATGGGACACGAGATCGCGCATGCGCTGGCCAAACACGGCAATGAGCGCATGAGTCAGGGAATGGTCGCCCAACTGGGTCTCACATCGCTTGATCTGGCGCTTTCTCAAAAACCCGCCGCTACGCGCAACCTGCTGATGACCGCAGCCGGTGCCGGCGCCCAGGTAGGCGTAATCCTGCCTTTTAGCCGTAAACATGAATCGGAAGCGGATGAAATCGGATTATACCTGATGGCTATGGCGGGTTACAATCCGGCAGAAGCCGCCCCTTTCTGGGGACGTATGAGCAGCGCCGGCGGTGGTCGTACCGCAGAATTTCTCAGCACGCACCCCGATCCGGCTAAACGCAGTCAGAAACTGAAAGAACTGGTGCCGAAAGCGCGGGGATACGCCCAAAAGTATCCGGCCAAAAACAGCTCCAAATACCGGGGATAAACGTTCGCTTTTTCGCCCGTACTACACCACAGCGCCGTACTGCCATTTGTAATAATAAAGGTTTTGCCAGACAAAGCTTTTATCGATGCAAATGCAGTGCGACGCTGTTGTATTTTTGCGCTCAACCATTCAATATACACCTATGCAAAAACACTTTTTCCTACTCGCTTTTTTGCTGGCTCCCTGCATTTCTTTTGGTCAGATCAAACTGAAACTCGTCGATTTTGCGACCGGTTTTGACCGTCCGGTCGACATTGCGCATTGCAATGACAACCGCCTTTTTATCGTCGAGCAGGACGGTAAAATCTGGATACTCGACAGTCTGGGCAATCGCTCGGTTACTCCGTTTTTAGACATCGACAGTCTGGTTAATTCTACTGGAAACGAACAAGGGCTGCTGGGACTGGCCTTTCACCCGGATTATGCGCAAAACGGCTGGTTTTTCGTCCATTACAACAAAAGTAACGGCGATACCCGCATCTCGCGGTATTCGCGCAATGCGCAAAACCCTTCGCTGGCCGATGCTAACAGCCAGTTAATTATCCTGGAACAAACCCAGCCGTTCAACAACCACAATGGCGGCTGCATCAAATTTGGCCCCGACGGTTACCTGTATACTGGTCTGGGTGATGGCGGTTCCGCCAATGATCCACAGGCCAATGGTCAAAAAACGACGACTCTTTTGGGCAAACTGCTGCGCATCGATGTCAATAACAGTACTCAGGCTACCAGATATGTCGTTCCGGCGGATAATCCATTTGTGAGCAATACGGCTTATAAACCGGAAATATGGGCGCTCGGACTGCGCAACCCCTGGCGGTTTTCTTTCGACCGGCTTACCGGCGATATGTGGATTGGCGACGTCGGGCAAAATGCCCAGGAGGAAGTTGATTTTCAGCCCGCCGGCGTAGGTGGCCGGAATTATGGCTGGCGGTGTTACGAAGGTACACTACCCAAAAATACGACTGGATGCCAACCGCAAAGCACTTATACCGGTCCTGCGTTTAATTATGCCAACCCTTCGGTGGGCTGCTCGATCACCGGTGGATTTGTATATCGCGGCGCAAAATATCCGGCGATGTCTGGTGTTTACTTGGTGACAGATTATTGTAGCGGACGCTGGTGGTCAGTGCGACACAACGCCAATAATACGTTTACCGGTGCGGAAATCGCCAACTTAGCCGATGGCGAATACAGCACATTGGGGGAGGATTTGAGCGGTGAACTATACGTCGCAGCGCTGGCGTCGGGCAAAATTCAGAAAATAACCGATTTGTGTGTCAATTTCGCCGTGGCCGGCACCGCTACGCCCGCTCTATGTGCGGAGGCCCAAAATGGACAGATAACGTTGGCAGTAACCGGCGCGGCTGCTCCGTTGACTTATATCTGGTCGAATGGCAGTACCACCCAAAATCAAACAAATGTGGGCCCGGGTACTTATACCGTAATCGCCAAAGATGCCAATGCTTGCCAGCAGATCGATACATTTACGATTGCCAATGCAACACCGCCGGCACCGACGCTTGAAATTACCAGCGGACAAGCAATTTTATGCGCCGGTGAAACTGCAACCTTGCAAGCGTCTGTCGCTCCGGCCGGTTATACCTACGCGTGGTATAATGACAACACGCTGATTCCAAACATCAACGGTGCCACCTTGATCGTCGATCAGCCCGGTCTGTACAGCGTTCATTTACTGGGCGCCTGTCCTATTTATTCCGATACGGTCTTAATCGACCAGGAAATTTCCTTGGAACCCAACGTCATGGTGAGCGGTGATACGCTTTTCGGACAGTCGGGCTG
>JBBRDQ010000240.1:0-7400 GCA_038203695.1 Chitinophagales bacterium
GCTGTACAGGAAGCATACGTCCAGCGAGGTCTGACGGTACACGGCTGGGTATTCGACATTCACACCGGCAAATTAATCGATCTCAACATCGACTTTCCAAAAGTTTTGGAGAGTATTACGGAAATATATAAGTTGTACTAAACTTATTGACAATCAATTACCCCTGAAAATCAATTTTTTGGTGCGTACCGTCGCAATACGGTTTATTGGAAGAAGCGCCGCAGCGACAGAAAGCGGTTACCTGATTTTTATGCATCGCATTGCCGTAGATGTCTTTCACGGTAATATTGCCAAAAACCAGGAGCGGTCCATTGGGCGTTACTTCGACCAGACTTTCGGCCAGAATCTCGGCATTTTCACTTTCCTCGCCGTTCCTGTAAAAACTGAGTGCACCGGAGGGGCATTTTCTCACCTGCGCAATGATCGCGTCAGTCGTGGTGGCTTCCGGTTTAATCCAGGGGCGTTGGGCGGGATTAAATACCTGCGGCAGACCAGTGGCGGCTTTCCAGCAGATGGTAGAGTGGATGCAGGCACCCGGTTTCCAGACGATGGTCACCTCGCCATTGGTGTACTTTTTGGTAATTTCTTTCATGCTAACGTAGTTTGAATATCAATTGGATGGAGCAATAGCTGGTGCATGGTACAACGATTTACGACTTCCTAAAAACCGCGCGCGCTGCGAATTGTCTAAAGTACCGGAGAAATAAACGACCCTTTGAAACGTTGTAAATTTGCCGGCTTTTGCAAAAAATATTTTAACAAACGATTAAATAATATGGAAGGGAGCACGGCATCTAAAAACCACGCCCATGAAAATAAGATTGAGAATCCACCTGGCCACACTGGTGGGCATGCTATCGCTGGCAGAAAAGAGACCGATATTTTGACAATAAAATAACTTTCCTCCACACATTTTTCAAAGCTTTCTTAATTTATGAAAAACTATCCTTTCCGTATGCTGCTGCTCGGCGGCTTGCTTTTTTGTGCCAATATGATTAGTGCCCAATCAAACTTCTCCAAGATCGACGAACAGGCCCGCAAGGTCGATTTTCCCGCCAAACAAAACGTGGCAAAACTGGCTGTGGAGCTAACATCCGATCTCAAAACAGAAACCGACAAGGCGCGCGCCATTTTTGTCTGGATAACTGAAAATATCCGGTACGATGCCAAATCGCTGCAGGATAAAGATATTGAACCTGAACAATTTGCCGCTAAACAACAACCTGCACAAGTGCTGCGCAGCAAAAAAGCAGTCTGTGAAGGCTATGCCAATTTGTTCCACGTACTGTGCCAGTCCGCTGGTTTGCAAAGCGTTTTTGTATCCGGATTAAGCAAAAGTCGCAGCGGGCGCATCTCAAGTGACGGCCACGCCTGGAATGTAGTGCGCGCTGAGGGCAAATGGCAACTCATCGACGCCACCTGGGGCGCGGGAATCCTGGATGACGATATGAAATACGAGGCCAAATTCAACGAAAAATTCTTTTTTACGGACCCCCAATCTTTTGTGACCCAGCATTTCCCAACGGATCCTTTGTTTCAACTCCAGGAAACACCGATAAATTTCGATGATTTTAAGGCAAAATCAAATGATTTTGCCGTTGTATCGCGCTTGAGCATCCAGCACTTTACCGATACGCTCAACCAGTTCACATTACTAGACTCGGCTGCTGCACGCGTAAACAGTGCCCAGCGGGTACTGCGCTTCGATCCTAATAATGGCTGGGCGCATTTTTCTTTAGCGATGACTCATTTCGAGGCATTTAACCGATTATCCGCAGAATTCGAAAGCCGGCAGCGCGATATTATCGAAAAACGCACCAAACGCAGTATGCCGCAATTGCAAGCGGAGAACGTTCTACTACTCCAAATCCAGCAGGTACTGGATGATTGTCAAAAGCGGCTAAATCGCATCCCGGCCGGCGACTCCTACTGGAAAGAAGCACAATCCCTGCAAAAAGTGATCGCCAACAATAAAAAATCTTGTCAGGACGCCCTTAAAAGTAACCAGACCAATCAGGAACGAATGAAAGCGAGGGGATGATTTCTGCACCCGGTTGCTTTAGATGACGAAATAACAATTTATCACCTAAAGCAGCCGGGTATAGAATTTTTAGCGCGACAACACGACTAAACCGTGCCAGATTTTCCCCTCAGTTTGAATACGAATCGTATAACGCCCGACCGGCAACTGGCCCAAATCGAACGATTCCCGGGAAGATGGTTGCGCCAGCGTATTGTTCCATACTTCTTTGCCGGCAGCATCGACCAATGTTATTTGCATCCGGGCAGATTGCCAGGCAGGCGCAATTTCCAGCGTAATCAGCCCACTGCTCGGTACCGGAAAAACTTTCAGATCTCCATTCCCGTCGTTTAAAGTTGCGACGTCCACGATGCAGCCGTTTACGACAATGGCCGTGGCGGAGGCAGTACAATTCGCTGGCGTAGTGGCAATTACAAAATATGTTCCCACACTGTCTACCTGCGGATTAGCGAGGGTCGATGTAAAATTATAGGGGCCGGTCCAGACAAAGGTTGCGCCGACTACACTACTGGTAGCGGTCAACTGCGCCTCCGCGCCCTGGCAATTGGTCGTGTCGCCAGTTGTCACTACTACCGGTATTGGCGGCGCAGCTACTGCCGACAAGCTCGACATTGTTGCGCAACCATTCGGGCCGACCGCATAGGCAATATACGTAGCGGCGACCGACACGATAATCGAGGTCGCAGTGCTGGTGAAGCCGTTCGGGCCGGTCCAGGAAATTTCCACATTAACAGTATTACTCGTAGCCTGTAACACCAGCAGCGAATCGCCACAGGACGGTATCGGTTGCGAAAGTTGCAAATCCGGTGGTGCGGTATCATCAACGGCCGGAATCGTGATCGAAGCGGTGCAGCCATTGACGGGATCAAGTACAGTGACCACATAAGCGCCTGGCTCCGTAATCAAAGGCGAAGGTTCATTGGATACAAACCCGTTCGGGCCGGTCCAGGTGTACTGCAAATCCGGCACATTGGAAAGAACGGTTAGCGTAAAGGAATCCGTCCGACAGGTAATAACTGTACCTTCGGAAAACAAGTCGGGCATCGATGTATTCTGCGAGACGTACATGGTATCGGTTGCCGTACAGCCGGTAAGACTATCGGTAACGACGACCGCATACGCCCGGCCAATGCCAATCTCTTCCCAGGTGTAAATTGGATGCGCCGCATTACTGGTGGCAACCAAGTTGACGGCCGGATTGTAACAATCCAGCGTATCATTGAGGGCGTTCACCGTTAAAAGTCCGATATTACTGAATGCCACGGTTACCGAAGCTGTATTCGAACAACCGGTTATGGAACTGATCGCTGTAACTGAATATACGCCCGTTATTTCGACCGTTTGGCTAGCGCCCGTGGCTGAAAAATTATCCGGCCCGATCCAGTTATAAATCACGTTCGGCGAATTTGGCGTTGGGGCCAGGGTAGCCTGCGGATGAATGCAGTCGTTATTGTTGGCAAAGGTGGCCGTCACAGCCGGTGGAATACGCTGATCCTCCACCACTACCGATGCTACACTAAAACATTGACTAACCGGATCAGTCACCCGGACCGTATAAGTACCAGCCGTCGGTACTGTCTGTATGGGTCCAAATGCTGAAAATCCGCCCGGGCCGGTCCATTGAAACGTGGCTGCCGGCAGATCGGAGGTTGCTGATAACGTTGCTTGCGGCATCGTACAGGAGGTAATCGGCGTGGCAACGGGTAGCGCGGTTGGCTGCACCGCATTACTGATGATTACAATCGTATCCGCAACAGTGCATAGGACACCAAGGCCCGTCATCGTGGTAGTCAGCGTATAAGTACCGGGTTGGATTACAGTAATGGATGATCCTGTTCCTACAATTGCGCCGGTCTGCAAATTACGCCAGGTTCTGAAACTGGGATAAGGCGTATTGGGCGACACGACGGAATTCAGTACCAGCGAAGGAATGGTACAAGATAATATACCTCCACCGATTATTTGCGCCTGAGGGTCCAGCACGTTTAAAATGAGGGTCGTAGTACTGTCACAGCCCAGGTAAGAATCGCAGACAGCCGTATAAATACCCGGTGTACAGTAACTTACGCCACACACATCTACACAACCGCCGATACAGACGTTGCGGGTAATATTTCTGACAATCGGTAACAGCACTTTTACTTTCTGACGAATAATCGAATCGCAACCGTTGGCCGCCGATAGTGTCCATAGATAATTCCCCGTATTGTATACATAACTACCTACTGGAGAGATGTAAGGAACATTTTCATGGCAAATCACAGTGTCCGGCAGGACCGTTTCATAAGGCGAATTGAAACCGACGTCGATACACAGTGGCACGGAAGGCGGAAAAAAATACGTCAGTGTACGGACGCAGAGGGTACCACTTTGGTCGCCAAACGTAATTTGGGGATGCTTGCCATTGGGCGGATAGGTAATGTACGGCACTGGATTCCCATCGATCAGCGTACCCGACGGACCTGTCCACTGATAACCGGATATCAGCGCATTATTGGGCGTATTAATGCTATATACTGCAGAGCCATACGGACAAATCGAAGGCGGTCCTGTGATGGAAATTGTATCAAAATCAAAACAATCTACGCCCGGGGGGCATGCCGAGCCGGAAGGGGCGCACAGAATATCCAGGCGTGAGGGTGGCAGAGTTTCTAAGGTGAAATCACATTGGTCACCGGAATAGCCATCTATTACAATATAATATGCTTTGCCTGGTATCAGACCCGACACCGTTAGTACAACCGGATTCATTCCGCCATTCTGGCTACCTCCTTCGCACATCAGCGGAAGACCATTGCAACTTTCATAAATTGCCATTTGCAGGCCATCGTTATTGCTGCAATTACTCGGCGTTGCTAGCAGGGTAAGAACAGGGTCAATTGCCATAAATGCCAGCCACTGATCATTCTCAATGGTGCCACACCACCCATTAGGGCCGGTATCGTTCCCCCAGCCAACTGTGCTACCCACATAAGGCTGATTCATGTAAGACGGATCCAGACATTTAAACACACAAGCCCAGTCGCAGGATTCAGCGGGGGTCACTATTCCATCAGGGCATTCCGGCGGAATGATGGCTGAATTAGCGGTTGTACAGATATCCGTCACTACAACGGTGGTCGAAGCCGTACAGCCATTAGCACCGGTTACTACCAATTTATAAATGCCCTGGCGAACCGTTTGCGCGACGCGCTGACTCGATAAAAATCCGTTCGGACCAGTCCACTGGTACGAAAGTGCGGACGGGTGTAGTGCTCCGACGAGATTGACGGTCGGGTCTGCACAAGTCATCGTGCCGCCCGTTGCCTGAGCGACGATCACGATCGAATCGCAAGGGTTATTTTGGGCCAGGACACACAAAGGGGTACACCCTGCGAGTACGCAGAGCAGAAAGTAAAGTTGGCGCATATGGATACTGGTTTGGATAATTTGAAGAAAATACAGGGTCGACGGCGCAAACCTACTAGCAGCAGGCCCGGTTGCGCGTACTAAAAAGATAGAACCATTGAGGCTGTAATACGCTGCCGGGAAGGCAAAAAATTTGATTATTAAACGCAATTCCGGTTTTAAATGACGATATCTTTGTCAAAAACACCGCCATTCCATAAAAAAGCGGAAACTTTGGGGCTAAATCCGCTACCAACATACATCCATTATGTCCGACCCAATCCGCTCGATCGAGCCCACTACCCCCTGGCGTCACTTCGCCGATCTGAATGCCGTTCCGCGTCCTTCCAAACGCGAGCAGCGCGTCGCACAATTTATACAGGACTTCGGCCTTCAACTGGGACTGGAAGTACTGACCGATGCTTTTGGCAATGTCATCATCAAAAAACCAGCCTCGCCGGGCAAGGAAAAAAGCCCCGTCGTTATTTTGCAGGGCCACCTCGATATGGTGCATCAAAAAAATGCAGACACTACCTTCGATTTTGAAACCCAAGGCATCCAGATGTATATTGACGGCGACTGGGTGCGCGCCCGCGGCACTACGCTGGGCGCTGATAATGGACTCGGCGTAGCGACTATTATGGCGGTTTTATCGTCCAAAGAAATTGTCCATCCGCCGATCGAAGCGCTGTTTACGCTCGATGAAGAAGCGGGTATGGGCGGCGCTAAAAACCTCGGCAAAGGCCTGCTAAAAGGCAAATTATTGCTTAACCTCGATACGGAAGAAGATCATGCTTTTACGATCGGTTGTGCCGGCGGGCTCGATACACTGGTCGAATGGAATTACAAAGAAGAAGCCCCACCAGCCGATGCGACCGGTTTGAAATTAAAAGTCAGCGGCCTCAAAGGCGGCCATTCCGGTATGGAAATCCACCTCGGCCTGGGCAATGCCAATAAAATAATCAACCGCGTTTTGATGGCCACCGCTGTAGCCGGAGTCCGCGTGGCCGAACTGGAAGGCGGCAGCGCCCGCAATGCCATTCCCCGCGAAAGCACGGCGTTAGTAGCCGTAAAAAACGAAAAACGCTTTGCCAAACTCTTCAAAACGATCGTGCAGGAAATTACCGACGAGTTCCGCACCATAGAACCCGATTTGAAAATTACCAGTTCCGCTGCTTCCGCGCCTGCCAAAGTAATGCGCCGCAACGACCAGGCAAAATTGCTGATGGCCATCCGCGCCGCACACAACGGCGTTTTCCGCATGAGCCCCGATGTACCGGGTTTGGTGGAGACATCTTCCAATCTGGCGCGCATCGAAGTCGGCAACGGCCGGTTTTTCTGCGGCACCTTACAGCGTAGTTCGGTCGAATCGAGCAAAGCCGATGTAGCCGCTGCATTCCGCGCACCCTTCGATCTGCTCGGCGCGAGCATTAGCACCGACAACGCTTACCCCGGCTGGAAACCCAATCCCAATTCAAAGATCGTCCGCAAAATGGCCGGCATTTATACTTCGATGTTCGGTACGGACCCTTCGATCGAAGCATGTCACGCCGGACTCGAATGTGGGATTATCGGCGAAGCATATCCCGGTTTGGACATGGTTTCGTTCGGACCGAATATCCGTGGTGCCCACTCCCCCGATGAATGTGCCAGTATTTCTTCCTATCAGAAATTCTGGAAATTTTTCCTGGAAGTGCTGCGGGCGATATAAAGTGGCTTAAACGAGTGAAAAGTGCATGCGTGAAAATGTTAACTGCCAGAACAATGCTTTTTAATGCGACCTGCTTTTCTATACGAAAGCAATTCATACTTGCCCTTGGATGTTTTACAATCCTCTTGACTACCGCTTCCGCCCAGCAAACCGCCACAGTGTTCGGCCGCATCACCGACGCTGAAAACGACCAGCCGGTGGAATTTGTCACCGTTTTTGTCAAAGGCGGCAACACGGGCGTAAGTTCCGACGAACGTGGCA
>JBBRDQ010000241.1:0-7397 GCA_038203695.1 Chitinophagales bacterium
TTTATACCTTCTTCTCGGCTTGTAAACAATATCAAATTGACCCGGAAATCTGGCTAAACGATGTACTCAATCGGATCCAAGATTGTAAAATATCTGAACTCGGGCTACTGCTGCCGCAGTTCTGGAAACCGACGGAGGAGGGAATCGGGTAGGTAGGTATGGGGTTGGTCGTAGGCTTACAAATAAAGTCGGGAAAGCCAACAGGTATACCTTGCATTACCCCTTCAAACATGGGTCCAATAGTAGTCCATATTTCGGCAAAAGTTTGGCGAGCGCCGATGCCCAATGCCTGTGGATGTTTTGTGGCACCAAGAATAGGACGGTAACCATCGTTATACAATTGAATGTATTCTTCGCCCCAGGCTATGTATATACCAAAAGGACAATCAAGCATGATGCGTACGGCAAAACGCAAGCTTTGCGGCCAAGTAGCAGGACTGCCAAGAGCAGTTGTTGACCAATCCAATGCACGGATAAGTTCTCCCATTTGGCCGCCTTCAGCAAGAAACTGAAGATTTTCGTTTTCAGCAGTAATGTTCATATATTATTTTATGGATGTATAACAAAAGTTTCCTTTGAGCTTTGCATGGTGTTATTTTTCTCACAAAGTGAAATAGCTTTTTGTAAAACTGATTTTAGATTGGCAAAGTCGGCAGGTTTACGGATATAATGTTGTGCACCTTTTTTGAAGAGCACTTCCATTACCTCCGGATTGGCAGAAGTAGAATAAATTATCACAGGGAATTGTTTTAATTTTTCATTCTGTTTTATTTCAGTTAAACACTCAACACCTGTTTTGCGTGGCATGTTGAGGTCAAGAAAAAGGACGCTAGGAAAGTTGATTAAATTGTTCTCAAGAAAACTCATGAGTTCTACTCCGTTGTTTACTGTATTTAATGATACAGGCAAAGCAAGTTCATCTAAAGCATCTTTAAAGAACATGCAATCGTCCTCATCATCATCAGCAAGAAGGATTTTAAAATTGTCTGGTTTCATATTTGCAATTAATTATTACCCCGCTTTAAAATTACAACTCATTGATTGTTCATTTTAGTTGACAGTGTCAATATAAAAATTATTGTCAATCTAAATCTATCGCAATCAGGTTTCGGCATCTATGCCGTTCCGACGTTTAGGAGGTATGGGCATAGATGCATTGATGGGCGTTTTATGCTATTTATTTTCAATGGCTTGTCGAACGGCTTCAATCGAAATGTCCAAAAGGTCGGATATTTCTTCTGCCTTTTTCCCTTTTTTGTTTAGTTTCAAAATCGTACTTATTTCTTTTTTTTCTTCGCCTTTTTGTTCGGCTTTATCCAATCTCGCTCGCTCGTCTTCTTCTCGCATAAAAGCATACTCATAGGCATCTAATTCTTCTTGTGTCCATGTTTGTATATTTGCATCCTCATATGCTGACTTCAAACCTTCGTCATTTATATTTTCGGGTATGACTTCAAGGTTTTCAGCATTTTTAATGAAGTAAACCCATTTTTCAGTTAAGGTTTTTAGTTCTTTTAGTTCTTTATTAAATTTTGGCAATTCAATAAATGTGAACTCCATATCCTTTATGGTTTGTTCTCCCGTCTCAATGTCTAGGACTTGGCTACGACTGATGAAATTTTTATTTTCGGTATGTTCGAAGTCAAGTATGCCTATAAAAATCACTGGCCGAAGTTTTCGGTAGAAATCTGCTCGTTTTATCTGGTCGGAATAACTTTTCGAGGAATACACCCGTTTCTCAAAGCCGTCAATATCACCAACTTGCATTTCGATGATATATGTCCGTCCTGCTTGGTCGGTAGCCTTTACATCAATGATGGTAACTTCCCCACCTTTGAGTGTAGGAAGTTGGTACGGGTTGAGGATGGTTATTTGTGTAATTCGCTGGTCGCTGTGAAAGTCCAAAACGGCATTCAAGAAGGAGATGAGCGTTTCCTTTCGGTTTTCGTTGCCGAAAATCTTGCGAAACGCAATGTCGTTTTTTACATCTACGAATTTCATTTTACAAATTTTTGGGCAAAATTAGAGAAAAAGCGAGCCGTTTCCAACTCCCTTTTTCTCCTCCCCCTATCTCAGACGGCACGATTTAATAACGTGTTTCGCCTTTGGGTGTCAATCCATTGGGTAGAATCAGCAAAATCAAATCAATCACCCAACCTATCCCAAACAAGCCTAAAGTGAGAAGGTAAAGTACCCCCATTCCCGTATATCCAAGGTAAAACCTGTGGATGCCAAATAGCCCGGGGAACAAGCAAAGCAAAAAAAGCAACGATTTGGAGTTTACCTGTGTTTTTTCCTGCCCCAGTTTCTTCGTTTTTAAGGTTTTTATCCCCAATGGAATAATGTTTGTCAACCTTCTTTTTGAAAAAATGGAATGCCAATATTATATGCGCCGCCTATCAATCATACGTCGTCCTGCAATCATTCCATATCATACTAGAATGCCGCAGGAAAGTCCCGCGCCGGTCATCCAGCGCCTCTAAAGGTACAGATGAATACGTATAATCGTGCTGTACACGGGCCGCTGGTCGGGACATTGCTGCTGTGCTGGGTGTAGAGAGACGCAGAGGAACCCCTGCTGCGACTAAAAAAGGGGCTACCCGCATCCTCCGCGAATAACCCCTTGCTATATATTTCAACAAAATCTTACAATCCAGCCAAAACGCCCACCTGCAAACAAACCGAGTGAATGGCCGCTTTTTTCGGGCCGATTCCTTTGCCGCCCAGTGCCTGGCGGTACGTAGGTTCCACGTATAAAGTCGTATTTTGACCCACCGGCACTTCTACCCGCGCGCCCACATCGGCGGAGGCGTAGACATTGCCAGTCAGTTTGCCATTTTCCAGTACGCCTTTGCCTTGCTTGCGGAATTGCGGTTGCTGGACAATTTGCTGGCTACCCGGTTGCGCATCCGGCGTAGAGCCCGGGAAGAAAACAGTCCGGTAATGATAGGCTTTTTCCAGGGCGATATTGGTCGTAACGCCGGCTACTGCATGGATAGATATTTTACTAAAACGGGCCATGCGGCGGGTGATCTTCACGGGAATAGAAACCAGTTCGGCTTCGATTTCATGAGCGTACGATCCGTAATAACCGTTGGCTACATTGCCGCTGTAGATTTCCAGTTCTTTTTTCGGCGTGTATTGTTTGTGCGAATATCCCAGGCCCGCTTCCACCCCCCATTTCATTTTGCGAATGCCCAGGGCGATGCCGCCGCCAAAACCTTTTGATTTGGTCGAGTAATCGCCGGAAACCACGGTATTATTATCGAGCGAAGCAAAGGAAGCCACGTATAAATGACTGGCTTTAGGCGCTTTATTCACAAAAAATGGTACCGAGAGCGTTTCAAAGGTAGTAGCAAGCGGCTGCACGGTCGGCGCGCTTAATGGCGCAAATGCGGAAACTGTGCCCGGAAACAATGGGTTGATCTCCGCTGCTGCCAGGATCGTATTCGCCGGTGTATTTTCAGTGGTGCCGTCGGTTGGATGCTGGATGAGCGCTGGTGCACCCAACCCGTTTAACAGCGTAAACTCAAGCATTGCGGCAGGGTTGGATACACCCAAACCGGTATTGCTACCGGCGGCGGTTGCATCCGACACCGTATTATCAGTATTGTCATTCTTGTTATGGCCGGCAGTGGCGTGTTGACCGGAATGCGAACGGGTAGGTGCAGCCGCAATTGGAATATTGGCGGCAGGTTTATGCGTACCCGGTGTTTTATCATCCGGCGTGCGACCGAGAAACGAGTGCAAATTGGCGAAGAACAGCAGGAAAATGGCTGCTTCCCCCAGTTTAGTCATCCAGATGCGGCGACGGCGACGGGCATCGTCGGTCATGCGCTGCGCCAGCATTTCCCAGTGCGCGGGTACGTAGGGTGCCTCCAGGTTATCCAGGGCGCGCAACACCGCTTTATCTACCGGCGCAGGCTGATCGGGACCCGCCGTACGGGTATTGAGGCGTTGTTCCATGGCCGCCCAAGTCGATGCCTCGAAGGGGGCGTCCAGGTGCTCCAAAGATGCCTTGAGGCGGGTGTCGAAGTTTTTATTATCCATGATTTGTAGCAGTCATTTGGCCGTGAGTTTCGAATTCCATGCGGCGGGTCGCGAAAAATTCCTGGAGTTTAAGCCGGGCTTTTACGAGATTGCTGCGGGACGTACTTTCGGTGATTTGTAAAGCCTCGCCAATTTCTTTGTGGGAGTATCCTTCTACCACGTATAAATTGAATACGGCGCGGTAGGCGGGTGAGAGTTCCTGAACGGCCGCCAGGATTTCCTGCTCGGTCAGGCTGCTCAGGGCATCCGGATCGTCGTTGGAAATCGCGTACGTTGAATTGTCGAGGTCTTCGGTGCGCCGCCGGGTGTTTTTGCGGTAGTAGTCGATACAGGTATTGACCACGATCGTGCGAATCCAGGCCGGTAAAGAAGTGCCAGGCTTGTAGCGGGCGATGTTTTGAAATACCTTGATAAAACCTTCGTGCAGCACATCCAGGGCTTCATCGCGCGACCCCGCATAACGCAGACATACGCCCATCATCTTACCATAGTACTGTTCGTACAGTGATTGTTGGGCCCAGCGTTCCTGATGGACGAGGGCGGTGATGAAGTCGTGTTCAGCGCGGTCCAAATTTATTGTGAAATCCATAAGTTGATTTCAGTTGGAAAGTTAGTGATTCAAATTCGTTTGGCCAAACCGATGTGCGCGATTGGTTGGAAATACCAGAACGGGCACATGGCTGCAAACGCTGTCTTACTGGCGCAGAAATCTGGCCCGAGGCTGCCTGAGCCGGTTCCGCAAGGCGGCAATTTATATTTCAGTACGGTAAGTAAGTCGTCGGTATCCTCCGCTCCCGATTATTTTTAAAACTTTTTATGTTGTAAAATTGTCAAAAATCATTGACAAACAAGCGATTGTGTATATAAACAGTTCGATTTGCGAAACATGTTTCGAAAATAACCAACAATTAATTTTAAAATAAAACTTTTTGTATTACTTTTGTAATCGCTTTGCAACACTTTTTCTTTTTATCAGTTAACTCGCTCCTTCGCGCTTTGTCATGGGAAAAACAAAATGGTCTTCGGAACCGGAAATACCGAGCACGCAGCCAGGACAAGCCCCTAATGCTGCTCCTAAACGTACTGCTAAACGTGACTACAGCCCCAGTCGGGTTGTGCTGGAAACCCCGGATGCCCCACCCATCCCGGTGCTGTTACGCCAGATATTGGTGGGTTTGCGGCGACATTGGGTAGCCATCCGTTTTCAGGTCAACCGGCTTACCGGCGGACTGTTTCGAACGCATACCGTCGCAAAGATCGGCGTGCTGGTGCTGGGTGCTTATATCGTATTATTTCGCGGCGAAGCGGGTAATACCGGTGCGTTTGCCGGCCGCTCGATCTTTGGCGGAACCGCGACTGAGACTTCCCTGGGAATTGGTACGGAAAGCGGCGGACAAAAACCAAACTGGAAAAGCAAAAATGAAGCGGCACCGGTAAGTGCCGGTGAATTGACCTCGGATATGACCCGGGATTACATCGACCGGTATTCGAAAGTCGCGATCGGTGAAATGCAAAAATATGGGGTGCCGGCCAGTATCAGCCTGGCCCAGGGACTGATTGAAAGCCGGGCTGGCACCAGCAAACTCGCGGTGCGCAACAACAACCACTTTGGCATCAAGTGTTTTTCCAGGCATTGCAAAACGGGCCACTGCTCTAACTTTACCGACGATACACACAAAGACTTTTTCCGAAAATTTGGCAACGCCTGGGACAGTTGGCGCGCGCACAGTCAGATGATCTCTACCGGCCGCTACGCTAAACTGAAAAAATACGGCCGCGATTATCGGCAGTGGGCCTATGGATTGAAATCAGTCGGATATGCCACCGATCGCACGTATGCCGAAAAATTGATTGGCGTGATCGACCGGTATGATCTGCACAAATATGACCGATAAATTTTTAATGATTAATGGTTAATGATTAACGGTTAATGTGTTCTACGCCAATGAATACAACATAGCAATTAATCATTAACCATTAACCATTATACGTTAACCATTAACCATTAAACTCATCGTTCTGCGCCGCTTTCCAGATAGCGTGCCTGTCCTACCCAGTCTTCCTGGTATATTTTGCCGGGACTGATGCTTAATGCTTTGGCGAATGCGATGATGGTATCGTCATCCCAGCGGCTGATCTGCTGGAATGTGGAGATGCCCAGCGCATGCAGTTGTTGTTCGGCGAAGGGCGTAATGCCATTGATGATTTTTAAATCGTCGGGGTGTTCGGGGGCGGCTGGGCCACCTTTTTTGCCGCTATGGGTGCTGGTAGTTTTGACCGGAGTGGCATTTTTTTGTTGTACCAGATTGAGTTGCAAATTCTCGATTTCAATTTGCGCAGTGTCCAGTTGTTTGCGCAGCACATTGCGCGCTGTTTCCAGTGCCATCGCGTGTAGTTCGAAGCGGCGAAGTTGCTGCTGCATGACCTGGAAATCGCGATAGAGCACTTGCCAGGCTTCCAGTTCACTTTGCATTTGCAGCAATTCGGCGGACAGTTGCGTATTACGAGTACGCAGGTCGGTCGATTGTAATTCGAGTGCGGTCACTTTTTCCGCAAAATAACGCGCATTTGCTTCTGCCTTTCTAAGCAACGTACCATCGGCAAATCGGGTCTTTTTCTCCGACTCCAGCGACAAGATACGATCGTGCAGGGTTTCTATTTCGAGGGAGGTGCGTTTGAAATCGGCCTCCCGCAGTTCCTGCTGGTATTTCAAATGATTGTACATTCTGGCCAGGGCGTTGCGGTCCTGTTCCGTCCGGGCCAGTTTCCGACCCACTTCTTTTTCTGGGAAAGCTGCACGCAGCGACCAGCCGATGATGACACCGCCCACAATGAAAATAGCCCAGATCAGGCCGAAAAAAATCGGGTCTTGCATGAAATCAGTCATGGCCGTCTTTTTTACACTTTTTTTGCGAAATATCGGTTTTTTTCCGTCAAATCACCCGCTTCAAACGTTTTTTGCCGGAATTGTCGTTTGTTGCGATACCTTAGAGTTTGTACCGCTCGTAAAAAATAAATATGTTTTACGCCGCAAAAGTATATAAGTTTCTGATTATCAAAATTTTAAAAAATAAGTGGAGTCTAATTTCCGGGAAAAAGAGCTGTGTGGTATTACTCCACTCCCAATCCGCCCTTGCAAAGAAGCGCCGGTTCAATGTCCTTATCTAAGTGGATGTAAAGGCAGGGTCGAGGGTTGGATACGGGTGATATGTATGTCGGCATTGTTGGTAGGTTGTTGCGTCGGTTCACTGGTCGCGCAATACGTGCACATCGACAAAATTGTCATTGAAGGGAATGAAAAGACGCGTAAAAGCCTGATTATGCGTGAGTTGGAGTTTAAGGAAGGC
>JBBRDQ010000242.1:0-7352 GCA_038203695.1 Chitinophagales bacterium
GATGGCGGTGCGCACATTCACGATGAGCGCTATAAAGGCAACGATTGTACGATTTGTGCTTTTGTGCTTTCAATACCGGAAATCCCACCGGTATATTACTTTAACGACGTGTTGCCGCCGGTTATCGATGCGGATACGCTGTTTTATGCTGCCAATACGCCCGATTTGCCCATTTATCACCGCCTTTTTTTGCGCGGCCCACCTGCTCATGCCTAGTCGCGAATAATGTCTGCCTGGTGTATTTAATTGGTAAATAACGGGCACATCCCGACCGCAGTCTGCCTTTTCCAACCGGAAAGGCCGTTACTTACACTTCTTCAATCAACAATTATGCTGAACAGCAGAGTCGTCTTAATCGGCTTCTGTAGTCTCTGCGCAGGTATCCGTTTGGGTGCGCAGGATTGCCATATTGCGCTGCGGGGCCATGTCTTGGAAGCCGATACAAAAGAGCCTTTGGCCTATGCAACCGTAACGATCCAAGGGACCGGTAAGGGTGCAATTACGGACGAAGACGGTTTTTTTACTGTCCCCAATTTGTGCGATAATACGTCCTATACGGTCGAAGTAAGTCATGTCGAATGTGCACATCAAACGCAGCAGATACGCCTGACGGAAAATGCTACGATTGACTTTAAACTGTTGCACGACAATGTATTAGGTGAGGTAGTCATCTTGGAGAAAGCGGTAGCGCCACAGGCTGCGCAAGCAGAAAGTAAGGTATCGCAGGCCGATCTGGAGGCGACACAAGGCGTAAATCTGGGTGAAACGTTGAAAAAATTGCCGGGCGTCACCACCTTGAATACGGGTGCGACCATCGCCAAACCGGTCATCCAGGGATTACACTCCAACCGCATTGCTATCGTCAGCAACAACGTCATTCTGGAAGGGCAACAGTGGGGCAGCGAACACGCCCCAGAGGTCGATCCGTTTGCGGCCAGTGTGATCAAAGTCGTCAAAGGAGCGGCCGGCGTGCGGTATGGCGTAGGCGCGATGGGTGGTGCAGTTATACTGGAACCCGCACCCTTGCGCGCCAAACCCGGCACCGCAGGCTGGGTCTCGTTGGGCGGTTTTTCCAATGGTTTTGGCGGGGTTGGTTCGGGGGCGATTGACTGGCATTTGAAAGATAAAACGCTGGCCTTCCGCTTGCAGGGTACGGCTAAACGCAGCGGTAATTTGCGCGCACCCGACTATTGGCTGGCCAATACCGGCGCATCTGAATTGAACCTGGCCCTGATCTCCACCTGGCGCACCAAACGCTGGAATTTCGACGCCAACGCCTCTATCTTTAGTCAGCAACTGGGTATTTTGCGGGCTGCGCACATCGGTAACCTGACGGATCTGCAACTGGCCATCAACAGCCCGGTTCCGTTGAACAACAAGGATGCATTCACCTACGATATCGCTCGCCCCTACCAGCGCGTGCAGCATTACCTGTTTAAATACCGGGCGGCTTTTCAACTCAATGACCGCTGGAAATGGACGACGCAATATGCCGGACAATTCAACAACCGCCGCGAATACGATGTGTTGCGTTCCACGACGCAGAACCAGTCGACTACGCCGCAGTTGTCCTTTCGCATCTGGACTAATACCCTGGACATGTCGCTGGAACATGTGCCCATACACCACTGGCAAGGCGGCATAGGCGTGCAAACGATCCAGCAAACCAACCTGGTGGGCCGCGGCGGATTAATTCCGGATTACCTGACCTTAGGCGGTTCGGTGTGGGCGATGGAGCGCTGGCGACGCTTTCCGTCACCCTGGGAATTTGAGGCTGGTGCGCGGTACGATTACCGCTGGAGCCATGTCACGAGCGATGGGAATTTTAAGGACAATATCGATACGACACTTCATTTTGGCAATGCCTCGGGCACGCTGGGATTGATTTACCATTTCACCAAAAATTTGGATGCGACGCTGAACTCCGGTTTTGCCTGGCGGCCACCGCACATCAACGAACTATTTGCGCGGGGTGTTCACCACGGCGCGGGTACGTTTGAGCAAGGCCGTCGTGATCTGTCGCCGGAAAAAGCCTGGAATACCAACCTGACCTTACAGTATCAAAACAAACGCACGGAGGCTACACTGACGGTTTACCGCAATCAAATTCAGGATTTTATCTTTTTGAATCCGCAGAAGGAATTTGTGCTGACGGTGCGTGGCGCCTTTCCAGCGTATCATTACGAGCAGGCCAATGCCGTATTGCAGGGTTTAGACGGGAGTTTTTCGGTACCTATCGACCGGCACTGGTCGGTGGAATCGCGTATTTCGCTCCTGCGCGGACAGCGATCGGGTGCCTATACCGGTGAAAATGGTATAACGGTAGCGCAGGAATGGCTGCCGCTGATGCCGACCGACCGTTTTCAGTACGGCGTGAAATGGGAACTGGGTGAACGCAAAAACAGTCCCAAAGCGCAGCCTGGGGCGGCCACCTACATCCGGGTTTTGGCGACTTCGGCGTTGCGGCAGACGCGTTTTCCGGCGGAAGGACTGGTCAAAGCGCCACCCGCCGCTTATACTACATTGAGTTTTGATGCGGCGCATACTTTTTATGTACACGGTCACCAGCCGCTTGAAGTAGGGCTGACGGCACAGAACCTGACGAATCTGCGCTACCGCGAATACCTCAACTTCTTCCGGTATTATGCCGATGAGCCAGGGGTAAATGTGGGCGTGCGCGCAAAATGGATTTTTTAAAATAACTTTTAACTTTTAACTTTTAACAACGAATATCATGCAACACACAAAAATGAATTTCAAAACATTGCTTTTTGCCCTGCTCATCGCCGGATTATCGGTCACTGGTTGCAAAAAAGACAAAAATACAGCCCAGGAAAATATCACTCGTGTGGTGGCACACGTCATTGGAACAGGTACCAGTACCTTCGACCAGGAATTTACCTGGGAAGACAAAGACGGCGATGGCGGGAATGCGCCTACCATTCAGGGTATTTTTATTCCGTCTTCAGCCGGGACTGAATTTAACGTCCAAATGCACGTCTATGACGATACCAAAACGCCGGTAGAAGACCTGACGGAAGAAATTGAGAAGGAAAATAAAGTGCATCTGTTTACCTATGCCGCGACGAACGGCGTTTTTACCATCGGCAATTTTAACCTGGATGATGACGGCAAAACCTTCGGTCTTAAATCCACCTGGACCAAAGGATCCACCGGATCGGGTACCGTAAACATTGTACTGCACCACGAGCCGACGAACAAGGGCGATCTGAACAATCCCGGCGGCGAGACCGACTTTGATGTGACGTTTGCAGTAACAATACAGTAACTTTAGTACAGTATGAAAAGTGGAGGCATGAAAAATCAGGCGCTGCAAAGATCGGTTGTCCAAAATTTTTCACGCTTTCACTTTTCATTTTTTATGGTGTACCCGCTGCCCAGCGCAAACCAGCTTGCGCTTTTTGGTACTCGCTCAGCAATTTCAGGTACTTAACCTGGGCATCCAACCAGGCTTGTTCGCGCGTATTAATCAGAAAAACAGAACTTTCGCCCAGCGAGAAACGCGTATTTTCAGCCGCTAATAAAATGCGTCGGTTACTCACAATTCCTTGATAAAGATTGATTTGACTGGATAAGTTGTTGAGTTCGTTGGCATATTGCTGTACTTTCATTTCGATCTCCTGGCGTTTTTGCCGTAGGGCGAAATCCGTTTGTGCCGTTTTAATTTGGGTGATTTGCAAGTCGCCACGTGCCTTGCGGTTGAGAATCGGGTAACTGAACTGGATCCCCCATTTAATGTCGTTGAGTAAGACGCCCGGGCCATCGGTACTGGGCGTTGGGAAAAACGACCAGCCATTGCCCAGGAGGTTGTAATTCAGGTCGAGGACTGGTTTGCGCTTTTCTATTTTCAGCCGGCGTTCTACGTCCAATGCTTGCAGTTTGGCGGCGTACAAACGCAGGGCCGGATGCCGTAAACGGGCTTGCTCCAGCAGGGCGCTGGCGTTTTGCGGTGCGAGGGCGGCATATTGCTCGGTCAACAACGCGGGCGCAGGCGCAATAGACGAAATCGAAGCGATCTGCTGGTTGACATCCCATAAAAATACCTGCAAGGCCAGGGCCGCATTTTGCAGATCAGTCTGGGCGAAATTGACATCCAGGCGGCGATTTTGCACTTGAATAAACGTTTCGAGCGTATCAATGGGCGATCGTTCGCCTTGGCGAAAACTTTCAGAGATGGCTTCATTGCGTATTTCGGCCTGTTGTAGCGCGTCCTGAAAAATACGTACTTGATTATCCGTCAGCACCCAATTCCAGTAGGCTTTTGCAGCATCCAGCAATAGGTCATTAAGGGCATCGGCGCGCTCGGCATCGCCTGTTTCCAAGCCGATTTTTGACTGGAGAAGGCCGGCCCGACGTTCGTCGAGGAGCAAGCCCTGCCCCAGCGTCCAGTTGAATCCGAAGACCGCCTGTCCATTTTTAGGAAGTTTACTTTCTGAATTTAGGAATTCGCCGGAGGTCAGATTATAGGCGCCTTTTAATTCAAGCCCCAGCCAGGTTGGGTATTTAATACCGGCTTCGGTGTAGCGATAATAGTTTTTATCGGTAAAGTTTTTATTTGAAAATTCTGCATACGATTTTGGGTCAAAGCCGCCGCGGGCGCGCAACAGACTGGCTTTGGCCTGGTCGCGGTATAGATTGGCCTGTAACGCCAGCGGATGGTTGTCCAGCACCTGCTGACGAAAGGCTGCCCATTCCAGGGTTGGCGGGGCTACCGGTATTTGAGCGGCGGCAATATTGAGTCCGAAAGTCAGTAAAATAAAGGGAATCCATTTCATAATGCAATTGTAATACATTGATTAGCAGCCAGAAAGGTTATTTTGCCTTAGGTGCTGACGCGCCGCCCTCGAGACGTTTATACAAGTCGGCGGGAAAACCATTGAGAATCCGCCACAGTTCGTACCAGACCGGCACATTGTTCAGCAAAGCAATTCCTTTGGCCCCTCCGCCCGGCTGGACAGCGATGGGCCAGGGCACCTCCGTAGTGTCTGGTGCAACCAGCACTCGGAATTTGCCATTTGCACTGATATTTCGGTCAATGGCCGCTATTTTCCCGCCAAATGTCCCAAATGACACCCCTGGCCAACCACTGAAAAAGAACGAAGGCCAACCGTCAAAAATGAACCGAACTTCGTGGCTAACCTGTAGCAGCGGCAGGTCGAGTGGCTTGACGTACATCTCTACTGCCAGTTGGTAATCAGCTGGTTGAATGCTTACCACGGGGTCGCCTTCTTTGACAATCTCGCCGATACCCGGCTTGATTGCCTTCACGATATAGCCATCCTGGGGCGCGGTGATGTAGTAGAAACTGGCGCGTCGGGCATAGTTTTCCTGCTCAATCTGCAATTTATTGACCGAACCTTTCGCATCGTATTGTTCGGAAAGTGTACTGAAACGGTCGCTTTGGGCTTTGGCAATTTTATTGGTGTACTCGTTCTGCGTCAATTGCAGATCGGTACGGTAAATACTGAAATCGTTGCGGCTGCTTTCGTATTGATTTTGCGCAGTGACCAGTTTGGTTTCTGCTTCTTGCAATTTCAACCGGCGTTCCTCAAATTTCGTTAACGATTCCAGGCCCTTTTCATACATGGCTTTCATGCCCGCATACTGGCGTTGTGCCACTTGCAGATCGATCTCGGCCTGGATGGTTTTAAGGCTGTCACTTTGAATTTTCAGTCGCGATTGCAGGATTTTTTGTTGGATCTGTGCGATCTTATTTTGCAATTCACGGCCCATTGCACCGATTTGATTTTCCAGTGCGCCCACTTTCCCACCGTACGATTCGATAGCGCCTTGTTTGGCGGCGACCTGATTGCCGACGCGGCCCACCAGGTTCGGATCGAAATACTCCGATTTAACCTCCGAAAGGAAAACAATCGTATCTCCTTTTTTTACTGACTGGCCTTCGGTGACGTACCAGTGTTCGATGCGGCCGGATATGGTCGCATGAATCGTTTGCGGTCGTTGTTCCGGGCGAAGGGTCGTCACCAAGCCATCTGCACGGACGTTTTGCGTCCAGGGCAGCAACATAAAAATCAGGAAAATACCCAGCAAGAGCAGCAGGAGATTGCGAAAGGACAAGTGCCAGGGCGACAGTTTGTTCTTTTGCGTCGATCGGCAGCCGCTCAGGTCATCGCCGGCATGAATGGCATTATTGGAGATATTTAACATATTTCAGACAAGTGAAGCAAGTAGCAGGGTTGTTAATTTATGTAGCATTGGTTTACCTATCATTAGAGTTCTCCATTTATCTCATTCAGGCGGAATACCCGCTGATAGTGCGGTGTTTTTTGCACATCATCAAAAGTGCCGTCGAAGACAATTTCACCGGCGCGCAACACCAGCACCCGGTCGCACATAGAAGCCAGCAGGGGGTCAGCGCTTACCGCAACAAAGGTCCAGGGGCGGCTCCGGTCGGTCAGTAACTGAGCAATACGGACCCGGTCGCGGAAGTTGAGATTGCCCTGCGGTTCTTCCATAGCCAAGAGTTTGGGTTGGCCAGTAATCGCCCGCGCTATCAGAATTTTGGCGATGGTGCTGCGCGGAATATTTTTACCGCCGGGCAATAGTTCCGTATCCAGGCCGCCAGGGGCATTGCGGATAAATTCGTTCAAGCCCACTGCTTCGACTACTTCCAGCACCCGCTGGAGCGCAATGCGTTCATTACCAACCGTTATGTTTTCCCGGATAGTGCCCTTAAAAACATCTTCCTGGCTGGAAACGTCGCCGATTTGCTCGCGCAGACTGCGCAAATGGATGTTTTGTTTCGGCAGATTATTGAACAGCAAACTACCGGTAAAATCGCGTTTTATGACAGATAATATTTGCAGCAAGGTACTTTTTCCAGAGCCACTGTAACCAGTAACTGCCACGCGCTCCCCGGCTTTGATGACCAAATTCAGGTTATTCAGGATGGGCAATACACTGTCGTCGTACTGGTAACTAAGGTTGCGCAGTTCAATAGCCAGTGGCTGGTCGGTGCAAAACTCTTCCACCCGCACACCGTCTTCACGCTCTAGCTCCAGATCCGTCACCTGACCGATTTTTTCAATTGCCGTGAGCACATCATAGCCCGTTTCGTGCAGCAAAATCAGTTTTTCAACTGAGTCAATGACATACATCACCAGAATTTCAGACGCAACAAACTGACCAATATTCAACTGATTATCCATGACGAGCAAACTCCCCAGGATCAAAAAACCGCTCAACACCAGCACGCGAAAGGCGATGCCGCTCATAAACTGCCATACCAGAATCCGCCAGTGTTTCGCGCGTGCATCCAGGTAATCGGCGTTGATTGTATCGGCTCGTTGGAGTGGAAACCGATTTTCACC
>JBBRDQ010000243.1:0-7279 GCA_038203695.1 Chitinophagales bacterium
GCCAAAGGTGGCAACCGTTTCCTGGAACATGGCGATTACCTCGTCTTCTTTGCTGACATCACATTTGACGGCAATGGCGGTGCCACCCATGTGCTGGATTTCGGCCACGACTTGCTGCGCGGATTCTTCGCCAAAAACATAGTTGACGACCACGTTCGCCCCATCGCGGGCCATAGCCATAGCCACTGCGCGGCCAATTCCAGAGTTCGCACCGGTGACAATGCAGGTTTGTTTTTTGAGGCGATTGTTAGGTTGTTGGTACATAATTAGAGCGCTTGACGGGCGTTTGAAAAAAGTAAAAGTTGATTCCGGTTTTCTGTAGGAACGGGTAAGCAATGACTTGTGTTTTTGCGGTGGAAGAATTCAGAAAACTGGGTTTGAAAGTCGATTGGGCGGATTTACCTGTTCAGCAAATGCGCCCCTACCCGCAGTGCATTGGCCATGGCGGTCAGCGAAGGATTGACTGCGCCGCAAGAAGGAAAAAACGAGGTATCTACGACGTAGAGGTTTTCCAGATCGTGGGCTTTACAATTCAGGTCGAGTACGGAAGTGTGCGGATCTGTACCGAAGCGGCAGGTACCGTTCTGGTGACTCACTCCGCCAATGCCGAGTTTGAAACCGTAGTATCGGGTACTCCCACCCACGCTTTCGCTTTCGGCTACCTTATCCATGATGCCGACTAATTTTTCGTGCAGGCGCTGGTAGGCTTCAAGGTTGTTAGGCGTGTAGTGCAACTGGATATTGCCTTCGGTGTCCACCGCAACGCGGTTCTCCGCGCGGGGTAAGTCTTCGGCGGTGATGAAAAAATCAATGATGTGTCCAGCGAAGTGGGCCGCGTCTTTGCCGTCTTTGTTCAGGTCGTCGCCCACCGCGTCGGCGAGCAGCAAAGGGTCGGCTTTGCCCATGTTCTGGATCGAGCCGAGTGGATGTGGACTGTCGGCTGCACCATAATAGAAATCAGGGATAAGAATGGCCTTTTGGAAGGTGGAAGGATTGGGTTTGGCGGAATACGCCAACACCACGCCGTTGTTGTGAATCATCAGGTTGCGCCCGACCTGACCGGAACTATTGGCCAATCCGTTTGGGTGCTGCTCGTTGGCAGATCGCAGCAGCAGCGCCGCTGAATTAATGGCACCGCAAGACACGACGATGGTGTCCGCGTTATAGGTTTCTTCTTTTCCTTCAAATGCTACTTGTACGCTCACTGCGCGTTTTCCACGCGCATCGGTGTTGATTTTCAAGGCTTTGCGATTGCGCAGCAACGTTACGTTTGGGTGTAAAAGCGCGGCTGCGACCCCGATTTCATGGCTGTCGGCCTTCGAGCCAGTTGGGTCTGGATAGCCGTCGTAGTATTCCAGATTGACTCGATCGGTGCTTTTGCCATTTGCATCCTGCGGCAGTCGGAGTGCCAATGGGATGGGCGTGGGATGCAATCCTTGTGCCCGAATGGCCTGACTAATCTCGGTCATGCGCGGCTCGAACGGCAGTTTAGGAAAAGGGTAAGGGCGGCTGGCGGGTGGATCAGTAGGGTCTATGCCCCGCTCTCCATGTACGCAGTACAGCTGTTCGGCTTCGCTGTACCAAGGCTCGAAATCGGCGTATTGCAGCGGCCATGCGGGCGAAATTCCATCAAAATGCTGTATTGCACCAAAGTCCTGTTCGCGCAACCGCAGCAGTGCGCCGCCATACATTTTGGTGTTGCCACCCACCCAATAGTGGTGGTAAGGCGAGAAGGCGTTTTGATTGCCGTCGCGCCACATTTCGGTGGTTTTGTAGCGCCCGCCCGCTACGGCCAGCGGATCCCAGTTTTCTTTTTCCTTAGGCAGAAAATCGCCGCGTTCGAGGAGCAGGATTTTTTTGCCGGAGGGGGCGAGTTGCCGGGCGAGTGTACCGCCACCTGCGCCGGTACCGATGATAATGATGTCGTATGCTTCCATTGTTTGTCCGGTCAATCTTTTATTTCATAGACTGGGCAAAGGTCTTGGATGCAGCAACGGCGGGAGTTTACCTGGGTAACATTGTGCAAAAAAATCAGGCTAAAATTTCCACATTCGGCACGTAAATTTCTTTTCGGTTAAAGAATTTGACTAAGTTTTCATTCTCTAAATCCGTGAACAGGAGCGAAACTGTTTTGCGCGACGCGCCGATGAGTGCAGCGATGTCGCTCTGCGTGATTTCGAGGTTGATTTTCACGCCGGTGCGGTAGGGCTGGCCCAAGTCGCGGCAGAGGTCTTTCAGAAACTCTACCAATCGCTTTCGAGCATCTTTGAACAGCAAAATTTGTATCCGGCGCTCCAACTTTTGGGTACGCTCGCCGATGCGCAAGGTGAGGGTGAGCGAGAAAGGCACGTAGTCACGGGCCAGTTCGCGGGCTTTTTCTACGCCGAGTCGGCAGATTTTGGTGCGGTCCGTCATCGCCTGGGCGAATTCTTTGTGACGAACCAAGCCAAATACCGCCAGTTCGCCCAGAATCTCCCCTTTGCTCACAAAGCCCAGCACTTGTTCGGAACCATCTTGGTCATAATAGCCGATTTTGACCCGCCCTTCGGCTACTAAGAAAATCTCTTTGGCCAGATCGCCCTCCATAAACAGGAAGTCGGTTTTGTTGTAATTGCTGAGCGGGTGCGACTTCAAATGGTCGCGATATTTGTACGGGCAAAGAATTTCGTACAAATCAATCTCCTCCAGGTACCAAATTGATTTTTCCATAAGGTTGTCAAATTTTCAACAAGGTATTGCACAAAAGAACTCACAGGAACAGCCGTCGTGAAAAAACAAGGTCGTTGTCCGAGAGCAGACGTACTGAGTATAAACAATGCTCCCATTCCCGATAAGAAATATCGCCCTGGTGCTCTGCCAGCGGATGTTGAAATTGTCGGTCATGGCAATAATCGCGGATCTCCAGCAAAGGGTTTTTGAGATGCGGGGAAATGCTGACCGACAATTGCCGTTTGCGCGTATGCTGTTTAAACTGGATAAAATCGCTGCTTACGCCGCGAAAATGGCAGTTCTTCGCCGCACCCAAAAGCCAATTCAGCGCATGCTCGAATTCCCTGGCCCAGAACCATTCTGCGTGCAGCCCATCGGAATGCAAGTCGTAGTGCAGGCACTCATCTTTGTGTCCGGCCTCCAAGAGATTTTCATACAGGTCTAACAAATCGCTGACCATCGTTGCGCTTTCTTTCTGGCCCGCCATCAGCAGTATTTTCTGCGGCAGGCTGCTCTTTCTTTTCTTTTTTGCCAGGTCGAATATGGCGGGTGAAAACCAGAGCGCGGGCGAAAATACCCCGACCATTCCAAATACCTCAGGCCGCTCCAGCGCAGCGTACAGCGCAAACAACCCACCCATGCTGCTGCCGATAATGCCCGTATGCACGCGTTTCGGGCGGATGCCCAGTTGCTTTTCCACAAAAGGCCGGAGTGTATGGCAGATAAAGTCGAGCAAGTGCGCGCCCTCGCCGCCGCCGCCTTCTTCCTCATTGCGCCAGGGCGCGTACTCGTCCATGCGGTGTTGCCGCCCGTTTTCGATGCCAATAATGACGGGGAGTAAAGCCGCTTCGTTCAAAAGACGGGGTGTGTCTGCATGGGTTGGCGCGCTCAGAAACAGCTGGCTTAACGCCTTGTCCACGTTCCAGGAGCCAAAAATGGCTTCCGGGTTATCGAAGAGATTTTGTCCATCCAGCATATACACTACCGGCCGGTTGGGCGCAGTGCTGTCGCGGAATCCTGGAGGAAGCATCGCCCAGATACGGCGGGTTCGCCCCAATTGCGGTACAGGCAAGGCCGAGTGCAGGAGCAGTACTTCTGCACGACTGGGGGCGAGCGGAAGGTCTGCCCATCGTTCCACTGAAATTTGGACGGCGTTTTCGTCGGCAGCCACGCTCCGGTTGGGCCGGTCATTGCCCATGTGGTCACATTCTACGCTTGACCACTTGCCGCGCGTGATTTTGAAGGCCATCGCGCCGCTGCTTGGGATGGGAATTTCAAGCGCGTAGCAACCGCCATTTTTTGACGCAAAGCGGAAGCGCTCGTCGTCGGGTTGCCAATTGTTAAAATCGCCGGCGGCAAAAAAAGGCACGTCTGGTGGCGTATTGGGCGGCAGGGCGTGAAGAAAGAGCTGGATGTTTTTCATGATGGCCAGTGTGTTGTTCTGCAACGTGTGTTCGGGAACATGCTGTAAAGTATCAATGACACATCGTAATATGCAGCATTGATTTATCGAAATGCTTGATTGTCAAGGGGTTGGTACGCAGATACAGCCAGTCGCCCTGCCGTTCGAGCCGACCCTGCATAGACACGCCGTAGCCGACGAAGGGAAGCAGTTGCTGGTTGATGGCTTGCCCGTCTGGGCCGATAAGCAGGTAATACTCGGCCACTCCGGCGGCGTTGGCCACTTTCAGCACGGGTGGTATGCCTCCGGCGATACACCGAACGGCGCAATCCAGGTGGGATTTCCCTTGGCTGGGCTTCATCACGCCGAGCAGGCATTTGGGGTCGGTGATTTCGCCGCGCAGACACACAGAGTCGGCGATTGTTTCAACCGGAATGCTGGGTGTTTTAGCGCCATTTACGGGTAAAAGGGTCGCATCCGATATTTCAAAGGCCGTTTTACCATCGTGGTAAATTAAGAAGCCACGCATGTGAACCCGCTGACCGACGATGGATTGCCCAATTTTTTGCGCTATTTCATGCAGTTTTTGTGCGGCGCCGAATTTACCGGGTGATAGCAGCAATAGTTGCTGTTTGGGCCGCGAAGCAGTACCGGGTAAATTAAGCATCGGAAAAGGTTCAGCCGTGACCCAGCCTTCCAATTCGGTTGTTTGCCCAAACTCAAAAGTAGCGGTGTTGAAACCGCGCTGCGCCAATACGGTGAGCAAGGCCACCCCCACACTGCCTATCACGATAATCAGGACTGCCCGGCGAACGCTTCGGGCGATGCGGGGCGGTGCTTCGGCTTGCCAGCCAATGTAAAATTCTGTATCTTTTTCCAAGGTACTCATGCGATTTCAGCGGGTATTTGTGCCGTACCTTCCGGGTACGGTGTTGGGTTAACATACACTTTGCCGGCTTCGACGCGCACGGCGTAGGTGGCTACTTTCTCCACAAACGGCGGCGGTGATTGGCCATTATGGGGGAGATATTGGTAGCCATGCCAGGGACAGGTAATGCAGCCATCGAGTATTTTGCCCTCGCTTAGTGGCCCGCCCTGGTGCTTGCAGCGGTTGTGAACTGCCGAGATTCGCTGGTCGTATTTAAAAACGGCGATCTGCTGATCGGCGATGAGGAGCATTTTGGCCCTGTTTTCCGGTATGTCGGCCACATTGCAGGCGAAGACAAAGGGGGAATCTTCTGCGCCCACCTTTTTGCGTCTTGCCTGGCTGTCGGCCCTGGCCTGTTTGAGTCCTGCCGCCACGTGAAAGCCAAGGACCATCGACATTCCCAAACCGGAAATTCCAATCAGCAAGGGTGACTTTTCAAACTGCAAAATACCCAGCGCAACGTGCATCACCAGCAGCGCATAAGCCAGGTAAACGCCCATGTGCAACCATTTCCACCAGCGTGACCCCAGGTTTTTTAACCAAAAATCGTGGCTGGTAGCGGCCATCAGGAACAAAATGAGCAGCGCACCGGCACCGAGGCTCTGAAACGGGAAACGCTGCACCGAACCGTAGGCCGTGTTGGACGTGAAGAGCGAAGTCAACCAGTCTGTGTTACCGTTGGCGTGAAACTGCACGAGGCTAAACACGCCGTGTATGGCCGCCATGAAAAACATCGTCACGCCCAAATGCCGCCGGTTGTAGAGCAGCGGCAAAAATCGGGGTTGGAGCCGACAAAGTGGCCCGATAACCAGAATAACGTGCAGCATTAAAAAACCCAAGGTCCCCGTAGCACGAATGACCAGCGTTTCGATGGTGATTTCAGGAAAAAAAAGCAGCTGTGTAGCGACAAACAATAACAGAAAAGCCGCCAGTATGGCGGCCATTACTTTGTCGTAGCGACGCTTATAGCGCGTCCAGTGAATAGGGTCGTAGGAGAGGGACATTGTTCAGGATGGTGTTTGCAGGAAGTGATTCATTGGATGACTGGACGCCTGAGCGGAACCGATCGCAGTACCTTTAGTTTGATCTCATCCGAAAAAACGAGGTCAAAGCCGGGCAATTGCAACTGGCTGGAATCCAGCGTGAAACGATAGAAACCGCGTGTCGAAAGCATGCCGAGCAGTTGGGTATCTGCCGCGTTTTTCTTTAAAACGACCGTCGTATTCGGACTTTCGAGGGGTTTGGTGATAAAAATTTCAACTTGTTCGCGTTGCCCCGCACTGTCGCGCAGCCATCGAATCAGGAATTCCCCGGATTCTTTTTTCGCCACTACGATGGGCAAGGCTGCCGCAATGTCTCCCCGAACCGGTTCTTGTTCTACAGCATCCGGGATGGACAAAACGGCGAGCAGCCAGCTGATTGGCAGCAGTATCGCCAGTCCCAGCCACACGTATAGATGTATTTTCCTTTGTTCCATGTTTACCCCTTTTTTCTTAACAATACCAGCAAAACCGGCCATAAAACGACGCTACCCGGTAGCAGCAATGCCTTGGTTTGCCACGAAATGCCGCGTGCTGCCGCATCCATTCTAGCGGCTCCACCCGAAAGAAAAAAGAGGGCGAAAACAAAGCCTACTCCCAGGTAACACGCGAGCAGTATCCAAATGAACGCTAAGATTTCCATATCACGCCTGGTGATAGAGTTTGATAATGGCCTCGCGCAGGTTGTCACCCGTATCACTGAACAGAAATGAAATGGTGTCAGCAGCGACCTTCGGGGTGACCCATTCTTCCGGCTCCGCATCCGGAAACGCGTTGCGATTCTGGGGAGTGTCGAGCAGCGAGGGGATGATAACGCTGGCGCGGATGTTCTTGAACTTACCCATGTCGTTAATCATTGCCGCCAACTGTAGGAGCAGCGATTTGGAGAAAGCATAGGCGACCTGACCTTTGGCTTCGGCGGGGTTGATGGCCGGTCGGGCGCCGATGAAAATAAACTGACCACCGGTGCCGCGCCGCTCAAAATAAGCCATGAGCGGGCGCACGATGTTGTAGGCCGTCATAAAGTTCAGTTTTATCAACTTGTCGAATTCGTAGCCGGTAGTTTCGGCCAGCGTACCGGGCTGCCATCCACCCACTAAGCACACCGCCGCTTCCACATCCGGGTCTTTGGCAAGGATACCATTGACGTAGCCTTCCGAAACGGTCTCGTCGGTGAGGTTTAGAAACTGGGTCTGGATG
>JBBRDQ010000244.1:0-7258 GCA_038203695.1 Chitinophagales bacterium
TGTTCCTTTCGATGATAGTTCGCTGTGGAGTCGGTACCATTTTCCCCGTTTACAGCAGACTTTTCACGAAGCGAACGTAGCCCTTATGACCCGTGAATACGCCGCCGGCCTGTGGCAATGGGACCCGGAGTTGACTTTCGACCGGCTGTCGGATGCGGCCAAACCGGATGCCGAGTAAGGGATGGATTTCCCCGTAGCGGCAGGATGGGAGTACAGATTGCCATCCTGCCGCTACAAGCAAAGGCTTTAGCCTGACCCGCAGTCCCATCCTGCCGCTAAAATTTTAACAAAAAAATCATATTCGAAAATTATCTAAGAAAAAAGTCCTTTTTTTGCCCTGCAATTCTATTGTTTGCAAGTCCGCAACTTGTGCGAATAATCATCGAATCAGATTAACTAAATCAACATTTATGAAGCATTTTTTCACTACTCTCTGTTTAGTGCTATCGCTGGTATTGCTACAGCAGCAGGCAATCGCACAACCCAAACACGGTGTTACGTTCCGTGAAATTTGGTACAATACCCTCACCCCGCTCAAAGACAATTACAAGTTTGGCGAAATCTGGCGCGACGCCGGTGGTCGCGGGGTTGAAATAGACTACAATCGCAAACTGGTGGGCAATACCTGGCTGGTAGTACCGGTAAAAGTGGGCGTCGGTAAAGTGTACAACAATGCGACAGAATCCGGCCGCGACAAACTGCTCGGCAATCTGGATGTACTGGTACAGCAAAATCTGTTTAAATACGGTAATCTGATCAACCCGACCATTCACGCGGGTATCGGTTCGACCTACAATCAGGATGATTCGGAATTTCAATTCAATGTGCCGGTGGGTATCGGCCTGAATATCCGCGTATTCGAGAATTTGTACATCACGCCACAATCACAGTACCGCATTTCATTCGATGATAAAACGTACTGGCAACATGGTATCGGTGCCACGATCTATTTTGGCAAACCAAAAGACCGCGACGGCGACGGCATTTCGGATGCAAATGATAAATGCCCGGATATCCCGGGGACGGCAGCGCTGATGGGTTGCCCGGACCGCGACAGTGATGGCATTACCGACGCAGAAGATAAATGCCCCGACGTACCTGGTATAGCTGCGCTGGCAGGCTGCCCGGACAAAGACAGTGACGGCATTACCGACCTGGAAGACGATTGCCCGGATGTAAAAGGGCTGGCTGCTTTAAAAGGCTGTCCGGATACGGATAGCGATGGCATTACCGATGCACAGGATAAATGTCCGACCGAAGCGGGTCCGGCCAGCAACATGGGTTGCCCGGTCAAAGACCGCGATGGCGATGGCATTATGGATGCTGACGATGCCTGTCCAAGTGAAAAAGGTCCGGCCAGCACCAAAGGTTGCCCGGATCGCGATGGTGACGGTGTAGCCGATAAAGACGACGCCTGCCCGGATAAAAAAGGCGACATGATGCACAAAGGTTGCCCCGATACGGATGGCGACGGTGTATACGACAACGAAGACCGCTGTGTAGATGTGCCGGGTACCATTGCTTTGAAAGGTTGTCCGGAAATCAAAAAAGAAGACAAGCAAAAAATTGACCTGGCCATCAAATTTGTCCAGTTTGAAACTGGCAAAGCGGTACTGCTGCCCGGTTCGCCAAAAGTGCTGGACGACGTGGCTTCAGTCTTGCTGAAATACCCGGAATACAGCCTGACAATGGCCGGCCATACCGACAATGTCGGTGAAGACAAAATGAATCTGGCTTTGTCGGAGCGCCGCGCCAAAACCTGCTTCGACTACCTGGTTGCCAAAGGGGTGCCGGCGAATCGCCTGAGCCACGCCGGTTACGGTGAGACGCAACCAGTAGCCGACAACGCAACCAAAGCCGGCCGCGATAAAAACCGCCGGGTGGACTTTGCGTTGATCGTGAAGTAATTGGGATTACGTAAAAAACGGGCCGCCACACATTGCTGTGCTGCGGCCCGCTTTTTATTCGAATTCGTAATTCCCTAAAAGCACCAGCCGTTACCTTTCAATAACGCTTCGGCCACCAAACGGCGTTTTACTTTCACATTTACCGGCGGGTATTTGATGAAGCGTTTTACGCCCAGCAGAAAAGTTTTCAGCAGATCGCCGTCGGCAAATGAACACAGCGCATCGGTGGAATTTTTGCTCATGCGGGCGGCGGTATCATGGAAATACACTTGCAGCATCGCGTCGTACACCTCCTGTGGCACTTCCTTGGTGCGGCCCGATAGTTTCTGAATGCGCAGCAACATGGATTCGGAAGCGTACAGGTCAATCAGCATATCGGCTGTATTCATCAGCACTTCTTGTTCCTCTTTGAGGTTCAGTTTGCCGTCCATCTGCATTTTAGCGGCGCCACCGGCCACCATCAAAATGATTTTGCGCCAATCGGCAATGGCTTTGTGTTCTTCGGCGTATGGACCTTCCAGTTTTTCGAACGTAGGCATGGAAGTGAGTTCTTTCTGCACGGCCCAGGCCGGCCCGACGATGTCCAACTGACCTTTGAGTGCGCGTTTGAACAACTGATCGACCATCAACATGCGATTGATCTCATTGGTGCCTTCGTAGATGCGGTTGATCCGGCTGTCGCGGTAGGCGCGGGCAGCGCTGTATTCTTCACTGAAACCAATACCACCGTGGATCTGCACGTTTTCATCGACGCAGTAGTCGGTTACTTCCGAGCCCAGTATTTTCAGGATAGAACACTCGATCGCGTATTCCTCTGCCGCTTCGAGGGTGGCCTGACCGAACGATTTTCCTTCGGCTTCCTCTTCGGCTTTGCGATCCTGCATGGCCTGGGAAACGCGGAACGAGGCGCTTTCTGCCGCAAAATTGCGAATGGCCATTTCAGCCAGTTTGTATTGAATGGCACCAAAAGAACCGATCGACTGGCCAAACTGATGGCGTTCGATCGCGTACCGCGTGGCTATATCGACCACGACTTTATTGCCGCCGATACACATGACGCCGAGTTTGAAACGGCCGATATTCAACGCATTAAAGGCAATCAGGTGACCTTTGCCGATTTGCCCGAGTACATTTTCGGCAGGCACTCTGGCATTTTCAAAAAATACCTGGCGGGTAGAAGACCCTTTAATCCCCAGTTTGTCTTCTTCAGCACCGAGCGTTATGCCTGGCGTTTTTGCATCCACGATAAATCCGGTGAATTTGTCACCATCAATTTTAGCAAAAACGATAAAAATATCAGCAAATCCGGCGTTGGAAATCCACATTTTCTGTCCATTCAACACATACTGCGTCCCGTCTGCGCTTAAATCGGCGCGGGTTTTAGCGGCCAGTGCGTCGGAACCGCTGCCCGGCTCGGTCAGACAGTAGGCGGCTTTCAGATCGCCGGAAACCAGTCCGGGCAAAAACTGCTGCTTTTGCGCTTCGGTACCAAAATATAAAATAGGCAACATACCGATGCCGGTATGGGCAGCATACGACACGATGAAAGAGCCGGAAGGGCCAAATACCTCGTTGACAATGGTATTAGTATTGGTGTCCATGGCCGTACCGCCATACGCTTCGGGAATATGCGTCCCTAAAAGACCCAGGTCGCCCATTTTCTTGAGCAGTGACGGTACCAGACCCGGCTCTTGTTTTTCAATTTTAGCCCGGTTGGGATCTATTTCTGTTTTGATAAAATCGAGGGCCATTTGCTTGACCATCAATTGTTCTTCATTTAGATCTTCGGGGATAAAAATATCTTCCGGGCGAGTTTCCCGAATGAGAAATTCACCACCTTTGAGAACGTCGGACTGTACCAGTGTCATTTGTATAAGCGTTTGAAGGATGAGAGTAGATTGCGTGCGATAATTTATTTTTCAAAAATTCACATTGCTTTGAGCGAATTTTCGCTGCAAATATACGGGCGTTTTTCAAATTTGTAAAGGGGTATTTATGTATTTTACAAAATATTTTCATCTTCTTGGGGCGGACTTTGCAAACAACATACGGAGAGCGCTCTTCCGCAGACCACATCTAATTTTTTAAGAACCTATTTTATCGACCATGTTCAAAAAAATCGCCATCCGTCTGTTGCCGTGCGTCATCATCGCAGGTATACTTTTGGCCAACTGTCAACGGCAGCGTGAATCGCAGCCTCTGGTAAGCGCTGAAGGCCAGCCGGCAAGTGCAGCACCCAATGATTTGATATCAGCCAAGGCAGATGCCGCACCGGCACCGGAAATGTATTCTTCTTCCGCAGCAGTAGCCGGCAAAATTGATTCGCTGCGGAAATTTGTGCGCACCGCCAATCTACAGTTTCGGGTAAAAAATGTGCTGCAAACCACCCTGCAAACTGAACGCATCGCCCAGCAGCACGGCGGATTTGTTATCACCAGCAACCTGGGAACTGACATTGAGCAGCGCCTGGTCGATGCCGTCAGCCGGGACTCTGCAGTGGAAACCACCCGATTCAAAATGACTTCCCGCATTGTACTACGCGTGCCATATCGCCAATTAGACACTACCTTGCGCAGCATCGGGCGCATGGCGGAGTTTTTGGATCATCGCAACATCAGCGCGGAAGATGTGGGGTTGCAATTACTGGAACAAGAACTGGCGCTGTTGCGACAACGCAGTTACCAGACCCAGATCGAAACGACGGTACAGCCCAATGAAAAATACGATGCGGCCGGACGCGCCGCCGACCGGTTGCTGCAAAGTCGCAGTGCGGCAGATGCCAGCCGTTTAGAGACCTTGAAAATTGAAGACCAGGTATTATTCAGCACCATTACCCTGTATATTTACCAGTCGATTGAAGTGCACCAGACCATGGTTGCCAATACGGACATCAAGCCGGTGCGCCGCAGTCTGGGCGGACAATTGGCCGAGGCATTTAATAACGGCCGGCGCTTGCTGGAAATACTGTTCCTGGGTATTGTTAACCTGTGGAGCATATTTTTGGTAGTGGGATTGGGCTGGCTGGCCATCCGTGGCGTGCGAAAACAGCAAAAAAATAAGTAACCGGTGACCTAAACCTGGTTTTCCGTGTTATAAAAGTCTATGATACACCCACGCGATAGAAACCCGTATACCCTTGATCTGGCGTTGCAACTGGCCGAAATCCCGTTTCAATTGCTGCATCATTTTACGCGGGCAGGCGGGCTACCCAAAGCAGAACGACACCGGTTCGGACCGCATCGGCGGCAGTATCTATTGTTCTGGATGCCACCTAAGGAAGTCCCGTTGCGCAAAAGCGCTTTGATCTTTTACCATGGGGGCGGCTGGCAAGCCGGGCAACCCGGCACGGTACCGACCTTAACCGAATTCTTCCTGCGACTGGGATTCCCGGTTTTTATGCCGGCTTATCGCTTGATGCCCTTTGCCGCTTTTCCACAGATGCGCGAAGATGTCAGTCTGGCTTATTTGAAAATCCGGGAATTGATGCAGGAAAATGGGCTGGTCGACCAACAACTACTGATTTCCGGGATGTCGGCCGGTGCTACGCTGGCCGCTCATTTGGCCTTTGACCGTGTGGCACTGGCCCAATTACACACCAGCCAACAAAGATTCAGCGGTTTTATTTCCTGGGGCGGTCCACTCGACCTGGATATGTTGCCCGATGTGCTTACAGTCCGGCAATTTACCGGCGGCAGACGCGACAGTGCGGCGCATATTGCTGCTAATCCAGTCACCTACCTGGATTCCGCCGAGCAATTGCCGGCGCTAATTATGCACAGCCGTACGGATGCGATCGTGCCCTTTATCAGTTCCGAATCATTTGTACAAAAGTATACCGGACCGATGAAATTTATCGAATTATCGGTCAAAACACACCTGGATGCGCTGCGTTTTGCGACTACAGACTTAGAAACGGGCGTAAAGATAAAAGCGTGGCTGGCGGATAAATAAAGGTAAGGAACGGTGTCAGATCTCCCTTTTCCTAAAAAGTTTCCTAAATAATAACGCAAGCAGGCAACCGACTGCCTGGTTTTCGTGAATAGAGTGATACGTGGAAAACAAGGAATTACATCAAATGCTCGACGGCTGCCGGAACAATGACCGACGCAGCCAAAAAGCACTGTACGACCATTTCTATGCGTACGCTTTATCCGTGGCACTGCCGTACTGTAGCCGGGAAGCGGAAGCGCGCGAAGTGCTCAACGATGCATTCCTGAAAGTGTTCACCAGTATTGATCGCTATGATGCGGCGTTCGGGTTTACCACCTGGCTCCGAACTATCGTAGTGCGGACGGCTATCAATCATTTCCATAAACACCTGAATGACATTGTGTTGTATGATCTGGACGAAGGATTCCACCTGGGCGTTGAGGATGACTTTTTATCTAAAATGGCGGCTGACGATGTAGTCGAGCTGTTGCGAAAACTCCCCCCGGCCTACCGCCTCACCCTCAATCTTTTTGCCCTGGAAGGTTATTCCCATGCGGAAATCGCGGATATGCTCGGCATTACAATTGGCACGTCCAAATCAAACCTCTCCAAGGCAAGAGCCAAAATGAAACAAATAATGACTCACATTTTGATACACGGCAACTAGACATGGCAGACAAGAATTTTTTCGATCTTCTGAAAGACAAAATGGCCACGTTGCGTCCGAATGAACAGCATCGTACGGAGGACTGGGATATACTTGGTCAACGATTAGATACCGCACTTCCTCCTCCACCCCCTACCCGGCGGCATAGTATTCTGCTGCCATTTTTACTACCGGTCGCCTTGGTGTGCAGCAATGCGGTCTGGTGGCAGTCTAACCAGCATAAAGATTTAAAATTCAATCAGTTAGAGCAACAAATCAGCGAACTTAACACGACGCTTTCACGCCTCCCACAACAGATTGTACGAACGGATACAATCTGGCAAACAGTCTACGTAGACTTAAACCAGGCTGAAAACCTCCAATACGACCACCCGTATTATGCTGGATCTGCAGATATTGTCCGCAAGGAATCAACGCCGTTTACACGATCGACTGCCGCGCTGCAAAACGCAGCATTCCCATCCGGAATCATTGCTATAAAAGATATACGCGCTGCTGCCGGTACCCTGCTCATGCGTTCCAATACAGCACCTGATACGCTGCGGCAATTTTCCAGTGTACCCTTTTTAGCGGCTTTACGGTTAACTTCGCTTACCCGCCCTCAACCGGCCATCGCGCTGCCAGAAATAGATATGCGCCGCACTCCGGAAAAGGTAGGAGATATTACCGCATTATCCCAAAGAATGATCCGGGCGCTGCGGCCTAAATATTACAAAATAGGGGTCAACACAGGCTGGTTGTACGCAGCAAGCAG
>JBBRDQ010000245.1:0-7241 GCA_038203695.1 Chitinophagales bacterium
ATTTTACAAAAATTCTACTTCGACGATATCTTCTACCTTTAACCCGAGCAGGCTGGCGGCACGCCCCATATTTACGGCAATTTCCAGATAACCGGCAGTATTGAACAGACATAGCGGCTCGCCAATCGGCACGTCGCAGTAATTACCGCTCAGGCGGGTAATGGGGTCGTTGCGCTTGAAAAAAAGTGAAAATCCGCGTCCGTTAGCCGTTTTTTCGAATATATCCTGGCGGATATTCACGACCACGTTGTCGAAATTATCGACATGGATAACAGTGCCGCGAATGCGAACAGGTGTAATAACCGGTTGAATGCGAATGCGTTGCAGCAATGGCGGCGCATACGATCCCAATTCATCAAAAGGCTCGCCGGCCGCTATGTGCGCGACCGCACCGGCAAAAATATTCTTTACCGCAAAATGATGTTGCCCGGCGGGTGTAATGCTGCGTACATCCGTTTGGGGTAGTTCCTCAAATAATAACGTAAGCAATCCATTGTCGGGTGCCAGAAAAAAATGCCCGGCATGCCGGGCCGCTACAAAGCGGAATTCTTCAGCGTATACACAGTTTACTCCCAGTAAGTGGATCGTGCCAGCCGGAAACTCCGGCCAGACATTTTGCAACACAAACGCCCCTTGTACAATATCGAAAGGCTTGATATGGTGGGAAATATCCACCAGTTGAACATCCGGAGATTCGCGTATGATCGCGCCTTTTAATGCGCCAGCGTAAAAATCCTGGGTACCAAAATCAGTTGTAAGGGTTACAAATTGCTGCATGCAATGGTTCGTTAAGCGATGGGTTAAAAAAAACTACGAACTTTATTTTATCGTTTATTGTTTCAATTTTATGACTGCAATGCGTTATTTTTGTGGGCAACAAACCCAATTTCAGTACCACACAGGGCATGGAGGCTTGGTATATTTATATATTTGAAGATCAATTCATTATATACCACGTTTCTCCCGCTGCCACAAAATAAGGAAACTTCTATTGAGCGAAATCATTCTCACCGTCGAAGCGGTTGACCCTGTTCAACTCTATGGCGAAAACAACGCAAAGTTAAATCTTTTGCGCAAAGCCTTTCCGGATGCCACAATTACCTCGCGTGGGAGCAGCCTGAAAATCACGGGCGAAAAAAAAGATACACAGGCTGTAAAGGCAAAATTTGAAATGATGGTGCGTTACTTGCGCGAGCACCAGGAACTACCGGTACAGACGGTGGAAGATTTGTTGGGCGGCGAAAATCCATTCGAAGTCCGCATTCCCGTCAATGGCGATTCCAGCGCTGGCACCATTCTGTTTGGTCGCGATGGCAAACCCATCAAAGCAAAAACGCGCAATCAGAAGCGCATGATCGAACTGTGCGAAGCCAATGACATTTTGTTTGCGCTCGGGCCCGCCGGTACCGGCAAAACGTATACCGCAGTGGCGCTTGCGGTACGGGCATTGAAAAACAAACTGGTCAAAAAAATCGTCCTGACGCGCCCGGCGGTCGAAGCAGGTGAAAACCTCGGTTTTTTGCCCGGCGATTTGAAGGAAAAAGTCGATCCGTACCTGCGTCCGTTATACGATGCACTCGATGACATGCTGCCTATGGATAAACTCAATTTTTTCATGGAAAACCGCGTCATCGAAATTGCACCCCTGGCGTTTATGCGCGGCCGTACACTCGATAATGCCTTTATCATCCTCGACGAAGCGCAGAATGCGACACCCCTGCAAATCAAGATGTTTCTGACGCGTCTTGGCCCGTCGGCCAAATGTATCATCACCGGTGATTTGAGTCAAATCGACTTGCCTGGCCATCAGAAATCAGGCCTCCGTCAGGCAGTTGAAATCCTGGATGGCGTGGACGGTATCGGGACGATCAATCTAACCATTGAAGATGTGGTTCGCCACCGGCTGGTTAAAGACATCATCAGAGCCTACGATAAAGTGGAAGCCGAAGATCGCGCCAAAAAAGAGCGTAAAAGAGCCGAGCACAGTGGCGAAGAACTCATCGAAACGATGCCCGATTGGGTACCGCGCAGCCAGAGCGAGCCTGAGAATTAAAGTGAAGCGTGAAAAGTTGAATTTCACTTTTCACGCTTCATGCTTCACTTATTTCAATGTTCCCCGTGTGCTTCGGCGTAGGTTTTCGCGTATTCTGCGGTCAGTTTGGCTTGAATATCGGGTGGAACAGCCGCGTATTCCGCAAAAGCCATACTGAATTTGGCCTTGCCCTGGGTAAGCGAACGCAATGCTGATGAGTACTTATGTAATTCCTTCAGCGGTACCCGCGCCTTGATTACCTGATAGTGCCCTTGCGCATCCATGCCCATAATAATGGCGCGCCGGGTTTGCAGGTCCCCCATCACATTGCCCATCACATCCGCTTCACACATGACTTCCAGATCGTAGAGCGGTTCAAGAATCTGTGGACCTGCCTTATGGAACGCTTCTTTGAAAGCCATGGTGGAGGCAATCTGAAATGCCATATCGTTGGAATCGACGTCGTGCATTTTACCATCGTATACACTCACCCGGATATCGCGGCAATAGGAACCGGTACTGGGCCCCTCTTCCATTTTAGCCATAATGCCCTTTTTAATGGCATTGGTAAAACGCGCGTCTACTACGCCGCCGACAATGGCCCAGACGAAGGAAAATTTTCCGCCCGCTTTTAAGTCTTCCACCTCGATATTTTTCGCGTTCAGTCCATGCGGTGCAGGAATGCCGTCATAATAAGGTTCGATCCGCATGTGTACTTCGGCAAACTGGCCGGCACCACCCGATTGTTTTTTGTGGCGGTAATCCTGGTTGACTTCGCGGGTAATCGTCTCGCGGTATGGAATACGCGGCTCGATAAAATCCAGTTTTACGCCGAAATTTTGTTCCGCTTTATACCGTACGATATCGAGGTGCATCTCTCCCTGTCCCTGCACGATCGTTTGCCGCAGCTCGATACTTTGTTCAACTAATAACGTCGGATCTTCTTCTTGAATGGAATGCAGCGCGTTCGCCATCTTTTCCACATCGGCCTTGCTAGGTGGTACGACGGCCATGCGAATACGCGGACTAGGGAAGTGAATGCGCTCGATTTTAACATCCGATCCCTTCGGATTGAGCGTTTGGTTGGTATGCGAGCCTTTTAACTTTACCGTGCAGCCAATATCGCCGGCGCGCAATTCATTCACCAAATCGCGATTTTTGCCTTCACTTTCAAATAGTTGCGAAAAACGCTCGACCGATCCGCTATCAGAATTGGTCAGTTCGTCGCCGGTTTTCAATACCCCTGAATACACTTTAAAATAAGAAACATTCCCGACTTTAGGTTCATTGACCGTTTTAAAAATGAACACGCACGGGCGGGCGCCGGCATCGCAAGGTTTGGATCCGCCCCCTTCGAGCGATGCTGCCGGGCGGTCTGCCGGACTGGGGCAGACATCGTGAATAAAGCCCATAATGCGTCCGCTACCCATGTCCTGTAGCGCGGAGGCGCAGAAAAGTGGACAGAATTGCCGGTGCGAAAGACCGATCGTCAGTCCTTTCGAGAGTTCGTCTTCGCTCAGATTGCCTGCTTCGAAGAATTTTTCCATCAGCGCATCGTCGTTTTCCGCTGCGGCTTCCACCAATGCGGCGTGCATATCTGTGGCACGTTGCAGGTGTTCGGCCGGGATCGGTTTTTTCTCCGGTTTTCCGCCACTTGCCGGGAAAACATACATAATCATGCGCAGGGCATCTATAATGGCATTAAATCCTGTTCCCTGATTGACCGGAAACTGAAAAGGTAGCACCCGGCTGCCAAAGCGGTTGCGCGCCTGCTCCAGGGTCATTTCAAAGTCGGCCTTTTCGTGGTCCAGTTGGTTGACCACAAAAATCGTCGGCGTTTCAAATTGTTCTATGTATTCCCATAGCAATTCCGTTCCTACTTCGACCCCGCTGCGTGCATTGAGCAGCATAATGGCAGTGTCGGCTACTTTCAATGCCGTCACCACTTCGCCCGCGAAATCATCGAGGCCAGGCGTGTCCAGAATATTGATTTTAGTGTCTTTCCAGCTACAGTGGAGGAGGGAGGCGAAAAGCGAGTGGCCGCGTTGTTGTTCGAGTACGGCGTAATCGCTTTGGGTGTTGCCATCCGTCACGTTTCCGCGACGATTGATGGCCTTGGCTTCATAGAGCATCGTCTCGGCAAAGGTGGTTTTGCCGCTGCCGGCGTGTCCAACCAGGACGACGTTGCGGATCATGCGTGTTTCGTAGGCTGCCATGGGCAAAGAACTTGGTTTGGTGAACGATGAACGGTTGGCGGCGAGCGCAGGATAATTAGGGATTGTCCGTTTTGCCAGCCGTCAACCGTTTAGTGTAAACGGGCGTAAAGCATGGATTTGAAATTTTGTTTTGTGAATAAATCTGCTTTTCGGTGGAAATGTAGGTGTGTTTGCATAAATGACAAAGGAAATGCTGATTTTTTTGATGTGACATAGATAAAAAACGATCGAACTGCTTTTTGTAAAGGACAATAAAGAAAGCACCATCCAAATCAATGGGTGGTGCTTTCTTATTAATTTGTTGAAAATGAAATAGTTGCAAAAAAATGCCTGGATTTAATTGGCAACCATAACCCGTACACTACCGGTCTGCAGACCATCAGTTAACCGCAGGATATACATTCCGGCCGGCAATTCAGATACGTCGAGCATGGTGGTAAATATGCCGGATCCCGGACTGAAATCCCATTTCCGGAGTTGTTGCCCATTTATATCAAATATCGTAGCCTCCAACGCAGTCGGCGCTGTGGTCAGCGTCAAACGGAATAGGCCTTTGCTTGGATTGGGCGCGAGCGATAATCCCCAAGCCACGCCCGGTTCTATTGTGCTGCTCGACTGGATGATGACGGTCGTTGTAGCGGTGCAGTTATTTGCATCGGATATGGTCAGGGTATAGACTCCATTCGGCAGTGCTGTGAAAAGTGGATCTTCTTGCGGCGCACTGGCTTCGAGGGTGTATTGGTAGGGTGGTGTGCCGCCATTTGGGATACCGGTTACTTCGTTTTCTACCACATCCGCAGTTAAAGTAAGGGCAGTAGGCGCATTAATGGTAGCCGTCTGTGATACCACATCGCCCAGCGAATCGCGGATCTGCACGGTGTACGTTCCGGCCGTTAGATTGTCAAACTCGGGATTGGACTGGTAGACGCCATTGCCCAGCGCGTATTCGTACGGTGGTGTTCCGCCCAGTGCTTCGGCAAACAGATTGCCCAGTTGCAGACAGGGATCAGTGGTGATGGCTTGCAAAGTACCGTTGAGTACGGTGTAGTCGATGGTAAAAGTACTACTGGTTGTACAACCGTTACCATCCGTAATGATAAGGGTATAGGCGCCATTGGCCAGGTTGTTCAGCGGCGCGCCGATCAGTCCGTTGAGCGTATAGGTATACATACCCGTCCCGCCGGTAATGTCGATGCTGGCGTCATTGGCAAAGATGGATAGACCGGATTGTATGGCAGCGGGTTGCTGGAAGGTAAACTCCGGTAAAAGAAGTTCGGTGCCGGCCGCGTCCCGGATCATAATCGTGTGTGGACCGGCATTCAAACCGGAAAACGCATTGCTGGTTTGAAACGGACCCGCATTCAAACTGTAGCGATAGGGTGGTACGCCCCCAATGGCATTCACAAATAAATTGGCATTGTCTCCGCCAAAACAGGCGATCGGTTCCGTAGTGGCAAAACCGGCTTCCAGCACAGGAATAATGACTTCCACTTGCGTAACCGTGGTACAACCATTAGCATCGTGCACGGTGATATTATAAATACCGGCGGTCAGGTTTTGCAAGACGGAATCGGTTTGAAAATTGGTGCCGTCACTGCTGTAAGAAAGCACTCCCGTACCGCCGGTAGCCGTGACCGTAACTACATTCAGGTTAGCCGTGGCCGCAGCCGTTAAGGCAGCAGGATCAACCAGCGTAACTGTATTGGCAATCGCTTCAAAGCCCTGTGCGTCCTGTACAATAATGGTGTAGACACCCGCTCCAAGACCGAAAAAAGTATTTTCAGGCTGGAAAGCACCATTGTTTAATTGATAGGAATATGGCAATTGGCCGCCACCCACCAGCACGGTAATGCTGCCATTTGTACTGCCGCTACAGGCGATTTGCGTGGCCACAGTGGAAGAAGCAAGCAGCGTATTCACGGCAACAATGGCCTGCGTAGTACCCGTGCATCCGTTTGCATCGCGGACGGTGACGGTATAAATGCCATTTGCGACGTTTTCAAAAATGTTTTCAGGCTGAAAAGTTGTACCGTCGAGGCTGTATTGATAAGCACCTGCACCGCCGGTCGCACCAACCGTTAGGGTGGTCATATTTACCGATGCGCTGCCGACAATAGCCGTTGGATTTTGCAGTATTACCACATTGCTCGTTGCCGTGAAACCAAATTGGCCGGTCACAACGACGGAATAATTACCGGGCGTCAGGTCATTGAATACATTGGCAGTTTGCACCGGTTGTCCGTTCAAACTGTAGGAATATTGTCCGTTTAATCCGGTGGTAGTCACAGTGATTTGACCGTCTACACCATTGTAACAATTTACCGTGGCTGATTGTACGGCGTTGATGACCAGGTTATTCAGTTGAATATTAATGGTAAACAGGGCATTGTGGAGCCATGCGGCGTCATTGACGTCCAGCGCATCAAAATAGAAACCATCGGTCGTGGTCGTACTGCCATCGTGATTGTACACGAGCAAGCCGCCGTCGATTTCCGCTTGGGTGAATGTACTGCCGATCGCAAGTACTACACCACCTTGGGTCAAGGTGCCGTGCGTTGGTAGTGAAAGTACTGTATAAGTGCCTTGTGCAGCCGTGCCATGTAAAGATTGTTGCAGATTGGCTGTGGCAATGATGCCGTTGCCCGCCTGCGGAACCAGCAGCGGATTATTGGCTACCAAAATCTCCTGAAATGAACTGTCTACAAAGCAAAACGCTAATTGCCAACTATTAATAGATCCTCCATCATCCGGATAATTGTCGGTAACGGCCAATTGCCAGGTGCCGCCGGCGGATAACCCGTCCAGGTCACCCAAGGGGAAAACAGGTTGATACGTACCGGAAATGGCGAAATTACCGGTATTACACGTATTTTCCAGTTCAGCAGCCGTCAACGTGGCGGCATCATCCAAGGTGAGATCTACATTATCCTCTGCGCATCCGAAATTAGAATCGGGTACGCCGGGACGTTCAAACAGAAGGATGTCCTGGCCAA
>JBBRDQ010000246.1:0-7126 GCA_038203695.1 Chitinophagales bacterium
GGCAAATACCGGAATGCCCGCAAAAAACTATCCTGCGCCACCTCGGTGGCATCTTCGCGATTTTTGACAAAACGAAACGCGAGGGTAAAAGCATACTGTTCATAGCGTTGCACCAGCATGGCAAATGCCCGCTGCTGTCCGGCCCGCGCCTGCTGAATTAAAATCTCGTCTGAAAGCGTTGCTGCCATTCGTTTTGGTTAGTAATAATCGTAGGACACGGTTGCTCGCAACAAGGTTACAGCCTGGCCCGAATTTTGTCAACATACTGCAAACATAATCAATTGTACGGGTGTTTAATCCGAAATAAAACGTACTTTTGATCGTCGAAAGTTATCGTCCCTCATTTTATATGTCTATACGCGTACAAAATACTTTTACCTGGCTTTGGATTGTCGCAGTGTCTGCTTCGACCATCGGGTTTAGTATGCAGCGTATTTATTGTTATTGTGCCGGCGTAGCCAAAACCGGCTTTTTCAGCCTAGCCGATCTGTCCTGTGGGTCCGCTACGGTTGTTGATCTGCCAGACTGCTGTCACAAACCTACCGTAGCCAAAAAAGCATCCTGTTGTGAAAAACCTGCTAAAGACGGGTATCAATCGCATGGTTGCACGCAAAAAACGACGCAAGTTTTTCAACTGAAAACCGAATTTCTGGTTGAAAAACCATTCGAGAAGAATTTTGATTACCCGCTTTGGTTTCGCGATATTCCGATGTTCCGGCGTCTTTTCCGTCCGTCGGTCTGTCAGACTATTTTCTTGCAAAAACCACCGCCCACCAAATCTCCCTCTGGGTGGGAACGCTGTGTTTTGCACTGCACGGCGCGTTGTTAGCCAAAAGTAACTGTACATTTTTGCTGTATCAGGTTGCGGTGCATTCGAGCCGAAATCTACGATAAGCACTCTCCTGCGTCGTCTCTCAATGGAACGCACTCTCATTGCCGCATTGAAAAAAGCATGGCGCCTGCTTGCTTACTGTTACTTATTCCATTAAAATGAAAAACTACATCCTGGCCCTGATGGGCTTTATAGGGGGACTGCCATGCGCAGTCGCTCAAACTACGCCGGTTGTAACGGGCGTAGTCACCAACGAACTAGAAGAATTATTAATCGGCGCAGCGGTATACTGGAAAAATACCCAAACGGGTACCACTACCGATACTGCCGGGCATTTTATATTGCCGGCCATGGGCAGGGAAGCTACGCTGGTGGTAAAATACGTCGGTTACACGCCGGTAGAAGTGCAAGTCCTTCCCACGGAAAATAAACTCTGGATCGAAGTGACCGGAGCGACCCAACTCCAGACCATGACGGTGACCGAACATAGTTTTGGCAACACTATGTCGACCCTCGACCCGCGCAATGTAGAGCATGTGACCAGTAAGGAGTTGCGCCGTGCGCCGTGTTGCAATTTATCCGAAAGTTTTCAAACCAATGGTGCCATCGATGTCTCTTATCCCAATGCGGTGACGGGCGTCAAGGAAATTCAGTTGCTGGGTTTGCGCGGTATTTACAGCCAGTTTCTGGTAGAAAACCGCCCCACGATGACCGGAATCGCCACGCCGTTTGCGTTTGAATACATCCCTGGCACCTGGCTTGCCGGCGTCGATTTGGCCAAGGGCGCGAGTTCAGTCAAGAACGGTTACACGGGCATTACGGGGCAGGTGAATGCCGATCTGGTCAAACCCATGACCGATAAACCCTTGTTTGTCAATGCTTTTACTTCCACCGAAGGTCGCGGCGAACTGAATGTACACCTCAATCGGAAAGTCAATAAAAACCTCGCCAATGGCTTGCTGCTGCACGGCAGTTTTGTGCAGAATAAATGGGATATGAATGACGACAACTTTCGCGATTCGCCCAACCGGCAGCAACTCAATGCGCTGTACCGCGTACAATACGACGGTCCGCTCGGCTGTGCACAGATCAACATACAGGCATTGACCGATCGCCGCCAGGGCGGACAGTTTAATATTTCGCCGGGGGCTACGGAGTTGTTCTCCGTCGATCAAAACAACGACCGGGTGGAAGTCTGGGGCAAGTACGGACGCGAAGGTGTGTTCGGTAAACCGTATAACCAAATCGGCAACATCGCCAGCGTATCGTGGCACCGTACCTCGGCGCTGTACGGGCATAATACCTACGAAGCCAAGCAGCAATCGGTCTACTGGACTACCTTGTTCGAATCGATTATTGGCACGACGAATCATAAATACGTCATCGCTCCATCGCTGCAATACGATGATATTCAAGAGTTTGTGAATGAAAGCAACCTGAGTCGCCGGGAAGCGGTGCCAGGCGTCATGGCGGAGTACACCTATAGCCATCCCAACCTGGACTTGGAAATTCCCGACCTGGTGGTCGTGTTGGGTGCGCGTACGGACTGGAATAGCCGCTTCGGTTGGTTGTTTACGCCGCGTATGAGCGCCAAATATAATTTTACGGCTAAAAATGTACTGCGCGTTTCGGCCGGGCGCGGGTACCGTTCTCCCAACCTGATCGCCGAAAATATCAGCCTGCTGGCGAGCAATCGCTCCTTGGATTTTGCCAGTGACATTGGCATAGAGGCCGCCTGGAATTACGGTGCCAACTATACCCACAACTTCAAAGTGGCCGGCCGCGAGGCGAGCATCAGCGCTGATATATACCGGACTGATTTTACGCAACAGGTAGTGGTAGATGTAGAACGCGATTATTCCAAGGTGTTTTTCTATAATTTGAACGGAAAATCCTATTCCAATAGTTTTTTGGTCAACCTGCAATACAATGTGCTGCCGGGTCTGGATATCAAACTGGCCGGTAAATGGAACGATGTGCGGGCGACTTATTTTGAAAATAAATTGCGGACCGTACCGCTCGTGGCGCGTTTGCGGGGACTAGTTACCGTCGATTATACGACCCCGAATAAAAAATGGTTGTTCAATATGCACGCGCAAATAGTGGGCCCGCAACGGCTGCCCGATAATTCGCAGGTACCGCACGAATACCGGCACGATTTTCCGGAAACCTCGCCGACGTTTGCGCTTTGGAATATACAGATCACCCGGCACTGGGATAAATTCGAGATCTATGTCGGTGGTGAAAACCTGACCGGATTCCAGCAGCACCATGCGATTATTGCGGCCAACGAGCCTTGGAGTCCGTATTTCAATGGCTCCCAAATATGGGCACCCATGATGCGCCAGATCGGGTTTGTCGGCGTGCGAATCGTACCGGCAGGAATTTGAAGATCCGTGCTGATACCGTTCCCGACAAGTCCTAGCCCCGACATTACGCTACAAATACCCGGTTATACTGCAACAATGTATCCACCATGCGTTGTTGTAGTATACTAAACTAACGTATATTTTCATGATCAAACAATCGTTTGCCTTGTTTCTCGCTACGACCGCCATTTTGCTGGCGTGTAATTTTACCAATAATAAATCTACGGCGACCGGATCCGTTCCGGCGGCGACCGATGCCGCTCCTGTAGCCCCGGTTACGTATGGTCCGTTGGATACCGCCACGTTTGCGGCCGGTTGTTTCTGGTGTGAAGAAGCCGTTTTTGAGCGGCTGAAAGGCGTGGAATCCGCTGTTTCCGGGTATGCCGGCGGTAATACCAAAAATCCGACGTACGAAGAAGTATGTACGCACACCACCGGACACACTGAAACAGTACAGGTGTTCTACGACCCCAAGATGATTTCCTACCAGACTTTGCTGGAGGTTTACTTCGGTTCACAGGACCCGACGCAAGTGAATGGACAAGGGCCGGATCATGGCGATTCGTACCGGTCCGTTATTTTTTACCGCACGGAAGCAGAGCGTACGGCGGCAGAGAATTACAAACAGCAACTCAATGCATCGGGTAAGTATTCCGCGCCGATCGCGGTAATCATTCAGCCATTTACGATATTCTACATGGCCGAGGCATATCACCAGAATTACGAAGAACACCACCCGGAGAACCCGTACGTGCAAAATGTGTCCATTCCGCGGATTAAAAAGATGGAAGCAAAGTTTCCGCAATTACTGAAATAGGTATCGGCTGGCGGAGAATGACTACCTTTGCAACCAATCTTAATTTTTAATGCTGTTTGCCAATGTCAGTCCTAACCGCCAGTCCAAGTACCCATTTCATTGAACTCGAAGATCGCTACAATGCGCACAATTACCACCCGCTGCCAGTCGTACTGGAACGCGGATTGGGCGTACATGTCTGGGACGTCGAGGGCAAACAATACTTTGATTTTTTATCGGCTTATAGCGCCGTGAATCAGGGGCATTGCCATCCGCGCATTATTCAGGCGCTGGTCGAACAGGCGCAAAAACTCACGTTGACTTCCCGCGCTTTTTACAACAACCTGCTGGGTGAATACGCGCAGTTTATTACCCAATACTTTGGATACGACCGCGTATTGCCCATGAATACCGGCGTAGAAGGGGGCGAAACGGCCATCAAACTGGCCCGAAAATGGGGGTACGAGGTGAAAGGCATTCCGAGTAATCAGGCTAAAATTATCTTCGTCGAAGGCAATTTCTGGGGACGCACCCTGGCGGCTATTTCATCGTCGTCGGACGCGAGTAGTTACCGTAATTTCGGTCCCTATATGCCTGGTTATCAGATCATTCCGTACAATGATGTGCCGGCGTTGGCCCAGGCTTTACAAGACCCGCAGGTAGCGGCTTTTATGGTCGAGCCGATTCAGGGCGAAGCGGGTGTATTCGTACCAGACGATCATTATCTGGCCGAGGCGTACGCCTTGTGCCGTGCGCACAATGTGCTGTTTATCGCCGATGAAGTGCAGACCGGCATCGCGCGGACCGGTAAATTGCTGTGCTGCGATCATCATGGTTTCAAGCCGGATATTCTGGTGTTGGGTAAAGCGCTGTCCGGCGGCGTACTGCCGGTGAGTGCGGTGCTTACGTCCGACGAAGTCATGCTGACCATCAAACCGGGCGAACACGGTTCCACCTTCGGCGGCAATCCGCTTGCTTGTGCGGTGGCCATGGAAGCTTTGAAAGTGGTGAAGGAGGAGCATCTGGCCGACAATGCACAGGCCATGGGAGAAATATTCCGGGCGCGTATGGAAGCCATGCGTCACAAACGCCCCGATTTGGTCACCTTGGTGCGCGGGAAAGGATTGCTCAATGCCGTCATGATCAACGACTCGGAAGACAGTCATACTGCCTGGGATATTTGCCTGGCGCTGGCTGAAAACGGCTTGCTGGCCAAACCGACCCACGGCAATATTATCCGTTTTGCGCCGCCGCTGGTCATCACCCGCGCACAGATGGAAACCTGCTGCGATATTATTGAAAAGGTGATGCTGGACTTTCAGAAAACGTAGGCTTTACACCCATATTCGGGTAGGCGTTGTGCCGCATATCCGACATAACCCGACATTTCTTACCGGAATGCCGGGTTTTTCATTTTTGTCCATTTTTATACTGGCTAAATACGTCTAAATTGCTGGCAAATTAGTCCGTGAAACACATAATTTATTATTTATTGCACAGACTATAGACTGTTTAATCCTGCTTGATTTATCTATTCCTTTTACCGATCCTTATTTTATTTTTTTACCATTTATCCATAATCTCTCATGTACAAATTTCTTTTACCTGCCTTGGTCGTGCTGTTTAGCGCGCCTTTTCTTACTGCACAATGCGTGCAGTTTAATTGCCCTGTCCAGTCGTACGATATCTGCGATATACAGGACAATAACCCGCAACTCTGGAATGAGCCCTATTGGTGGGGTATTGGTACGTTTAGTATGGACATGGCGGAGGCGCCTGCTGATATAACATTTAGGGTGATAGATACTTGTGGTTCAGCCACGGTTTCGTACGTACTCCTACTCAATCTGGAAGACAAATTTGCTAGTATTGCAAGTGATGAAATACAGCAGCCAGGAAAGGTTCCATATGATAATTATCCCTTCCCAAGCGGTCTGTTCCGCACTTTTGATGAACGACCCGTGGCGACTGATCTAAAATATAAATTCGCTTTGCAACAAACGACCGCCGGTGATACGATCATCAGCCGGGTGCGCTGGAATACCTTACAAGCGCCGGATGTGTATGAGAATGCTCAATTGCCTTTGGGGAGACACCGCATTATCTGGTATATACATACGGGTACGACTGTAGACAGCTGTATGCGATATGTTTATGTGCATGACTGCAAAAAACCGGCTGTTAGTTGTTTCAGTGATTTGAATGTGAATATAATGCCGACACAGTTCGTCCAGTTATCCGCTGCAGACTTTGTACAATCGTTAACTGATAATGTAACGCCTAAGGCACATTTACAAATTAGCATCATCCGTTCGGAGCAAAGTACCGGAACTTTTCCAGTTGCCCTGAATGGTAGTCCGAGAAATAATATCCTATTCACCTGCTCTGAAGTAGGATCACATGATGTACAGTTATGGGCGAAAGATGGAAACGGCAATACTAGTTTCTGTGAAACTACTGTGATTGTACAAGATACCAGCAGCTACTGTGGAGCAGATACGGCCAGTATGCAAGTATGTGTTATTGCTTCTACAGCGATGAATGATGGTCTTGAGGATTTGAATGCTGATTTTCAAAGCACACTTTCCGGCAATCCACCCGTTCCGGAAACATCTATCAGTGTGGATGGCTGTTGGTTGTTGCCAAGTATACCAGTAGGTAGTACTATTACAGTAACCCCCAAGACCATCAATGATGCTAATCATATTAACGGAGTTTCCAGCTATGACCTGGTTTTGATTTCAAAACATATTTTAAATACGTTACCCCTTGATTCACCGTATAAAATGATTGCTGCCGATGCGAATCACAATGACCGAATTACTTCATTTGACATTGTTGAATTGAAAAAACTCATATTGGGCATTTACACCGAGCTACCCGATAACACCTCCTGGCGCTTTGTCGATAAAGCGTTTGTGTTCCCCAACCCGCAGAATGCGTGGCAGACTGCATTTCCGGAAAGTGTGTCGATCGATACTATCCAAAATCAGGTAAATGTGTATTTCGTGGCGATCAAAATCGGCGATTTAAATGGGAATGCCGTGGCTAATAGTGCGACCGGCACCTCCGTGGAAGCACGTAACACGACTACACTTACATTACCCGATATTGCCCTGAAAGCCGGCC
>JBBRDQ010000247.1:0-7121 GCA_038203695.1 Chitinophagales bacterium
ATTTCATGAAAGGAATATATCGGGTGAAGTGATTAAATTCAGCATCTGAAACCAATTATCATTCCACTTTAACTGAACTGCCGGTGGAACGCATTAAAAAATGCTTAAAAATTGCGGGGAGCATTGCCCCGAAAAACAATTGCAAATATAGTGTTTAACCGAAATATTATGCGGTTGAATCTTCTTAAAAAATGCTTAAAAAATGCCAGATTACAGGTTCAATGGTTTAAAAACAGCGGTTATGTGTAGTTTTGTGCACGTTTTAAAGTATGACACATCCCATTGAGGTTCGGCAGCCCATTGCCGTTTTCCGGGGCTAAAAGTACCGCTATGAAAGTATTACTCATTGAAGATGAGCCAAAAATGTTGCGGTCGCTCCAACAAGGACTGGAAGAACAGGGCTTGGCTACCGATATTGCTGCCGATGGCGAAGCCGGACGGCTGCTGGCCGATAAAAATGACTACGCCGTTATCGTGTCCGACATCATTATGCCTGGGTTGACCGGGCTCGAACTCGTGCAGTATCTCCGGCAAAAAGGCAATAATACACCGATCATCCTGCTGACAGCACTTGGCCAGACCGACGATAAGGTGGCTGGATTTGAAGCCGGCGCCGATGATTATCTCACCAAGCCTTTTGAATTTCGCGAATTGCTGGTGCGGATTCGCGCATTAGCCCGTCGTCCGGTCGATAGTTATCATGTAGTGCCGATGCTGCGCTATGGAGATATTGAGATGCACCTGAATACGAAAGAGTGTTTTCGGGCCGGTCAAAAAATACCGCTCACCCCCCGCGAATACGATTTAATGGCTTATTTCCTGCGCAATCCGGAGCGGGTAATCTCAAAGACGGAGATATCCGAACAGGTTTGGGATTTACATTTTGATACCGGCACCAATATCGTCGAGGTGTACGTCAATTTTTTGCGCAAAAAAATCGAAAAGAGTTTCGATAAAAAATTGATTCACACCCAATTTAAAAACGGCTATATCTTTCGGGAAGAATGAGCGTGATTCGATGATTGCCCAACAATTAAACTTCAGCCGATCCCCTTCCGCCTTCGATATGCAGATTCGCACCAAACTAACCTTGCAATTTTTTCTGTTGGTGGCGTCCATTTTGCTGCTGTCTTCCTTCTTTATTTACTATCAGTTCTGCCAAACCACGGAGTCTGCATTTTATGCCAATTTGCGCTCGAAAGCGCTGATTACCGCCGAAATGATGGTGGGTGAAGCCCCCCCAAATACACCGGCTTCCAGTAACTTCACGACTAAAGAACTTCCGTTTCAGGATAACATCGTCATCTACGACGCCGCCTTACAGCGTGTTTTCACGTTTGATAAAGATGCCGATCCACTGTCTGAAAAGGCCCGTGCCAGCCTGCTTTCCGGGCAGGAAGAACACTTTCAAAACAAGGGTCTGCTGGCGGTTTCACTGCCCTACAAAAACAGCAAAGGCCAGCTCTACATCGTCGTGGTTGAATCCGTTTTTGACGCCACTGTCCTGCACAATTTGTTGTATGCACTGGTTATAAACTTTTTTCTAAGCATCGGCATCGTGGCCTTATTCGGCAGGCTGTATGCTGGACAAGCCCTGGACCCTGTCAAACGCATCGTCGGTCAGGTGGCCGGCATTCGCCCTGCCGACCTGAGCGCGCGGTTGCAATCGCGCAATAACCACGATGAAATTGCCCATTTGGTGGAAACCTTTAACCACTTGCTCGAACGCATCCAGGTGGCGTTCCGGTTGCAAAAAAGTTTTATCTCCAACGTATCCCACGAACTGAAAAACCCGCTTTCGGTCATCATTGCGCAACTAGAAATTGCCCTCCATAAACCCGAACGCACCCCGGAAGAATACAGGGCCACGCTCTATTCGATTCTCGACGACACGCGCGAACTCAATGCGATTTCTGAAAAACTACTGCAACTGGCGCGGCTCCATTCGGAAGATAATACGATCCGGTTTACAGCAGTGCGACTGGATGAAGCCTTGCTGCAGACCAGAGCGCTACTGCTGCGCTTACATCCCGACTACCATATCACATTCGATATAGATGGCGAACCGGCGCATGAGGACGATCTGACCATCGTCGGCAACGAACCATTGTTGCGCACCGCATTTCTAAATTTGATGGATAATGGCTGTAAATTTTCCGAGAACAAAACGGTCGCGGTGCGCGTGGTATTTATGCCGAATAAAACGTACCGGGTAGAAATCAGCGATCAGGGTCCCGGCATCCCGGAAGTGGACCTGGCCCAAATATTCGAGCCGTTTTTCCGCAGCCCGCAAAGCCGGCATATCCGTGGTTCCGGTATCGGGCTATCGTTGGTGGACAGTATCATGAAACTACACCACGTCCATTTTGAAGTGCAGTCTGTTTTAGGGAGTGGTACGACCTTTCAAATGCAATTTGCTGCGGAATAAGCGCCTTTCGGCGGGATAAAAACGCGCTAACCGCAACCTGGTCTCTTTTTTACCGCTTATTTTCCGCTAAGTTATTATTGACGCGTTCCTTACCCGGTTAATTTTATTAAAATTGGTAATTTTGCTGCCTGAATTAACCGACTTGTTGCCGGAAGACTGCCTAAATAAAAAATTGCAGGCCAACAAGTTCTTACCGCAAATTAAAGGACGCATCTCTACAACATGACAACTACGCAATCCGCACTCTCTCAGCGCGTAAATGCCTTATCCGAGTCTGAAACCTTAAAAATGGCCCGTATGGCGCGTGAGCTTCGCGCGCTCGGTCATGATGTTATCAGCCTTAGTCTCGGCGAACCGGATTTTGATACGCCGGAACACATTAAAGATGCCGCAACCCAGGCGTTGAAAGATGGCTATACAAAATATACGCCGGTAGCCGGGTTGCCTGAACTGACCAAAGCGATCAGCGAAAAATTTAAACGGGATAATGACCTGGACTATCGCCCCGAACAAATTGTGGTAAGCAACGGGGCCAAACAAACGGTGTTCAACCTGTGTCAGGCCCTGCTCGATCCGGGAGATGAAGTCGTGCTGTTTGCTCCCTACTGGGTTTCCTACCTCGAAATCGTCAAAATGGCGGGTGGCGTACCCGTCTGTGTGTATGCCGATGTGACGGCAGATTTCAAACCGACACCGCAGCAAGTAGCCGATGCCATCACCGAACGGACCAAGTTTGTGCTGTTTTCTTCGCCCTGCAACCCAACCGGCACCGTTTTTACCCGGGAAGAATTACAGGCGTACGCCGATGTAATTGCGCCGCATGAGCAGGTGTACATCATCAGCGATGAAATTTATGAGTATATCAATTTCACGCACGAACATATTAGCATCGGCAGTTTCCCCAATGTAAAAGACCGCACGATTACGATCAATGGTTTTGCCAAGGGTTTTGCGATGACTGGCTGGCGTCTGGGTTATATGGGCGCGCCAAAGTTCATTGCGGATGCCTGTTCGAAAATTCAGGGTCAGGTGACCAGCGGGGCTTCATCTTTTGGACAAAAGGCTGGCGCAGTGGCACTTATGAGCGATCTGGGGCCGACTGAAAAAATGCGGGAAGCATTCCGTGAACGCCGGGATATTATCCTGTCCATGCTGGCAGAGATTCCGGGCATTATTACCAATTTGCCGGATGGCGCTTTTTATGTCTTCCCCGATATAAGCGCCTATTTTGGCAAAACGGATGGTAATATCGTCATCAAGGACGCCGATGATTTCTGCGACTACGTTATGAACAATGCCTATGTGGCCCTGGTTTCGGGCGCTGCTTTCGGCGATCCGAACTGCTTTCGCCTGAGTTACGCCGCTTCGGAAGATCAATTGCGCGAAGCCGTTCGCCGCATGAAAGACGTACTTTCGAGATTGCGGTAAATAGGTATAACGATAAAACAAATTTTATTTTTTGATTAAGGCTTACCGTCTACATTCTGTAAACGGTAAGCCTTAATCAATTTATTGCCTCCACTACCGGAATAAGCACCCTGAATTCAGCACCCTCGCCTACCACTGAATTCACTTCCAAAGTACCGTTGTGCGACTGAACGATGCGGATGGTACTCGCCAATCCAAGCCCCAGTCCATTGGGTTTTCGGGAAAAATAAGGGTCGAATATTTTACCCAATAATTCCCGAGGTATACCAGGTCCATTATCTTTTATGCTGATAATAAACATGTTCTCCGCATTAGAAGTAGTCAGTTCAATAATACCGCTGTTGGGCGCTACGATCTCGACTGCGTTGAGCAGGATGTTCAGCAGGGCAATTTTCATTTTTTCTGCATCCACTATTAACATCGGAGCAGGGTGCATATAGTTTTTCTGTACTTTTATTTTTTTCAAGGCGATGCGATCGGCCACCATATCCAGGGTTTGATCGAGCAATACAAACGGATCTACCAACATCACACTCAATTGCCCCGGATTGCTGGATTGCAGTAAGTCGGTAAGCAGTTTTCCAATGCGTTTGCTATTGCGATGAATAATTTCCAGTAATTCCAAAAAATCGCCCGAAGGCTTTTCGGCTAAAAGTTGCCCGACCGATAAGTCGATATTGGTGAGCGGATTGCGGATTTCGTGACCGAGCATCCGCACAAAATGACCGGCAGCAGCGAGTTTGTCGGCGATAATCAGTTCCTGTTCGGCTTTCTTGCGGCGGGTGATATCGTGTAAAATTGCCTGAAAGAAAAATTCATCCTCGCGAGTAGGCAAGTGATGGCACGTACACACAATAATATAGGAACGACGCTCTCCTTTTGCCGTCAGGATTTCCGTTTCAAAATCCCGGATATTTTCACAGTTGGCTATTCTATCGTCAAAAATAGCCCGCATATCGTCGCGATCAAACAGATCCGTAATCTTCCGGGTCAGCAGTTCCGCTTTAGAATAACCCAATCCGGTTATTGCGGCAGCATTGGTGTCGGTAAACCGCCCTTCCGCATCAAGCAGGCAGATGGCATCCATAGAGCCTTCAAAGACGCCGCGGTATTTTTCTTCGCTTTCACGCAACGCTTTCTGGGTAGCCGTCCGTTCAATGCCATAACGGATGCTGCGCTCCAGTTTTTCGGCTTCCAGTTCACTTTTGATCAGATAATCCGCCACCCCAAGCCGCATTGCTTCGGTATCGATGGTGACATCGCCGCGACCGGTAAGCAGAATGATCGGTATCTGCAGGTGTAGGTCATTCGCGATCCGTAGCAGGTCAAGCCCGGTGCGTGCACCCAGCAAATAATCGAATAACCCGACGTCGAAATGCTGTTCGTTCAGCAGGTGCAACGCCTGATCATACGTAGATGCCCAGGTGACCTTGAATTTTTTACCCTTGATTTCGTTCAGACACTCCGTCGTAAGAAAATAATCGTCTTCGTCGTCGTCTACTAGCAGGACTGAAATAGAATGTGGCATAAATAAAAATTAAATTCATTAAAAAAGCCTTGCCAACACACTGGTTGACAAGGCTTTTAAAGGGCAAAACAGCAATTATTATTCCTGCATACCGGAAATTAACAAGGAAACTTCATTATTGAGCATTTCGACAAAACCGCCGTGTACGCTGAAGTTCATTTTCTCGCCGTTCGCCTTGACGATCCGCACCTCGCCTTTATTCAGCGAGGACACGATAGCGGCATGATTTTCCAGCATTTGAAAACTGCCGTCCGATCCCGGAACCTGCACAGATTTGACAGCGCCGGAAAATATCTCCTTATCGGGACTTAAAATCACTAAGTTCATAACTTTTTTTGAGTTATGAGTTATGGGTTATGGGTTGTGCGCATAACGCATAACCCATAACTTATAACCCTATTTCGCGGCATCCGCCAACATTTTTTTACCTTTTTCGATCGCTTCGTCGATACCGCCTACGAGGTTGAACGCTGCTTCCGGCAAGTTGTCCAGTTCGCCGTCCATGATCATTGTGAAACCGCGGATGGTCTCATCGATTGGCACGAGTACCCCTTTCAAACCGGTGAACTGCTCGGCTACGTGGAACGGTTGCGACAAGAAACGTTGTACGCGGCGCGCGCGGTAAACGGTTTGTTTGTCTTCGTCGGAAAGTTCTTCCATCCCGAGGATCGCGATAATATCCTGCAATTCGTTGTAGCGTTGCAGAATTTGTTTCACGCGCTGGGCACAGTTGTAGTGCTCGTCGCCGATAATTTTCGGATCGAGAATACGCGAAGTAGAGTCCAGTGGATCCACCGCCGGGTAAATACCCAGGGAAGCAATTTTACGGCTCAATACGGTCGTAGCGTCCAAGTGGGCGAACGTCGTAGCGGGAGCTGGGTCGGTCAAGTCATCGGCGGGTACATAAACGGCTTGCACCGAAGTGATCGAACCGCGTTTAGTCGAAGTGATTCGCTCCTGCATGATACCCATTTCGGTAGCCAGCGTTGGCTGGTAACCTACTGCGGAAGGCATACGACCCAAGAGTGCCGATACTTCGGAACCCGCCTGGGTGAAACGGAAGATATTGTCGACGAAGAACAGGATGTCACGACCGCCGGCTGGGTCTTTCAGATCGCCGTCGCGGAAGTATTCGGCCATGGTCAGACCGGAAAGGGCTACCCGGGCACGAGCGCCGGGTGGTTCGTTCATTTGACCGAATACCAGGGTGGCCTGCGATTTAGCCAGTTCGGCCTTGTCTACTTTGGTCAAATCCCAGCCACCTTCTTCCATCGAGTGTTTGAAGGCTTCACCATATTTAATCACGTTGGATTCGATCATCTCCCGCAGCAGGTCATTGCCCTCCCGGGTACGCTCCCCTACGCCGGCAAATACCGACATACCATCGTATGCTTTGGCAATGTTATTGATCAATTCCATGATCAATACCGTTTTACCAACCCCTGCACCGCCGAAAAGACCAATTTTACCACCTTTTGCGTATGGTTCGATCAGGTCGATTACTTTGATACCGGTGTACAGGATTTCGCGCTCGGTCGAAAGATCTTCGTATGCCGGCGGTTTGCGGTGAATAACGTAGGCGTCTTTGCCTTTGGTAACCTTGTCGATACCGTCGATGGCTTCGCCGATTACATTAAAAAGGCGGCCGCGGACTACTTCGCCGACTGGCATAGCGATAGGTCCGCCGGTATCTACGCATTCCACACCGCGCATCAGGCCGTCCGTAGAGTCCATAGC
>JBBRDQ010000248.1:0-7097 GCA_038203695.1 Chitinophagales bacterium
TGAGCAATCTGGCGATACTGTACCGGACCATGGGCCAATATGAGAAAGCCGAACCACTTTACCTTGCATCCAAGGCCATCGAGGAAAAAGTCTTAGGCAGGGAACATCCGAGTTATGCAGCAAGCCTGAACAATCTGGCGGTGCTGTACCAAGTCATGGGCCAATACGAAAAAACCGAACTGCTCTTGCTTGAACTGTCCACGGTGAATATGCACCTGATTGAACAAGCTTTACACCACCTGTCCGAAAGTGAATTGAACAATTACTTAGACAAATTTTCCGACAGTCAGAACCAAGCCCTTTCCTTCACCCAGGTAGCCGGCAGTAAAAAAATGATCCCTGTCTGCTACGACAACAGCCTTTTCTACAAGGGTTTTCTGCTCCAGTCCATAGGCCGGATCAAACAACTGGCCCTTTCGGATGAGGGCACCGCTGAAAAATACAACCAGATGAAAGGCTACCAACGCCGGCTGGCCACTCAGTACGCCCAGCCCATTGCCAAACGCGACAGCGCCCTGGTAGCCCAACTGGAGGCCAAGGCCAATGACCTCGAAAAAGACCTCGCCCGGACGGTGGCTGGTTTCGGCCAAGCCTTGCAGCAGGTCAAGTGGCAGGAGGTTCAGGCAGCATTGAAGCCCGGCGAAGCAGCTGTTGAGTTTGTACACTTTAATTATTTCAACCGAAGCGTGCTGCTCCCTACTGATAGCACCCTTTATGCGGCAATGCTCTTGCTTCCTGACGGACAAACGCCCCGTTTCATCCCCCTTTTTGAAGAAAAACAACTCGCCGCCCTCCTAGAAACCGAAGGCAGACCGCAGCCCGCTTTTTACAACGACCTCTACGCCGCCGATAAAAAAGGCGGCCTGCTCTACGATTTGATCTGGAAGCCCCTCGCCGCCCAAGTCCCTGCCGGAACGAAGGTCTATTTTTCGCCCTCCGGCCTGCTGCATCGCCTCAATCTGGGGGCCATGCCCACTCCTGATGGCAAAACATTGTCCGAAAAACACCAACTGACGGAAATGGGCAGCACCCGGCAATTGGTTGTTCCGCCGCCTTCCGCTACGAGCCAAAACGCCACCGCCCAACTCTACGGCGGCATCCAATACGACGCCACGCCTGTGGTGGCCGCTGTTGAGGGCACAAAAACCGACGACTTGGCAGCCCGACGCGGCCCCGATTTTGCCCAAAACGACTCCACCCTGCGCGGCGACAACTGGAACTACCTCCGCTGGACGGACGTGGAAATCAGCACTGCCGCCGAGATGATGAAGGGCAAAGGCATCGCCGTTACTTTGAAAAAGGGCGCGGAAGCCAGCGAAGAATCCTTCAAAGCCATCGGTGCCACAGGCCCCTCCCCGCGCATCCTGCACGTAGCCACCCACGGCTTTTTCTTTCCAGACCCAAAAGGAGAAAAGGAGCGCGGCGAAAAAACAAGCGGTGAAAAAACGTTTAAAGTGTCGGAAAATCCCATGATCCGCTCCGGCCTCGTGCTGGCGGGGGGCAACTACGCCTGGAAAACGGGCAAACCCTTGCGCCCTGACCTCGAAGACGGCATCCTGACCGCCTACGAAATCAGCCACATGAACCTCTCCAACACGGAACTCGTGGTGCTGTCGGCCTGCGAAACGGGCCTCGGCGACCTCGTGGGCAACGAAGGGGTGTATGGCCTGCAACGCGCCTTCAAAATAGCCGGCGCCCGCTACCTCATCATGTCGCTGTGGCAAGTGCCCGATTTTCAGACCTCGGTGTTCATGAGCACTTTTTACCAACATTGGCTGGAAGACAAGATGCCCGTGCCAGATGCCTTTCGCGCCACCCAGTCGGAATTGCAGGCCAAATACGGCGAGGCGTTCAAATGGGCGGGGTTTGTGCTGGTGGAGTGAGCCAAGGGCGTATTTTATTTTTATTTCGATGGTAAAGTACCTGAGCGTCCCCTAAGACGGCTAGGTCGGCATGCCCTTGCCAGCGGCTATCTCGCGCCCGATGCCGTTGACCATCCACTTCTTTTAGCACTTCATATAGGGCCTCCCACCCAGCAGCCCTTTTCTGGTAAGCAAAGATCTGGTTTCCTTTCCGGTCGCTAAAGCAGGCTTTTCAGGGCAAAAAACGCTCAAAAGTTGCGGCCTGCACAGGGTATGAGCCTTTTTGAAAAAAATCGCTGTTTCCACTTACCTCCATCCTTCACGTTGCAATATAGGTTTAGACGCTTGTAATTCGGGCATCCAAGCCCCTCCAGCGATTTTAGCAACCAATACAGTTCACCATTCAATTTCCGACACTATGAAATCCCTCGTTTTGCTTTTTGTTCGCCTGACTTCCACAGTACTCTTGCTGTCTTTCTGTACCAGCGCATTTGCCCAAAAAGTGGCTACCTGGAAAGGTGGCACGCCTGGCAGAAATACGGACTGGTATTGCGCCGCCAACTGGGCGGATGGCCGTGTGCCCAATGCGTTCAGCCAAGTCATCATCCCTGACGTGTCCACCAGCACTTTCAGCAACCCCGTACTGGGGAGCGGTGAGGTGGAAATCTGGAGCCTCCAGATCCTTGCCGGCGCCCAACTCAAGATCGGCGAGAAGGCACTACTAATCGTCATCGAACAGAAAGAACATGGATTCTTGCCTTGGGGCGAAGGTGTGATTCGGATGGGTTCGTCGCCTAACTCATTGGTGTTCACCTCCAAGTGAGGGCAGACTATTGGAATTTGAGGTGGCCTGCACCTCTTAGCGAATAATTTTCTCACATCCAAATTAAACATTATGTCAATCCGATTTTTTTTCACAGTCTTGTTATGCGGTATTTGTTCCGCCGCTCTTTTCGCACAAGCCCCGTGCCAGTTGCATTCCGCTCAAATAGCGCAAACCGACGTTACTAACGTAGGTGGCAGCCTGATCCAAAACGCCCTGATTATCCTTTTGGGCATGGTTGCGCTGATAGTCATGATTTATATCGGTTGTATAGCGAAAGCCTGCGTTGATTTGAGCAAGCCGCAAAGGAATACGGGCAAGCCCTTCGTCATGACCTTGGTATTGGGGCTTGTAATGACCGCTTTTTGCAGCAGTTGCTCGGTAGCGCAACGAGCGATGGCCGCAAACTATCGCGCGGCGGCGGCGGCGGAAAATCGCGGCTGCCCCATGAATCACCAGGACGACCATCAGGAAAATACGGTTTTTAACAACCACAATTCCTACGGTGGCTATTCCAATTCATATAGCCCCAGATTTTGCAAGCGGTGTGGGCAACGGGTTTTCAGACCCAACTATTGACAAATTATTTTACTGGTATAACCGACATTAATCCTCAAATACCTTTGTCAAATCCACCTCCAGATTGGGTATAATGGGCGTGGTCACTATATCGCCCTCAACCTTGGGTTGCAAGCTGATGTAAATGCCCTGTTCATTGAGTTTCCACACTTGGATGGTCTTTTCGATGGGTGATACAATCCAGTATTCGAGGACACCGGCCTCTTGGTAGAGTTCAAATTTGTCTTTCATTTCGGTGCGGCTGTTGCCTGGCGAAAGAATTTCGATGATGAGGTCGGGCGCGCCGATGCAGCCACGATCATCCAACTTGGCAGGGTCGCATATCACGCAAAGGTCGGGTTGGACAACAGTGGTGACTTCTTGATTTTTAAGTTTGCTGAATCGCGCAAGTCGAACGTCAAAGGGTGCAGAATAGACTTTGCACGGCGTTCGCCAGAGTGCAGTGGCCAAAAGTCGTACAAGGTTAATACTGATGCCCTGATGCTTGCGCGAAGGCACAGCCATTTGCCGAACTTTACCACGCAACAGCTCCACCCGCTCTTCAAATTGCCAAAGCAGGTAGTCTGCGTATGTGTAGCAGCCGTTTGGGTCAAGTTGATCGAGCGAAGTGATGTTCATAAGCAACAAAATAACTATTTCGACTACAAAGGTAACGGGTTTTTAAGGAGATTTAACTTTCAAATTTTTAAATACCTGAATTCAAGTATTAAATAAATTTTTTCATTAATCAATAACAACAACAATGATTAAAACAGCATTTTTAACGACCCTTTCGCGCTGCACTTTTTTAATGAAGAAAACGCTCGGTTCTCTTATTATTCTTTTTTGGGCCGCAACTGCTTTTGCCCAATGGCAATATCCGACCACAAAAATGATGGAAGTAAGTGATACCTATTGGGGTGTTACCTACAAAGACCCCTATCGCTGGCTCGAAGACATGAAAGATGCCAACGTAGAATCGTGGTTTAAACAACAAGCCGACCTCACCAATACCACGATGAATACTATTGCCGGCAGGGACGAATTAATAGCCGAATGGCGTAAATTGGACAAATTGCAACCCCCTCAAATTTATTATCCCATCAAAGAAGGCGGTAGGATTTTTTATCAAAAACGTATGCCCGGCGAGAAGGTCAGTAAGGTCTATTACCGGGAAAATATAAATGCTCCTGAGCAACTGCTTTTTGACCCCTTGAATTACCTGGAAAAGAAAACGCTCTCTGTTCAGCAAATTGCACCCAGTTACGATGGCAAAAAACTGCTCATCGGTTATGCTGAAAATGGCGCAGAAGTGCAGACTATACAGGTCATGGATGTCAATACCAAGCAGTTTTTGTCCGACATGATACTCGCCACAGCCGGTATTGGCGGTTGGGCATTCGACAACACTGCTTTTATGTATATGTGGATAAAATCGGCGGATAATACCGACCCAAGTGCTCGTTTAAACCCTAAAATGATGTTGCACACTTTGGGTGCCGACCCTAAAACCGATATTGATTTTTTTAGCAATGGTGCATATCCTGCCTTAAAAATAGCGGAAAAAGTATATCCTTTTGTGAGTTTAACAAAAGACTCAAAAGAGTATGTGTTCGCAGGGGAAGGAACAGTGCAAAACGAATTGAAAATGTATTATGCACCCATTTCGCAATTCAATTCGGGGAAAATACAATGGAAAACCTTGTGTAAACCCGCCGATAAATTGGTGCGCAGCAGCACTATTGTCGGTGACAAAATGTTTGCGATCACGTATAATGGCGCAAAAAATTACAAACTCGTTTCTGTTGATTTGAAAAATCCCGACTGGACAAATGCAAAAATCATCGCGCCTGAAAAATCCATGACGCTGGAATCTTTTAGCCGTTGCAAAGACTATTTACTTCTAATTTATAGCGATGGCATCAATAGCCACCTTTTTAAATACAATTTGACAACAGAAAAAACGACGGAGGTACAGGTGCCTTTTACGGGTTCGGTCTTCGCGAGTTGTATAGATACCAAAACCAATGAATATTTGGTCGGTATTACCTCTTGGAACAAACCTTTTACGGAGTTTTTATACCAAGCTGAAACTGATAATTTTGCCCCAAGTCCTTTCAATCAATCGCCTGTTTATCCCGACGAATATAAAGACCTCGTTGTAGAAGAAGTAGCAGTGAAAGGGCATGATGGCGTGATGATACCCTTGTCTATTATCTACAAAAAAGGCTTAAAGAAAGATGGTTCAAATGCGTGTTTGATGGATGCTTATGGGGCTTATGGATTCAGCGCAATCCCATGGTTTAATACGCTTGAAAATGCTTTAGCCGTGAAAGGGGCGGTTATCGCCATTCCTCATGTACGCGGAGGCAGCGAAAAAGGGGAAGATTGGTACAGAGCGGGCTATAAAACAACCAAGCCGAATACTTGGAAAGATTTTATTAGTTGTGGCGAATACCTTATCAAAAATGGTTACACATCTGCCAATAAATTGGGTGGTACAGGTACAAGCGCAGGCGGTGTGCTCATTTCAAGGGCCATTACAGAGCGCCCCGATTTATTTGCGGCGGCAATTTGTAACGTGGGTTGTGCCAATGCTTTGCGTTTGGAGTTTTCCTCAAATGGACCCGTCAATATTCCTGAATTTGGAACAGTACAAGACAGTGTAGAGTGCAAGGCTTTGTATGAAATGGACGGTATGCAGCACGTTAAAAAAGGCGTAAAATATCCTGCTGTCATGGCTGTGGCTGGGTGGACAGACCCGCGCGTGGTAGCATGGCAGCCGGGCAAGTTTGCTGCTGCTGTACAAAACGCTTCTTCCTCTGGCAAACCCGTTTTAATGAAAGTAAACTATGACAATGGGCATTTTACAGAAGATACGGAGGTGACTTGGGCAAATTTTGCCGATCAATTTGCCTTTGTGATGTGGCAATGCGGGCATCCGGATTTTCAGGTGAAAAGAGCTGCTATTTTAAAGAAAAATTAAAAACTTTGTGCTTAAGAACGATTGGGACACGATAAGAAATCGTAGAAGACTTTGGTTGACAGATAATCGGCGTATGTGTAGGAGCCGTTTGGGATCAAGTTGATCGAGCGAAGTGATGACCATAAGCAACAAAATAACTATTTCGACTGCAAAGGTAAGGGGTTTTAAGGTGATTTAACTTTCAAGTTTTTACCAAGTTTTTTAATGCCTGAAACCAAGCATTAAATAAATTTTTTCATCAATTAACAACAACAATCAACTTTTTCTAATGAAAAAACTACTTATTTTTTCGCTTTTTATCTGCATATCCTGGTCTCTCCATGCACAAACCGACCATAATAAAGTTGTTATCGGCGTCATTGACAGCGTTTCATCAAGTATATTGAATGAAAAAAGAAAGGTGTGGGTCTATGTACCTCAAAGTTTCGGTGGCGACAATGCTGCGAAGCAAAAGTACCCCGTTGTGTATCTATTGGATGGCGATGCACATTTCTATTCAGTGGTGGGCATGATTCAACAATTGAGTCAAGTGAACGGCAACACAGTATGCCCTGAAATGATTGTTGTCGGTATTCCCAATACCGATAGAACGAGAGACTTAACGCCTACCCATATTGTTTCCGACCCGCCTTTTATGGACAGCACTTTTTCAAAAACTTCGGGTGGTGGCGAAGCATTTATGTCCTTTATTGAAAAAGAATTGATGCCACACATTGATTCGATGTACCCAACGCAGCCCTACAAAATGCTCATTGGACATTCTTTCGGTGGCTTGGCGGTGATGAATACGGTCATCAACCACCCCAAATTGTTCAATGCCTACGTCTGCATTGACCCAAGTATGTGGTGGGACAATATGAACTTTCTG
>JBBRDQ010000249.1:0-7027 GCA_038203695.1 Chitinophagales bacterium
GGGTTGGCTACGCTGGTACAAATCGCCGTGTGGACGGGCATCTTCGCGCGTTTTGTCTTTACCATCAACGTTGATGCACCGGTTGCAGCAACCGCATTTCCGGCGGTTTCCATCCTGATCTGCGCCCGTAACGAAGCGGACAATCTACGGCGCTTTTTACCTTCCGTGCTTACGCAGGTATATGCCGGCACGTTTGAAGTCGTCGTGGTAGATGACGCATCTGAAGATACTAGTTTATTGATTTTGAAGGGGTTACAACAGCAATATGCCCATCTGAAGGTGATAGCGTTGGTGGAAAAACAAGCCGCCGGCAAAAAGTACGCGTTGCAAAAAGCCATTGTGCAGGCCCGCTACGACTGGCTGCTCTGTACGGATGCGGATTGTCAACCCGCCAGTGCACACTGGCTGACCCAGATGGCCACCGCGTCGGCGACCAGCCTGCAAACCGAAATCGTCCTGGGCTACGGCCCTACCCTACCCCGCCCGGGCATACTCGGTAGTTGGACGGCCTTTGAGACGGCTTATACGGCCCTGCAATATTTTGCCTTTGCACACTCCGGGCGACCGTACATGGGCGTGGGCCGCAATATGGCCTGGGAAAAATCCCTTTTCGAGCGCGGCAGCGGCTTTTCCGCCCACCAGCACCTGGCTTCGGGCGATGATGACCTGTTGGTGAACGCCACGGCACATGGCGAAAACGTCGCCTTGTGTCTCTATCCGGATACCTTTGTTTTTTCTGCCGGCAAGGAATCCTGGGCGGCCTGGCTGCGCCAGAAACACCGGCATCTTACGGCATCCGGCATGTACCAGCGCCGGCATAAAGTGTTGCTTACGGCAGTGGGTATGTCGCACTGTGTGCATTTCGGACTGGGTGTTATTATAGGGGCAATGGGCGTGGCAGTACCTTGGTTATGGCTGGCGTATTTACTGCGCTTGGCAGTAGTCTGGCCGGTGTACTGGACCGGTTTTCAAAGGCTTGGCGTAGCGCGGCTGCGCTGGTGGGTACCGGTGCTGGATGGTTTTATGGCGGTGTATTATGGAGCGGTAGTGCCGATTTTGTTGCTGTTCGGAAAACGAGCCGTGCGTTGGAAAGAAGGGGATTAAAAGTGAAAAGTACTGCCAGAATCTGCCCTGCACAAGCGCCCTTATGTTAATACTGTCCCTAATATCGGCACCGGATTCATACACTTTCATGCACCCAACCGATATCCATTTAAAAAATCGGTCGCCTGCATCCGGCGTTTGCCTTCCAGTTGCAGTTCCAGTACCTGCACATAACCATCTAAGGTGCTGATTTTCAATTCGCTTTTACCATCGGAAAAAAACTGACCCGGTTCAACAGGCAGTTGGCCGGCGGGCGCTTGGAGGGTGCGCAGGATTTTACAGGTTTTTCCGTCGAGCAGCGTCCAAGCACCGGGAAACGGGCTGAGTCCGCGGATAAAATTATGTACCGCCGTCGTTGGTTGCGCAAAATCGATTCGGCAGGTTTCGGTGAAGATTTTAGGCGCGTGGGTGGCTTGTGCATTTGGTTGTGGCGTCGGGTGCGCGGTGCCTTGTTCGAGCGCCTGCACGGTTTGCAACACCAGATCGGCACCCAGCCCCATCATACGGTCGTGGACTTCGCCGGCGGTATCGTTCTCGCCAATGGGAAGTTTTGCCTGGAATAATAAGTCGCCAGTATCGATTTCATGTTTCAACAGAAATGTGGTAACGCCCGTTTCCGTATCGCCGCGAATGACCGCCCAGTTGATCGGCGCAGCACCCCGGTATTTTGGCAACAGCGAACCGTGCAGATTCAGCGTACCCATCGGCGGCATATTCCAGACCACTTCGGGCAGCATTCGGAAGGCCACGACCACCTGCAAATCGGCTTTCAAGGCGCGCAAGGTGTCCAGAAAAACCGGGTCTTTTAGTTTTTCCGGCTGCAAAACCGGTAGACTGTGTGCCACGGCGAACTTCTTTACCGCAGATTCCTGCAAACCGGACCGGCCGCCGGGTTTATCGGATGCGGTGACCACTGCTGCGATTTCGTAGCCGTGATTCAATAAAATTTCAAGCGAAGGGACCGCAAAATCCGGGGTACCCATGAAAACAATACGCATAGATTCGGGTGGTGGAGTATTTGAGGGACGGTAGCAAAAAAACGCTACTTTTGCTCGCTAAAATTAAATTTCCATGCAAAAAAACCGATTTTACTGCCTGTATTTTGTGCTGCTGACCACCTGTAGCGCTGTTTTCGGACAAACGCCGCTGGATGGCTATGTCTTTGAGGCGAACAACCGGGGTTTTCTGAACCAGGTCAAGGTTACCATTTACGATATGAGCGACAACAGTGTGCGCCTGACCACATTGAGCGATTCGCTGGGGCATTTTGGCGCCAGACTTTCGCCCGGCCAGTACAGAATTACCGCAAAGAAAGACATTTTTCACGACCGCACCGATACCGTGCTGATCGACCGCGAACAAGTCTACCTGAAAATGGAAATGCGCCGCCAGCCGGGTTATATGTTCGATGCAACGCTGGCAGAATCCCGCGATAATCCTGACCAAATTGTCGATGCCATTGCGGGTGCAACGGTCGAAATTTACAACCGAACGCAGCAAAAGCCGGAATTGGTCCTGAAAAATCATCCGCGATCTTTCTTTGATTTTCATTTCGAGCAGGGCAATCACTACACCATGCTGATCCGCAAACCGGGCTATATCGCCAAACGAATCGAAGCCTACGTCAATGTAAAAGGCTGCATTATTTGTGTCGATGGCGTGCGCGAACTCTCGCCCGGTGTGACCGATAACCTGACCGCCGGCAATGAAATGGGCACCTTACTGGCTAATATAGACCTGGATCGCGCCAAAGTGGACAAGCGCATTACCATTCAAAATATCTACTACGACTACGATAAATACGATATTCGCCCCGATGCGGCCGAACGACTGGATAAAGTTGTGACACTTTTAAAAGACAATCCCGGTATGAGTGTCGAACTCGGTTCCCATACCGATGCACGCGGCAACGATGTGTACAACGCCCAACTTTCCCAACGCCGGGCGGAAGCGGCGGTCGCCTATATTGTCAGCGAAGGAATTGATAACCAACGTATTACGGCAAAGGGCTATGGTGAAACGGCGCTTGTCAATCGCTGCCGCAACGGCGTGTCCTGTAGCGAGGAAGAACACCAGCAGAACCGCCGGACCGAACTGCGCATTACCGGCATTTCCGCCGATTCGCTGGAATACCTGCGCTGGCCGTCGCTGGAACAGATTATTAAAGACGAAGCAGCCGCCAAGGCCGTCAAAGCAGCGCCGAAAAAAGGAGGCGATGGAAAAGACCGGGTCATCGCCCTCGAAACTTGCGTAGACCGCGCCGGGAAAGTTATAAGCACCACTTTTTTGCCTAAACGCTCCACTTCTACCGATCCGGCATTTATTGAAAAAGCCCAAAAAAGTGTGGAAGGGTTCAAATTTGACCCGAATCCGGACGAGCAATGCGGCACGATTACCTTTCGCTATAAAGGCGATGAGATGCAAAATATCGACCAGACCAAAATGGTGGCCAAAAGCAAGACCCGACGCGAACAACCGTTGCCGGAGGCCAATAATTCGGTGAAAATGGGTGAAATGATTCCGGTGGTAGGACAAAGTACGATGCCGGATCTTCCCGGAGATTTTACCCCCCGGGCCATTGCCGCCGGCTACACGGGATTCTCCGTAGAGATTATCCGGACTGGCAAGGTGCTGGTCTCGGGCCGCGATACGATTTTGGAGCAATTAACCCCCACTTTCCTGATCCGGGAAAGCGATAAAAAATACACGTATCTGGTGGGGCAACTGCCTACCCTGGGGGAAGCGCAGGCATTTTTAAAAGGGACGGTTTTGGCCAAATTTCCGAAGGCGCGAATTGTGGCCTTCAACAAAGGCAAAAAAAGTTATGTACCACAGTAGTTCTGCCACATAGAACGCAGTAGCAGTTTCACATAGGACGCATAGAGAAAAACGCCTTACGATGTGGTAAAAATCTCAACGCAATGATTATGAAAACATTACACTATAAGAATGCCGAGGGCATCGATCTGTACAGCGCCGACTGGCCCGTGTCCAACCCCAAAGCGGTCATTGCGCTGGTGCATGGCCAGGGCGAGCATATCGGGCGGTACGCGCATGTGGCGGCCTGGTTCAACCGGCACGGCGTCGCGCTAACCGGTTTCGATCAGCAGGGACATGGTCAGAGCGGCGGCAATCGCGGTCATGCGCGCAATCTCGATGTACTGCTCGACGATGTTGGGCAATTCGTAGCCGATACCCATGTCCGTTATCCCGGTGTGCCGGTTTTCCTGTATGGCCATTCGATGGGTGGTGGTATCGCCCTCAATTATGTGGCGCGGCGCGGTCCGGGTACACTGGCGGGGCTGATTGTAACCGATCCGTGGATACAACTGGCGTTCGAGGCACCGGCAATCAAGGTGATGGCCGCAAAATTGCTGAACGGGTTAGTCCCAAAATTATCTATGCCGACTGGGCTGGCGATCAAATTCCTGTCGCATGATGCGGCGGTGGTGGAAGCCTATAAAAATGACCCGTTGGTGCATGGGCGGATGAGCGCAGCGGCGGGGGTTGCTTTGTTGGGTGGCGGCGCGTGGTTGCACGCCTATACGGGCACGTTGCTGTTGCCGACTTTATTGCAACACGGCGGCGACGACCAGATCACTTCGCCGGCGGCTACCCGCGCTTTTGTGGAGCGGGTGAAAGGCGATCTGACGTATCACGAATGGCCCGGGCTGTATCACGAGATTCACAATGAGGCAAACCAGGATGCTGTTTTCCAATATACACTCGACTGGATGGAATATAAATTGCGCGTCGCTCCAAAAAATTAACGGCGCAGGTATTGACAATTGGCAGATGTAGTATATTTTTGTATCTGTAAAACAACGTTAACGGCCGTTTTAATGGGCCATGTGGTGGTTTTACAGAATAACTAATCTACCTTTTTTCACGCGCCTTGGGGAAAAATCACCGCTTTGCCGGAGCCTTAAGGCTAAAACCAACCACTACTTTTTACCATGAGACACTGGGAAAAAAGCAAAAAAGAAGTCCGTCCTATTGACGACCGCGATTTTCAGCAACAAGAGAATCTGAAAAAAAAGAAATTGAAACCTATCGAGAAGGTAAAATACCGGACTCGTGGTTATCAGGAACAAGAAGAGGAAGATTTCTAGTTTTTCACTTCGCGAGGAATTTCAACGGCGAACCGGTTTGTTCTGGTTCGCCGTTTTTTTATTGCAATAATATATCGCGCGGGACGATGTCCCGCACTAATGATTTCGCCCCTTTGGGGCTTAAACTGACGGCATCAGACTTGAAGTCACCTAAACTAAGCAGTTGATTTTCAATTAGTTCCTGATCCAAACCGATATTCGCTTGTACTTCAATGTGCAAACAATGTCACCTTCAAACTATCCACCCGCAGCAGCGCCCGGTCGTTATTCCACAAATAACATTTTAATTGCGCGTCCGGTGGCAGCGAATCCGGCAGGATAAACAGACCAGTGTAGGTATCCCAGTGGTGAAGTTGCGCCACTTTCCACTCGGTCCGGTCGTAAAAAAATGATTTTCCATCGCGTTCGACGCTAGTCACCACGCTAAAATGTGCGTCGGGCTGGTCGCTGCGCACCTGGCCTTCCCAGAGCACGCGGTTAAAAGGAGCGGTTCCAACGGGTCTGTAAAAGCCCGGTCCATATTCGGTAGCACTCGTGTCTGTCCATGGTTTTTCCGGAAATTTCCAGGCAGGATCAGTTGGCGGCGTGGTAAAATTGCAGGTACTGACCAGCACAGGGTCTTGAATACCCAGCGTTTGGGCCAGGTCACCCGGTTGGGCAGTAGCATGGTATTTGAAAATCGAGATCCGGCCGTCCCCACCTACCCGCGTAAGGTGATGGATAATATCCGGATAAGCAGTTACTACATCCGACGGAAAATAGATATCCTGTACCACCACATAATCGAACGGGAGTTTCAATCCGGCCTCCACACTCGTGCGACTGGTGCTAAGCAGTGGATAACCGGAGCGGTTCATCAGGATCAGCGGGATGTTGAACGAATACGCGTCGATCACCAGCATCTTCGCATCGGCCGGGACGCCGAGGGAATCGAGCAGATGGGCGGATTCCCAGAAATTGCGGCGGGTTACCTCTCCCCGATCGCCGCCCGGCGTGTATTTTTCAATCTGCACTTGCCGGGATTGATAAACGCCCAAAGCACAAAAACTGCTCAAAATAAGCCCAAAAACTACCTTTTGATTCACTTTTTCCCATGAGAGGACGGTTATACCCGCTACGACCAACAAAACCACACCCACATAAAAACTATCCATGAAATAGTATTCATGGTCTACGAATTGACGGGTCATAACGACGAAATAACAGCATGCGCCAGCCAAGGTCAGTACGCTCTGTAGCAAAATCTGCCGGGCAAAAATCGTCAACGGAAGCCGGCGCAACCACACATAGAACAGGGTGAGCACAGCACCGGCAATCATCCCGTAATGACCAATGGTAAACAATTGCCAGCGCCACTTTACCCACACTGCATGCAGCAAATCCATGAACTGGGCCGGGCTTTCGGCAGGCATCAGGTTACTTAAAAAGATGCTGCCGTAGGTAGCAGCCAACCAGGTTTTATACAGGTAAGCGCTGAACAGGAAGCCGTAGGCAAGCGCGATGGCTCCCATTGCACGGGGCGGCCACTTTTGTTTCGACCGTCCCCAAACCAGGCATTGCTGCAATACCACCGCAAAAAGGAACATGTGAAACGGCATACGGGATGCGGCGGCCAGCACAAAGCAAACCATCGCCGCATAAAAATCCCGCAAAACGGCGCTCTTTTGGTAGCGGAACCAATAGTAATACCCGATCCACACAGCGGCCAGGCTCGTAGCCGAGGGAATAAAACCCGCTTGGTAATAAACGATGATCGGTGCCGAAAACACAAAAGCCACTACTAACATGCCCTTGAGCCATGAATCGGTCTG
>JBBRDQ010000250.1:0-7004 GCA_038203695.1 Chitinophagales bacterium
CTGTTGAAAAAATCTGATGCAATATCCAGTATATTTGTACCCGTGACGAGTGTTTTCATAACCTTGTTTTCGCACATCTAAGGTAGAAAACATCTCGTCGCTTTTTATAACTTCATGTGCACAAAGTGAAAGTGCTCCCTAGAAGTTATTTACCTTCCAGGGTTTTCAGAACCTCTTTCATACTTTGCCAATCCGCTTTCTGGTTATCAAAACATCTGTTTGCCAACCCTAAACCGCCGCAGTGGTAACGTGGGAAAAGCAATATTTTCTGATCTCCCACTACAAAATGCTTTTCTACTACTGTACTCATATTTTCATCAGGTAATGTTTCTGGGAAAAGAATCCGCATTGCACCGTATGCCTGCTTTCCCAACGTAATTATAACTGCCGGTTTAATGATATCAATCAAGGGTTTTGTAAATTGTTCAGTAGAATGTTTTACCCACTTTTGTAAAACTGGAGATGACATTTTACCAGTGCCTTTTTTGATACCTAAAATAGCATTGGTAAAAAACAAACCTTTCTGAAATGGTTCATCTGGGCGAGAAATACCAAGATCGTGGTCAAGTATTGCAAAGAGTATTTTCAGATTTTTATTTGTTGGATTGCTATCTGTATCACGCCCTTGATTTACGGTAAAATACCCTTCATCTCCCCAATCCTGACCTATCAGTAAAATTTTTGCATTCAAGTCATTGTGCCAACGCGCCCATGCGCCTATTTCGTCAGCGTCATGTTGCCCATTTTCAATTTCAGCAGGGTTCAAAAGCCCCTCTTCTGGAAAAAATTTGTCTTTTTTGCGCTTGGCTACCAAGGCAGCGTATTGTTCATCTTTCATGTGTCAATTTATGGAATTATTAATTATTGAAAATTTCAAGGTAACCTACTCCCTTTCACAACCGCGTCAATATCATCTCCGATAAATCATATACCGGAATCTGCTCATTGCGTTCTTTCGCCTTCAACCCATCCTGCAACATCGTAATACAGAATGGGCAGTTAGCCACGACAGCCGTCGGGTTGGTCTCCAGGGCTTCTTCGATCCGGGCGATGTTAATGCGCTGGTTGCCAGGTTCGTCTTCTTTCCACATCTGCGCACCGCCCGCACCGCAGCAGAGGCCGTTTTTCTTCGAGCGTTTCATTTCCACCAGGTCCACGTCCAGCGCTTCGAGCAGGGAGCGGGGCGCTTCGTACACATCGTTGGCGCGGCCGAGGTAACACGAATCGTGGTACGTAATGCGCTGGCCTTTGAAATCGCCGCCTTCTTTCATTTTGAGTTTGCCGTTGGCAATCAATTCATTGAGCAACTGCGTGTGATGCACCACCTCGTAATGACCGCCCAGCTCGGGATATTCATTCTTCAAGGTATTAAAACAGTGCGGACAAGCAGTGACGATCTTTTTCACGCCGTACATATTCAGCGTTTCGATGTTCATGGCCGCAGTCATCTGGAACAGGAATTCATTGCCCGCCCGCCGCGCCGGATCACCCGTGCAGCGCTCTTCGTTGCCCAGGACGGCGAACTGTACGCCGGCGTGGTTCAACACTTCACACAAAGCCCGGGTCACTTTCTGCGCACGCGCATCGAAACTTCCTGCACAACCCACCCAAAACAGGATTTCCGGCGTGCGTCCTTCGGCGGCCATTTCGGCCATAGTATAGGCGATCATTTTTTTTAATGGTTAATGGTTAATGATTATTCAAGACCGCCACTCGTCGCGTTCTACCGACATCGCCCACGCTGCGCCGTTGTTTTCAATGGCATTAAACATAGATAACCAGTCGCCGGGCCCGGCAGACTGGGTCAGGATTTCGTGGCGGCGCATTTGCAGAATGATGTCGAGTGGATTGATTAGTACAGGACAGGCTTCGACGCAGGCGTTGCAGGTCGTACAGGCATGCAGTTCTTCCGGCGAAATGCGGTCGAACAGGCTTTTGCCATCGTCGTAGTTGTCGCGGGTAAATTTCTGATTGTCAATATTGTAGCCGATTTCTTCGGCGCGGTCGCGCACGTCCATCATGACTTTGCGAGGCGACAGTTTTTTGCCGGTGATATTGGCCGGACAAACGGCGGTGCAGCGTCCGCATTCGGTGCAGGAATAGGCTTGCAGCACACTTTGCCAGGGGAGGGAAAATACGTCGTTGGCCCCAAATTCCGGCAACTCGGCCGGCGCATTGCCGTCGGGTTGGTCGAGGCCCATCATGATGCGGACTTCCTGCTGTATTTCGGGCATATTTTCGATCTCGCCTTTGGGCGTAAGTCGCGCGTACCAGGTATTCGGGAAGGCCAGTATGATGTGCAGGTGTTTGGAATACGGCAAATAACACAGGAACCCAAGGACCATCAGCAGGTGCAGCCACCAGCCGAAACGCTCGACACCAACGAGCGTAGCCGTATCGAGACTGCCAAATAATGCCGGCCCCAGCCAACTGCTTACCGCAAAGACACCGGTCGGATGATAATGTTCCAATCCGCGCAGTTGCAGGGCTTTATCGCCGCCATTCATGCAGGCGATGCCGATAATAAGCACAATCTCGGCGATCAGGATAATATTAGCGTCGCGAGTGGGGAAACCTTTAAGTTCCGGTTGCTGAAAGCGGCGGATGGAAAGCACGTTGCGCCGCACCAGAAATGCGATGGTGCCGATAAACGCCAGTACCGACAACACTTCGATAGTACTGATAATAACCGTGTACAAGCCACCCAGATACGGGGCAAAAAATCGGTGTGTACCAAAGATGCCATCAATGAGAATTTCCAGCAGTTCAATTTGCGTCACTACGAACGCCACGTACAGAAACAGGTGCAGCACCGCCGGAATCCACTTTTTGAACATTTTTTGCTGGCCAAGCGCGACCAGGGTCGTATTGCGCCACCGCGCGGCTCGGTCGCCAGAGGTCGGTGTGGCCTTGCCCAGCAGGATGTTGCGCCGCACCCGGCTAAAACCTTTGAACGCAAACCAACCGGCACTACCGGCGACCAGGATGAAAAGCAGGGATTGCAACATAAGGTGGTTGTGTGTTATATGTTATGAATTATAGACGGTCTGGCGTTCGTGATTTTTGAACACGTTGAAAATAAATCGGGAACGAGGGCGAAAAATACGGTGTTGGCAACGGACTTTTGCAACTGAATTTTTATTTAGCATCAATCCAGGCTAATCAGCGGCGGCAAGTGCGGTGCAATTTCGCCCAAACACCTTTGCCCCGGGATGCTGCCTTGCACGATATTTCACGATGAAAATACTTGACGACCGCCAGATCCGCCAGAAAATCCGGCGTTTAGCCATCCAAATCCTGGAACACAATTTTGGGGAACCGGAGATCATTCTCGCCGGACTCAATCGCAATGGCACCGGGTTCGCCGAACTGTTGCTGGCGGAATTGTTGCCTATTGTTCCGTCCGACACGCAAATTACGTTGACGCGCATCCGCCTGAATCCCGCCAATCCGGTAGAATATGAACCGGTCATCGAAATGCCGGCCGACCTGTTACGCGACAAAACGATCGTCATCGTCGATGATGTAGCCAATACGGGCCGCACGATTTTTTACGCCGTACAGCCGCTGCTTAAGGTGTTGCCCAAACGCGTGGAAGTAGCGGTGCTGCTGGACCGGACGCATAAATCTTTCCCCATTAAAGCGGATTACGTCGGCCTGTCCCTGGCTACGACGCTGCTGGATAATATTGTCGTGCAGATTCTGGATGTGGAGGAAATGGCGGTGTATTTGAATTGAACCATGGGAGTTGCCTATTTTCCAGTGGTCTTCCAGACTTCCAGCGCCGCATTATTGCGCGCCACCAGCAATTTACGGCCTTTTTTGGTTTGAATGATGCCAAAATCACGTACGACGCCTGGTATTTTCAAGCCCGAAGTGCGCGGTGAAATCAAGGTAAAATTCCCTTTGCCATCGCCTGCCAGTACGCAACCGTAGGAGCCGAGATAAACGCCTACTTCCGGTTTGCAGCGTTCATGATTCCCGGCCAGTACAATATCGGTTCGTCCGTCCCCGGTAAAATCGGCAACCGCGATCGCAAAAACCGGGGTTTGCTGAGCGGCATAGGGTAGGGGCATCAGTTCAAAATTGCCATTGCCTTTGTTCCATAAAACACTGGATTTCAGTAAATTTACTTCTTTTTTTTGCACGCCGGCGAGTTGCTGCGGGGTGAAAATATCGGTGATAGTCTGGTTTTTATAACTGGCAAATTGCAGGTACTTTTTCTTCAGCGACGGCATCTGTTTGACTAGGTCGTTGCGCAGTACCAGCGGGTAACTTTTATCACCATTGTACTGGCAGAGAATGGTCTCGTCAGTCCCATTCTGATCGAAATCATGGATATACAAAGACAAAGGCTGGGCAGGCGAGGCTTTGAAACGGGTGTTTTCGCCCCAGTTGCCGAGCACAACATCAGGGTCGCCGTCGCTATCTAAATCGCTCACAGAGAGGCAGTTCCACCAACCGTTGGAATTGGGAATGGCTGGCATTTCGGTCAGATGATCGCCGTCATTTTTAAAGATACGCACCGGTTCCCATTCGCCTACCACGATCAGGTCGGGTTTTGTATCGCCGTCCACATCGGTCCAAGCGGCGTCGGTGACCATGCCCAGTTTGCCGAGCACAGCATATTTTTGAAAATTAGGTTTGAAATTGCCTTTGCCGTCATTTTCCAACAGAAACGAAGTCGGTGCTTGTCCGTAGTGACCTGGCACCAAGCGCATCCCCACAAAGACATCCAGATCACCGTCGCCGTCCACGTCGGCAGCGCGGGCACAGGCGGTCGCAAACGGTTTGCCATTGGGCAAGGCGTTAGTGTTGCGTTTAAAATGACCGCGTCCGTCATTCAGGTAGAGCCGGTCTTGCAACGCTTCATCACCGGGGTTAAATTCATTGCTGCCACTACCCACGTATAAATCCGCATCGCCATCGCCATCGGCATCGAAGAAGGTGGCCGTCACATCTTCACAGGCTTTATCATGCTCAAAATCAGGCTGTTGTGTTGCCGTGAAATCGCCACCGGCCGTTTGTATAAATAATTTGCCAGCCTGACCGGCCGCGCCCCCGATGTAAAAATCAGTCAATCCGTCGCCATTTATATCGGCGGTCGCCAGTTTGGGACCTTCGGCGGAGTACATGCGAAACAATAAGGGTTCGCGATCAAAATCGGACCAGTCGTTTTCCTGGTGCTGAAAAGTTGGCGCCTTGTCCGGCGTAAATAAAGTAGCGACTGGCGCTTTTTTAATTTCCGGAACGGCATCCGTAGCATTGCTTTCGGCGACCTGCAAGATTTGATTGACTGTCACATTTTGCCCGCGCCATATTTTGCCGGAAGGAAAAGTTACCTCCACGGATTCGAGCGTTTGGTGGCTGCCTAATCCAAAATGCAGGCGGTAATCTACGCAGGATTCGAACCCGCGCATCGGTGCCAGTTCCTGGTAATACGTGTTCTCTCCTGCCTTCACCACGGCTTTGGCGCCGATGGCAAAAGGGTTATTGCCTTCTCCTTTCAAGTTGACAGTCAGGTAATTAGCCGCCGAATTGGTCTCGTTTCGATAGACGAAACAAGGCATATTTACATTATTGACCACCAGGTCCAGATCGCCGTCATTGTCCAGATCGGCGTAGGCGGAACCGTTGGAAAAAGAGGGTTGGTCAAGCCCCCAGTTAGCCGCCTGATTGCTAAAAGTCAGATCGCCATTGTTGTGAAACAGGTAGTTTGCGATGGGTTCCGAAGGCATAGCGTCGATCAGTTTTTTGATGCCTTGTCCCGGATTTTCTTTGATGATTTTGGAAATCTCCGCCGGATCGGAATAGAAATTGACATAGTCCTGGTCCAGCAGATCTTTGCCGATCCCATTGGCCACGAATACATCTTTGAAGCCGTCATTATCGAAATCGGCCAGCAGAGCACCCCAACTCCAGTCGGTGGCCCAGGTGCCCGCCTGTCGCCCGATCTCCGAAAAAGTGCCATCGCCGTTGTTGTGCTGGAGCATGTTGCGGCCAAACTGGCGGTGATAACCCGTGTGCGTCATCAACTGGTAGGTATTCCAGTTGTCAAAAGCGGCTTTGGTTTTGTACCGCGCATCGTCGGGCGGCGTCATTTCGGTGACGAATATTTCCGGAAACCCGTCATTGTCGAGGTCGGCCATATCCGCACCCATCGCCCCCTTGCTGATTTCCGGAATCGTTTTTTCCAGCACTTCTTCAAACGTGCCGTCGCCTTTGTTGCGGTATAAATAATCGCGCTCGAAAAAATCGTTGGAAATAAACAGGTCGGGCCAGCCATCCTGATCGTAATCGCCGACCGTGACGCCCAGACCGAATCCAATGGCCGAAGCATAGATACCGGCTTGCTGGGTCACATCGGTGAAGGGGAGTGGTGGCTCGGCAGCCGAACGTTGGTCCTGATTGTTGCGCAGCAGTTTATTGCCGCCATTCGGATCGGGCGTATTGCGCTGGCCGGGCCGGTAATCATACCCTCCCACGCTGCGGATCGAATTATTCAGTAAATAACAATCCAGGTCGCCGTCGTGGTCATAATCGAGAAAAGCGGCATGGGTGCTTAGTCCGGTACTGTTCAGGCCATATTCCGCGGCGCGCTCGGTAAAGGTGCCGCTGGTCCCATTATTGATAAACAGTTCATTGGAGCGTTTTTCACCGCCGGGCTGCCCCGATTTGCAGGTGTAAATATCCAGCCACCCGTCGCCGTTGACATCCACGAACGCCACACCGGCCGTCCATATATTTTTTGAGCGCAGGCCGGCCTTTTCGGTCACATCTTCAAACTGAAAATTGCCGCGATTCAGATAGAGCCGGTTGGAGGTCATGTTCCCGCAAAAGAACACATCGGGTAATCCGTCGTTATTTACATCGCCGATACCGACGCCACCGCCGTTGTAAAAATTGCGGAACAGGTAACAATTAAAGGAGTCCGTATATGGGACATCGTTGCGAAAAGCGATGCCGGTTTGCGCGGCAGACAAGGACGTAAAACGTTTGCCGGC
>JBBRDQ010000251.1:0-7004 GCA_038203695.1 Chitinophagales bacterium
ATCCTGATAAAAACGCCCCGTTGGGGCTGAAAAATGCTAAGTTGAGAACATGGACTTTCCGCCGGAGTAGATATTCCGCCGCGTTTTCTTACAAACCCAAGTCCAGCGCCGCAGCAGTGTCTCCGACCTGCTGCCCACGTAAGGCATGATGATGCATTAAACTGGCCTTTTCTGCGGCATTTCTGGTATAATATGGATTGATTGCAGGGTAACTTATTATTGTGCTATACGTGGGCAGCAGGTCGGAGACACTGCTGCGGCGCTGGGCTGGGCTTGGAGCGGAAGGAAGATCTGGTGCGGCTTAATTTAGCCCCAAAGGGGCGTTTTCCTTAGCGCAGGACAACGTCCTGCGCTAAGGGTCACCGTAATAGTAGCCCCAAAGGGGCGAAATTATTATTCTTCGCCATTGGATTTCGCCCCTTTGGGGCTTGGTATGCTCGTGATTTATAGGATTGGGCGGCGGCCCAATCCTGATAAAAACGCCCCGTTGGGGCTGAAAAAATGCTTAAGTTGAGAACATGGACTTTAAGTCACTGTGTCATCATGTAATCCGCAATCGTCAATTATACAACACCTGCCATCCTTCCGCAAAATACGTCGTCCGCCCGGCGATGGTGGCCCGCTGAATGGTGCCCGAACCTTCGGGTCCAAGCGTTCCTTGTTTGCGCCATTGCCAGAACCATTGCTCCGGGTAGTGTTTGTAATATGCCAGTCGCTCTACCGCCATACCCAGAATCTCCCGCAGTAGTTTGAAAATCAATTTTTTATGTTGGGTGGTAAGCGCTTCGACCCGCGAGGCCGGATGAATCCGCGCCTGGTAACAAATCTCGTCGGCGTATAAATTACCCACGCCCGCCAGGTTATGCTGGTCCAGTAAAACGGCTTTGAGCGTGCCTTTTTTATGGCTTAAAAGTTCCAGAAACTCCGCCTCGGTGATTTCAAGCGCGTCCGGGCCGAGTTTGCGCTGCGTGATATACTCCTGCAAATTTTCCACCCAGACAATGTGGGAGAACTTGCGCGAATCGTCAAAACCCAGGCGCGAGCCATCTTGCAACTGGATATGGAACCGCTCAAAGCGCGGCGCGTCCGCCGGATCTTCGTATGCGAGCAAGTCGCCGGTCATACCAAAATGCAATTGCAGGTAATGACCATCGTCTAATGCGCCGAAGAGAAATTTTCCCCGCCGGTACGTGCTGGTAAAGGTGCGCCCGGTGAGCCGTTCCACAAACTCGGCGGGGGTCATATTGCGCAGTATTTTACCGTCGTGCACGACCACTTCCCGGATTTTTTTGCCCAGACAAGCGCGTTCGAACGTTTTTTGGTAGGTGGCAACTTCAGGTAATTCAGGCATGCAGTAGTAGGGATTTAAAATGAAAATGAACGGAAGGGTATATTTCTGGCAGTTTTTAACATTGAAAAACTAATTTTTCGGCAAATAGTCGACTTTGTATAGATTTGTGTCGAACATTCGGCGTGATTCGTGGCCACAAGGCTGCAATTTGCCGATTGTTTACTGAAACCAACCTTTTTTCCACCAAATCAAATAGAATGACACGGTTAACCACCTTTTCCAAACTGATTATTGCTGCTATAATCGTTGCGGCCGTTTACTTTGGCGCAAAATACTTTTTAGGTCAATCCGGTTTACTTGAAAAGAAGATAAATGTCGTCGAGTTAGGGAAAACCGACGAAACGACCAATGAAGTACTAGGCTCTGCGCCCAAAAACTACGCAACAACCGGGCTTACCCAATTGGCATTACCGGAAAATACCCCGTTTGCACCCAACACTAATACTGCCCGCATGACCTACCTCGGTATGGGCTGGAATGCGCAAACCCCGATTTCGTACGCGAATGGCGGCGCTAAAACCAAGGCCGGCAGTTTGATGGCTAAAAATAACATTATGCTGACTTTTACGCGGCAGGATGATTACAGTAAAATGCAGGAAGCGCTGGTCAAATTTGCTGCCGAATATAAAAACAACCCCAAAACGCCGGCGGTTTTCTGCGGCATTATGGGTGATAACCTCGCTTCGTTTAAGGTTGCGCTCGACCAGAAATTGCAAGAAGTCGATCCTTCTTATGCGGTCAAAGGTTTCTATATTTCCGGATATTCCTACGGAGAAGATAAATTCATCGGGCCCATTTCCTGGAAAAAAGACCCGCAAAAAGCACGTGGCGGCGCTTGTGCAGTCGTATTAAAAGACGGCGACCATAATATTGCCATCAAATGGGCGTCCGACAACGATGTGCCGGTCAATCCCGATCCTACCGTGTACGATGCTGGTCGCCTCAACTTTATCGGCGTGTCTACTTTTGTGGAAGCCGCCGACCGTTTTGTGGCCAACCAGACCATCGAACTGCCGGAAGTAAAAGACGGCAAACGCACTGGCAATACGGCTAAATTCAAAATCGATGCGGCTTCCACCTGGTCGCCGGAAGACGAAAAAATCTTTAAGGCCGGCCGCGATGTGGCTACGTTGCTCAGCACCAAAGAAAACGTGAAACAAATGCCCTGCCTGATCCTGGGACTGAATAAATACCTCGAACAGAATATCGACCAGACCAAACGATTTGTGACAGCCCTGGCCGCTGCCGGCGATCAGGTGAAAACCTACGATGCCGCGCTGCGCTACGGTTGCCAGCAAAATAAGGAGGTCTTTGGCGACGAGGTGAACTGGTACGAACTCTACCGTGGTAAGGAAGTGGATATGCCTTCCGGTCGCACCGCTTCCGTAGGTGGCTCGCGCTCCTGCAACCTGGCCGATGTAGCCGACGATCTGGGGGTAGCCGAAGGTGCTTCTAACTGTTTTTCTTCGGTGTATACTTTGTTTGCCACGTATATGAGTAAGTTGTACCCGGAAGATTTGCCATCCTTCCCGCCGGTGGCCGATGCCCTGGATCTTTCGGCTTTGAAAGTGGTGTACGCCAGTGCCGACAAAGGCAAAATGACCGAAGGGTTTAAGGAGACGTACTCAAAAGGCGACATGACCGAAGTATATGGTCGCCGCAATTACAATATCGAATTTGAAACCGGCAAATCGAAAATAACCCCCAGTGGTGAAAAAGTACTGGAAGAAATTTACAACAGCCTGAATACCACTAATTTGCGAATGACCATTCGCGGTCATACCGATAATGTGGGTAATTTTGAATCCAATATGTCCTTGTCACAATCCCGTGCCGATGCCGTACGCCAATGGGTTTTGCGGCGTTCAAAATACAGTTTCCCGGGCGAGCGTTTTGCCAATGTACAGGGCTTCGGTTCTGAAAAGCCGGTTGCCGGTAATGAAACGGTCGAAGGTCGCGCTAAAAACCGCCGCGTGGAAATCGTTTTCGGTGATTAATTTTTAAAATTCAGGCAACGGGGCCGTATGAATGTATTATTTATACGGCCCCGTATTATTTATCATTAATGAACAGCAAGTGAAAGATCTTAAGCAATTATTCCGGTGGAATGGCGACGTTTCCCGAATGACCCATTCCCTGCTCATCGGATTTTATATTGTTCTTTTTCTGGCCGCCTGGTATTTTTTTTCCCCGCCGGGCATTCCCGGCCCGGATAAAGTCTGGGGTGCCTGGAAAGAAATGGTACTTCAATACAACTTGTTCGGCGAACTTTTCAGCAGTACGCAGACTTGTCTGGTGGCCATGGTACTGACGGTTATTTTCGCCATGGTGCTGGCTTATTTAAGCCGGATTCCTTTTTTTACGCCCCTAGTGATACTGTTTACGAAATTCCGCTTTCTGTCGCTGATCGGGGTGAGTTTCATCTTCCTGTTATTCACCGCTACCTCCTACCAGGCGAAACTGGTGACGATGAGTTTTTCCATTCTCACCTACTTATTAACCGGCGTCATTGCCGTGATCCGCGACATTCCCCAGCGCATGTATGCGTACAGCCGCACCTTGCGCATGTCGGAACGAGAGGTCACCTGGTACACGGTCGTACGCGGCACCTTGTACGAGGCCGTTGATCTGATGGCGCAAAACTTTGCCATCGCCTGGATGATGCTCACCAGCATCGAATCTATGTTCCGCGAATATGGTGGGGTAGGTGCCCTGCTGGTCAATGTATATCAGCGCAAGGGATTCGAGTACGTTTTTGCGATTCAAATCACTATTTTAATCGTCGGTTTATTGCTCGATAGTTTCCTGCGCGGCGTCATCTGGATCGCCTTTCCGTGGAAGCGTAAACCAACCGCAAACCCTTTTTTACGCTGGCTGGCAGCGGGGCAGGGATAAGGACACAAATATTCAAGCACAAGCAATGGCAGATTATAGAATTACCGACACCGTTTTGCTGGACGTAAATATCGATTCATTCGAATATGCGGAGGGTAGGCCCGTGGTGACCAACGTACACCAGCAAATACGCAATATTGAGCGTTCCGGGGTAACACAGGGACAAATATTGGCCATTCTCGGACCTTCCGGCATTGGCAAATCCACCCTGTTTGAACTCATTGCCGGCCTGCGGATTCCCGAAAAGGGAGGCGTGCAGACGTACGATGCCAAGCAACAAAAATTAGTCCCGGTCGAAGCCGGCATGGTGGGCATGGTCTATCAAACCTATGATCTCTTCCCCTTTCTGACCGTGCGCGCGCAACTGGAACTCGGTGCCCGCAAAGGTGGCTGGAAAGATAAAGAGGCGGCTGAAAAGGTCGAATTTTATGCCAGTCATTTTCAGTTACACGAACATTTCCGCAAATATCCCAACCAACTTTCCGGCGGTCAGCGCCAGCGGCTGGCCATCGCGCAGCAACTGCTTTGCAGCAATTCCCTGTTATTGATGGACGAACCGTTTTCGGGTCTGGATCCGCTTTTGAAGCAGAGTATCTGCCGGTTGATCGCCGATGTGGCCCAATTGGATGAATTGATGACCATTATTATTGTTTCCCACGATATTGAGCCTACGCTTTCGATTGCCGATACGGTCTGGCTGATGGGCAAGACGGCAAATGGCAGTGCCACGGTGGTAGAAACGATCGACATGATGAAAATGGGCTTGAGCTGGCGCCCTGACATTGAGGATGATGCACAGTTTCAGTTGCTGGTGCAGGATGTCTGCAAGCGTTTTGTAGGGTTGCGCGACGGACCTAAACCAGCCTAATCTGCTTTGTGGGCCAGGATCATTCCATAAAACCAGGCACCTTCTTGTAGGGCCTCGTATTGGGCGATGGAGGCGCGTACATTGTTGAGGCGGATATCATTCACGATGTGAAAAAAGCGCATGATCCGGCCGTAAGGCAGCCATTTTGTACACAGTTCATGCAAATTGCGCAAGGATACGCGCACGTGTGGCGTCACATCGCGCACTTCCGCACGGGCAAACCCGGCTGTTTGCAAATGGGTCAAATATTCGGCTTTCGTATCGATATCCAGAATTGCCCAGGGGCGAAGCCAGGCACTGAGCAGACTTTCTCCCCGTGCCGGAACCGGCCGGTCGGAGCGGATAAAATCGGCAATTACCAATCGACCGCCCGGCCGCAATACGCGAAACGCCTCGCGGCAAAAATCAATTTTCCGGTCGGCGTGGCAGATGCTTTCACAAGCCCAGACCACATCAAAAGAAGCATCGGTAAATGGCATATTGCAGAAATCCGCTTCCATAAAATCAACACCATGTATGTTGCGTTCGCGTGCAACCCGTTGACAGTCCGCTATTTGGCGCGGTACAATACTAATACCCGTGGCCTTTGCCTGGCGGTGTTCGGCCAGCCAGAAACAAGCACTGCCCAATCCGCATCCAGCATCCAGCACCTGCTCTCCAGCCTGTACGCCGGCCAGATCTGCCAGAGCGCGATTCATATTTTGCAGCGCATCCTGGTGTTTGTGCGCATGTTCGTCGTAATACCCGAAATGCACGGCCAGGTTATCGCCGTTGTTCCACACCGCGCGATAGTCAAAATTAGTTTGTTCGTAGTAAGTCCGTACGTCGGGGTGCATGCAAATCAGGCGTCTTTAAAGGTGTAAATTCACTGTTCACGCTTCACTTTTTCCCCCAGTATCCGGTATCCCTCCCCATTCAGATGAATGCCATCTTCGGTGTATTTGGGCGATAGATTGCCGCTGGTATCCTTTAATGAATCATGTATATCCAGGTACGTCAAAGCGTAATCGCGGGCAATTTGGGCGATAGAAACATTCAGCGCCCGTACGGTTTGATTGTCAATCCCGACCCGTTTCACCGTATTATTTACGGGTAACACACTCCATAAAACCAGTTGCGTGTCGGGACTGTCATGGCGAATCTTTTGCACCATCTCCCGGTAACGCGCCACGATTGCCTCCATTGGTTTGCCGGCAATCAGGTCATTAATGCCTACCAACAGCTGAATCCGCAGCGGTTTATGCCGTAATACTTCCTCCAACCGTTCGAATACACCATCCACATGATCGCCGGTAATACCGCGATTCAACACAGGCACCGTATCCGCTAACAATTCATGCCATTCCGCCTGTTCTATCTGACTGTCGCCTAAAAATATAACGGCTCCCGGCCGTACCGGCAACAATGCAAAATGCTGTTTCCGGTCATTGTAAAGTCCTGCCCCGGGATGACTGAACCGGTACCATGTATACTTCCAGCCACCCAGTCGGTGGATCAGCAAGGCGACCAGTGCCAGCAGCAGCAGTGTGGTGAGGAGAAGGAAGGACTTCAAGGAAGTTTTGAGTTTTGGGTTTTGAGTTTTGAGTTATTTTTGAGGGTGAAATGGGCTTGGGATTGTTGTAAGTTTTGAGTTTTGGGTTTTGGGTTATTTTTGAGGGTGAAATGGGCTTGGGATTGTTGTAAGTTTTGAGTTTTGAGTTTTGGGTTATTTTTGAGGGTGAAATGGGCTTGGGATTGTTGTAAGTTTTGAGTTTTGGGTTTTGAGTTTTGAGTTATTTTTGAGGGTGAAATGGGTTTGGGATTGTTGTAAGTTTTGAGTTTTGAGTTTTGGGTTTTGAGTTATTTTTGAGGGTGAAATGGGCTTGGGATTGTTGTAAGTTTTGAGTTTTG
>JBBRDQ010000252.1:0-6958 GCA_038203695.1 Chitinophagales bacterium
CCGTGTTTGAGTCCCGACGTAGGAGGGGCGAGTTTGGTTTTGCGCCGCCGTAAAGTGTGGCAAAACCGTTGGATTTGCATACAGCCTTGACTTTTTTGGTACTTTTTGCGTCAAGGCAAAAAGTACGAAGCCATACGAGTGCCACGATCTTAGGACTCTTTAAATCGTACGGTAAACTTATTACGGTGTATTTTTAATGTTCGTAGTAGGAAGATGGGTAAAGTGCAAAATCGAGCATTTCGCAGGGCGTTTGTTACTTTTTGCGTCCAAAAAGTAACCAAAAAGACTTGGCTTTCGAAAAACCCAACCATTTTGCTCGCATCACCGGCGGCGCAAAAAAAACTCGCCGGATGGTTTGTGGTGGGCCGTTGGCCCCAATGATCCGGTAGGCTCAAACAGTTTTTTGCTTCATCCGCCGCTGAGGCAGCAAAATGGGGGTTTTTCTAAGGCCGCAGAACACCTGCTCAATCGGAAGGGAATAGAATATTCAGGTGTTTTGGGGCAGATCGAGGACTGCCGGCAATCACCGCATCGTCCAAGGCGCTGAATTCCGGTCGCAGGCTGGCCAGCGATATACTTCTTTGTTGCTGAAAATCAATGACTTGCCAAGGCGAATAATAAGGAAGGGTGGGTTGTGCGAACTTTACCACGACTGTACCATCCGGTAATTCGAAAAAATCGCGGGCCACAAAACGGCTGGGGTCCTGATCCGTTTGGGTCGGGTTAAAATAAGTATGCAGCAATTGCAACTTGAATCTGCCACGTCTTTTACTGGATTGACCACTTACGCGATCAAAGTGACCAGGTACGCAAGGGAAACGGTGCAATCGCGCTTTTCCGGCCTCGCCACCTGCGCATCCGGACATGCCACTTACGCATTACCGCTTTCACACCAGGGTTTGTGTTGCCAACTTTGTCACAAAAAAGCAGCATGTACAGCGAGAAGCAACACTTTCAACACCGTTACCTGGGATGGCTGCAATGGGGCTTCGCAGCGATCGCGATCGTACAACTGGCCGTCTTTACCGCTGTCGAACTCGGATGGTTATGGCTACCCTTCGCTCCGGCGATCCATATCGGTATCCTGGCGCTGGCCGCCGGGATATGGCTGACGCTGGCCAATAGCCATCTCTCCCTGCGGGTTTCAACGCGGGGTTGGGATGTGCGCTATTTCCCGTTCCAACTATACCACCGCCATATCGATTGGCAGGAAATCAAAAATGTGGTGCTGATCCCCCATAATGAAGTGCCGGCCAACGCACCGTTCGGGTTGCCAATGCACGATTTTACCAACACCTATCTGCTGACCAACGAACGTTGTAAAGTGCTGCGCATCGACCTCGTTACGGGCGGCAAAGTGTTTGTTTCAACCAGCAATGCGTCGGAATTGATCCATTTTTTTGCAGAAAAGTGTGTATTTGGGAGTGTAGGAATCCGTACCGGCTGCTTTAGCTGCCGACCACAACGACTCGGCAGCTAAAACAGCCGGTACGGACTCCTTAATTCAGCCTAAACTTCTTGCCTGCATCTTCCGCTTTAACGGTAAGTAATGGCGGATTATCGTAAATGCTTCCGCCGCCCATGACTGTACCCACCTGCTTTTTACTCGCCACGTATATTTTTGTGCCGATCAGGCAGTTGAAGGTATGAAATGTACCAGGCAATAAAAAGAGCCCATTGGTCCAGTTGCTGCCCATGTTGCCGGGTTCGTAGCCAATGATCGTGTACTGGTGGGGTAACAGGCTATTGTTAATCACCTTGAAAGACACCCGGTCTGTTACAGGCGTATTGATTTTTCGGGAATTGTTGCAAGCGCTTACGATTACTAAGAAGGCTGCAAAAAAAAGATATTTCATGTTAAAAAAAAGGATGGTGAAGTATAGTGCCCGGACGGGCCGATGAATGGATGTTTATTCTTTGCGTGCTTTGATGCGCCCGTCGGAATCTTCCGCGCCACTGTTGCGGCTGCGGGTTTTCAGGTTTTGATTGCCGAAACTCCAGGTAAAATTCAGCGCGATATTTTGACTCTCCCAAGTGTTGCGGACCGTGCCGCGGACCGAACCGAAATCGGTCGATTGCTGCCAGCGCTGGGTATTAAACAGGTCATTAACGGCTATTTTTACCGTCGCCCGATCCTGAAACAGCGATTTTTTGGCGGCTACCGATACGCTGGCAATACCGCGATTGGTAAATGTGCCCTCCCGCGTCGGGAACTGTGCCCAAAATGAACTTTCCAGGTCGTATCCTTTGCCCAGTTTGAATTGCTGGGACAAATAACATCCGCCGCCAAAAGAGCCGGCATTGAGGGGGCCATCCGCCAGTTTGGAAGTAAACTGATTGTGCCAGCCACCCAGCCACAGATACCCCGCCCACCACGATTTGATCGGCAGCGGCAGGTTGATATTCAGGCTGATGTTGTCCTGCTGATTCAGATTTTGCGGTTGCGAATACACCTGATCGCCGGTCTGCCGAGCGACCGTATTCACCAGATCCGTCGTGCGGCTGTAGCCGAGCGATGCGCTGGCAGCATATTTATACGTGTACGTAAATTCAACCGAATTGGTGAAGGCCGGGCGTAAAAACGGGTTGCCGCGCTCGCTGGTGTAGGGGTCGGTTTGCCAGACGAACGGGTTCATATCCTGGTAGGCGGGGCGACTCAGGCGGCGGTTGTACGACAGGCCGATCTGGTGCGAGGGCTTCAGGGTGTATTGCAGGTAGGCCGTCGGGAACAGGCCAATATAAGCGGTGTCGGGGTTATTCAGCACCATTCCGGCGAGATCGGTGGAGGTGCCGGCGACTTCCGTGCGTTCGGCGCGCAGGCCCACTTGCCAGTTAAATTTTTGGCCTTGTTTGCCGACATTGGTGTAGGCGGCGGCGATATTTTCCCGGTAATCGAAGCGGTTGGAACGACCGGTGTCGGGTTGGGAAATACCGGCGAATGCACGGGAAGTCAGGATATCGTTGTTGGAATTTGTCCAGTTTACTTTGGCACCCGCTTCCAGTTTCAGGCCGTTTTTGCGGCTTTTTACGTAGTCCGTTTTCAGCGACCACACCATGATATCCGAGCCGATCTCGCTGTTGAGCGCGTCGCTGGTTTGCAGGATCTGTTCCGCATCAAAACGTTGATTTTGCAGCGTATTCGTGCCGGCGCTGTGAAATGCGATCCGGTCGGCGTCGAAGGTAAGTTCATTGCCCAGCGTATCGGCGAAGCGATAATTGAAATTATAGGTCAGGCGCTCGTTGCGGTTCGGCGCGAGAATACGACTGCGCAACGTGCTGTCAATCAACATGCTGCCTTCGTTGCCGATTTGAGTCAAATTATCCGTACGCGAGTTGTTGTGGTAAAAATTGCCCAGCACCAGCACGCCCAGCGTATGGCGGTCGCTGGCAAAGAAATCGGTGCCGGCTTTGAATGACTTCGTACCAAAATACTCCACCATCGGATTGATCTGGTTGAATACTTTCCCCCCGGCATACCGTTCGATGGTCTGGTTGACCGACTGACCGCCTTCGATAATATTGCCATTGCCAAAAAAATTGAGTTTACCGGGCCGGTAATTCAGGTTCAAACCTCCGCGCAACCGGGCGTGGGTGCTTTGGGTAGTGCCGGCCGATACGGTGCCGTTCAGTCCCAGATTCTGGTTCTTTTTCAGGCGAATATTGATGATGCCCGATACGCCTTCCGCATCGTATTTGGAAGAAGGACGGGCGATCAGTTCAATTTTGGCAACGCTTTCGCCCGGTATGCTTTGCAGGAAGGCTGTCAGTTGATCGCCCGAGAGTTGGGTCGGTTTGCCATCCACCATAACCAGCACGCCGCCTTTGCCTTCCAGCATAATCGAACCCTGCGGCGTGACTACCACGCCCGGTGAGCGTTGCAGCAGTTCAAGCGTGTTGTTGCCCGCCGCCAGCGCCGAGCCTTCTACATTGACCACCACTTTGTCGAGCTGTCGTTCGATGGTCGGCAATTTGGCGGTGATGGTAGCCTCCTGGAGTACATTGCCGGCAATAAGGGCCAGCGGTTCGAGCCGTACCAGGGCATCTTTTGTCACTGCAACAACCGGTGAGCATACATCGGTATACCCGATCAGTGCACCCTGCACGCGATAATTTCCCGGTGCAACCGGCGGGAAGGAAAATGTGCCGTCGGCCGTAGTAGCAGCACCGGCCACCAACGTGCTGTCGGCTGCACGCAGGAGTTTGATCGTCGCAAATTCGGCGGGTGTACCATCGGGCAATTGGATAACGCCGGTAATTGATTGGGCAACAAGTAGTATTGGGAAGAATAGCGCGCCGCAGCAGGCAAGGAAAATTTTAAACATGGTCAGCAGTTTTATTTGCGAATTGATGCTGCAAAAGTGGGCTGACCAAGGGCACTCCAGCGCCGCAAAAGATGATTTGAGACCTGCTATAGAGGGGTAGAATGATGATTTGAGACGGGAGAAGGTTTGACGATTGAAAATTTGCCGCAAATACGCCTATTTCAATCGTCAAATCTGCGCATTCTACCCTACGGCAAACTGGCTCGGCGCACTGCCGGTCAATTTTTTAAACGCCCGGTTGAAGGTGGCTTTGGAGTTGAAGCCACATTCAAAGGCGATCCCGAGCAGGGAAAGGTGCTGAAAATCGGTGGTGCCCATTTTGTGTTTTACTGCTTCGACCCGGTAGGTATTGACAAAATCATTGAAGTTCTGGTTGAAACCGTTGTTGACCAAAAACGACAATTGTGTGGCATTCAGGCCAATTTTTTCCGCCAGATCGGAGAGCGTCAACTCCGGATCGAGCCAAGGTTTTTCCGTTTCCATAAACGCGGCCAGTTGCGGGCGACGCAGTGTGACAGCCTCGGGCGACAAGGCGAGTTTCCCGGTCGGATTTGCCGGCGTTTGGATCGGATCTTGCGCTGCGGTGGCGCTGCGTTTTTCCAGCTGCTCATAATGCACCGCCGATTTTTGCGCGAATGCCCAGCCCGTCACCGAAATATAATAGAGCAGCATTGCCCGGGTCAGGTTGAGCCAGTACCAGCCGGTATACCAGAAATCGAACAGCTGATCGGCCAGGGAAAACAGAAAATCAAAGATAACGTACGCGGTAAAAGCCACCAGAAACAGGCGCAGCCAGTCGAGCGTCATTTTACCAGTGTTGGCGTATTCCTGCTGGATAAGGTTACGGTATGAATAGAAGCGTCGGAACGACTGCCACAAATACCAGCCTATGGTCGCATAGAAAATTACTTCGCTGCCTATTTTCAGGTAGTAGCCCGCTTTGCTTTCCTCCAGGATGCCGAATTTTTGCGCATCGGGCATAAACCAGATCGAAAAATGCAGGATATAATACAACAACGGCAGCACAAAATGCCCCCAGTCGCGGCGCATCCAGCGGAAGTCGCTGTCGGTCAGCGCCCGCGTGTACAGCAGAATAAGTGGACCGAAGAAAAATTTGTTGTCGAACGGGAAAAACGACAGGTCGAAGCCGTGCTCGCGGGCGTAGTCATAGGCACCCATGAAACCGATAAAATGCTCGATCAGCGAGCAGGACAGGTAAAAAAGAAACGCAGACAGGATAACATCGGCCGGTTGCTTGCGGCGCAGTCCGCGCACCAGCAGCACGCCGGCGATAACCAGTCCTTGCAACATAGCGATCAGCAAGAGGATAGAGCGGAGATTAATAGTGTAGCCCACGGATGTTTTATTTTGGGCAAAAATACATGGTGTATCCGTTGCAGCGGCGGTCGGCGAGAAAATAATCTGGCACGCTGTTCGGCAAAACCAATCGTCCGGCGCGCTGTTTAAGTGAAATAGGGAATTTTTACCCTAATTTTGCCGCAAATTATTTCATGCAACGACAAGCCGAAGCCCGCATCCCCTCTCAATACGGTCACTTTAAGATGGTGGCCTACGCCGATAAACCTACGGAGCGGATGCCGCACATCGCTTTTGTAGCCGAAGATTTCGACCCGTCGCGACCGGTTGCGGTACGCATTCACTCGGAGTGCATGACCGGCGACGTATTCGCGTCGCGCCGCTGCGATTGCGGCGAACAACTCGACGCCTCGCTCAAAATTGCCGCCGAACGCGCCGGTGTGGTCATTTACCTGCGCCAGGAAGGCCGCGGCATCGGCCTCATCAATAAACTCAAAGCCTATAACCTCCAGGATATGGGCCTCAACACCGCCGAAGCCAACACGCACCTCGGTTTCGATGTGGATGCCCGGCAGTACGATTGCGCCATCCGCATCCTGCAGGACCTCGGCATCACCTCGGTGGAACTGATTACCAACAACCCCGACAAAGTAGAAGCCCTGCGCCGTTCGCCGATCGAAGTGGCCGGACGTATCCCGATCGTGATCGCGCCGCAGGACGATAGTCTCGCGTACTTGCGGACGAAGCAGGATTTGATGGGACATTTATTGGGACTTTGATGCATGCAGGGTGCATAGTGAAGGGTGACAAAATTAGGGATGAATTTTTTGATCGGTTGCCTTGTTGAGGGGATATACCTGAAAAAGAAACCATTAAAATCAGCAAATTCCTCAGCCTGGTCCTGCGCCATCAGCCCGATTCCATCGGTATTGTGCCGGATAAAAGCCCGCTAAACTTGTACCTTTATTCCAGCACCATTCCCAATCATGCAATACCTTTGTCAGGTTGCGGTAGCGGGTTTAAGATCAGCGCGCAGTGCTGCTTTTTCAAAAAATTAAAGTAGCAACGGTGCCGATGGTATCCAAAGTCAAAATTAATTGTACCATGAACCGTCACGTAAATATTAAAATCCAATGACAGAACAAGACAGTATAAATGAAATCTTTTTCAAATTTTTAATGGAATATAAATTTGATGAAAACGATTTGGACTACGCAGTAGTAGAGAAACATGCAAGTGCATTGCAAACTTTATCCAATATCGGTAATTCAGGAATTAGTGTTTTCGATATATGCAAAAGACAAGTTCTTTTTTATACT
>JBBRDQ010000253.1:0-6937 GCA_038203695.1 Chitinophagales bacterium
CACTAAACCCGCCGGCGGCACAATGACCGGCGCATCGCCCTGGTGCATGAAAGCCGGTAAATTGGCCGCTTGTGCATTCAACTGTTGGGTCAAAGCGCCGGGTTGATCACTTACCAGTTGCAACAGCGCATTGCCCGATAATACCAGTGCCTCTACCGTATCAACCGCCGTGATGGCCGGAATGGGCGCGGACAGAAAAAGGGTGCGATTGGGGCTTACTCCCCGTGCATCGCCGGTGAGATTGGAAAAAAGCGGTACATTTTCTTTGTAGCGGTACGTCCGTTTTTCCACCGGATGGTATAATTCATATATCTTCCGTTCCAGCAGGGTCAGCGCAGTGTAGTTGAAAAAGTCCGGATTCAGCACGGTTACGGCGAACTCGAATACTGCATCGTCGGGAACGACCACCGCAGCCGGTACTGCCACGACCAGCCCCAGCGCAGTTTCCTTGAATACGCCACGCATACCTTTTAGCATATTCGCCGTCGAAACCGTCGGCGCGACGTGCAGGAAAGCACGCATATCGTAGGTGAGCAGGCGTTTGTCTTTTTTAGCGGGACTCGGTAACAAATCAAACAGCGTAGCCCCTTCATCCAGCCAATAGTGGTGGAGTAGCCGCACTTCGAAGAGGCGTTTATATCCGATGACGATGCGCTCTGCCATATCAGTTTGCTACCGTGTTTTTGTTGTAAAAATTGCTGACAACTTCGGTGATCAGGCCGCTCTCGTTTTGTACCGATTTGTATTTGAGGTCGAGCATCCGCAGGGTGTACAGCGCGAACGGGTATTGTTTGCCGCCGAGCGTGCCCCACAAATGATTCATCTCTTCGAAAGAGGGCGAGTACAGATCCATGATCATTTTGAACGATTCCAGTTGGTCGTCGGCACTCACCAGCGTATTGAGCGACGCGGGTGCAACCGTATCCTGCGTAAAGACATTTCTGGACTGAAAAAACCGGATGATACGCGACAGCGCGGACAGCGCGATCGGGTAGTTGTTGACGATGACGGAAAACAGCACATGCAGGTTGACAAAAACCGGCGGGTTCTCGTAAGTCACTTTCAACGCTGCATCGTTGCGCACATAATTAGGCAGATTTTTCAGGGATTTTTCCTCCCGGAAATTGACCAGTGTGATCAGAATATCACTCTGGGTATTGGGCTCCATCGCCTGCGAAACATTTAACGAGGCAATATTATTGAGCGTCACGGTCAGACCGTCGCTGTTCCCTACGCCGGCATAATTATCGGTGTAGGTAAGCAGGTTAGCCTTCAGTTCATTTTGAATGATCTCGAGTGCATGTGCAATCATTTGGTGGTGGGATTAGAGCCGTTCAATACTTTGGGGGGATCATTTTCACCGCAAGTTATCTTACAAAAAACCACAAAAGAAAACAATCGTCCCGCCTCAGTCCAACTCTTCCGAATCCTGCTACGACCTATCCCGGATCCGGGGTATAGCAAATGCCAGGATTAGACAAATGCCTCAAAATCAATTAAATTATGGCGAATTGCCTTCGCGACCACGCCCTGAATGGTGTGACAATTTAACTTGGTCTTGATATTTTTCAAGTAGGTTTCGACGGTCTGCGAGCGCAGTTGCAAAATGTCGGCGATCTGCGGTCCGCTTTTGTCGCCGGCAGCCAGGCAGATGATTTGCCGCTCCCGCGTGTTCAGGTTCACCTGCTCAAAAGGCACCATAGACTCGACAATGATCTTGCGCACTTCGTCGGACATAAAGATCTTGCCATGCGCCACCTCATCGATGCCTTCCTGCAAATATTCCAGGGAATTGGCCACTTCTTCTTTCAACAAATAACCGTCCGCACCGGCGCGAAAGGCTTTGAAAACGTATTCGGAATGGCCCGACAGTACAATGGCCCGAACGCGCGGAAAGCGTTGCTTGATCAGGGCCAGCGCCTCCAGGCCGGCATCGGTTTTATCCTTGATCTGCATGTCGAGCAATACCACTTTGGGCTGGAGTGCGCGCAAGTGTTCGGCCAGATTTTCATAGTCGCGCCATCCTTTCGCCGCGATGTTGTGCTGCGCGAACAGTTGTTCCAACTTGAAGTAATAATCGCTGTCTTCAAAAAAAGCAACCATGGGGTGAATTAGGAATTACGAATTAAAAATTACGAATTACGAAAAGGGCTGGTCTTTCGCGACTGTTCAGGGTGACATAACGGTCACTGACGTTGGCATTGAAAAACTAGTTTGGATAAAACCGCAGCCAGATTGCTGTACCCTGACTGTCATTCGGCCGGATGGTCAGTTTACCTTTCATACGTTCGGCTTTGTGGAAGATTTCGCGGATACCGGTGCAGCGTTCCTTTTGCAGGTGATTCTCGTAAAACTGGGAGTAATTGGTCTCATTGATCTCGAAATCAGGTTCTGCGAGATTCAGGGTGCGGTGCAGACCGATGCCGTCGTCCTTAATCTCCAGGATGATGGCCGAGTTGTTTCGCTCGCGGAAGATGTGCAGGGAGACGTGTTTGTAATGGGCGTATTTGCGGATGTTGTTCAGGCACTCGCGCAGGAAAAAAGTGAGCTCGTATTTCTGTTGGCAATTCAGGGCGATCCCGCGCAGGGAGGGGTCGATTTTGCAACAAAAATACCGTTCCTGGAGCTCGGAATGCAGTCGATTGGAAAAGATGAACTGCATATTTTGCATAAAATCGTGCAAATCGTTGTTGTGCTGATCCACGAAAGACTGGCCCAGTTCGCAGGTCTTGACAAATTCGGTGAGGTGTTCGCGCATGGGAATATCCTGGCCCACTTCGCTTAACATGCACTGCGCCTCGCCTTTGATCACTTCGTGGATAAAATTGGCGTAGAAGCGTTGTTGCGTGTCCTTTTCAGAAGTTAACAGCGCCTTTTCTTTGGATAATCTGGCCTCTTTGGATTTGTGAATTCGCAGCAACCACGCTACCCTGCAGAGGGTTATGACTAATAATGTACACACCAGCCAGCCGACAAAATTGATTTCGGGGACGATGGCTGCGGCAGTATGGCTTTGCGCCGGTAAAAAATGAAGGGTGCCCACCGCGAGGGAGAGCGCAACGAGTTGTTTGCGGAAGACAGGAAAAAAGCAGAAGCGCAACGTACCAACGGTACGCGCACAAATTTCAATAAGGTGTTTCATCGGTTTTGGATTAAGTTGTTGCGTTTCTAACTCCGATGCACCGGGAAATATTGTGACCTTTTGGCGTTGCCGAAAAATATATTGTCGGCTTTATGCAATATATTTATGTGTTACTAACCCATTGATGGTAGATATAAAAAATTAGGGATATTACAGGTATGCTTACACCTACTGCGCCGCTTGTGCCAGCCGTTTTTTGTAGGTAATGTACTGCTGCGCCAGTTTCCAGCCTTCGCGCAGGGTAGACACGGGCACGCCGGTTTTGCGATTGGCCTGGCTCACCTCAAAAATGAAGCGCCAATGCCGCAGAAAATCGCGGTACGCCCGCCACGGACCGACGGCCGGATCGTACACATGCGCCGGTTCGCCCAGCACGCCATTGAGTTCCATGACTTTGAACCGGCCACTTTTCAAGGCATCCAGGCTGGCGCTTTTTAAATCGAACCGGCCATAATAAATACCATCGATGCGGCGACATATTTGCTCAAATACTCGCGTCAGTCGGCTGTCAATCAAATGATTACCATCGAGAAATTTAGTGCCCAGGCAATGATTGCCAATGACACCCAGCGCCAGGAGCTGCCCCGCTGCCGGTATTTGTTGCAGACCGGCTGCGTATTCCCGTTCCAGCCGTTCCAGTTGAAAAGCGGCTCTGGGATGGTCGAGTATCAGGTCGCGGAGGCTGCGCTGCCCATCGCCCGTAACGCGTAAAAACTCCTTGATACAGACTGAGGTGATCTGGAAACGGCTGTTGTGACCGGGAAACCGGACGAACAAAACCGTTGCCTCAAACGGCAAATCCAGAAATTCCTGTATAATAAAATCGACCGGATACCGCGTCAAGTGATCGCGTAAATCGCCCGCATTTTCTATTTTTTTTACCAGAAATCCGCGTTCTCCAATATCCGGTTTGGCGATGAGCGGAAACGCAATCCCGGCTGCCTGCACCTCGTCTATGACCTTTTCAAAACTTGTCCCGATCGGGACGAACACCGTTTTGGGCACCACCTGTGCCGGAATGCGCCGTAGAATATCGTACTTGGATTCACCGATCGCTCCGCCCAGTGGAATGGCGGGGTTGGCAGCACTGAAAAAAAGCAGGTGCCTGGCTTTGGCCGCATACCAGCAGTAGAACCCCACGATCGGGATATTGCTCAACCACATCGGCAGGTATTCCCAGGTCGTCCAGCGCACCCACGCCCGCTTCAGGTTTATGCTAAACATTTGATTGAAACCGTTCCTAAGCATTATTTTTTAAAAACGCGCTGGAGTAAATGCTGCAACTGATCCCGGTGCAACCAGACTACGCCGGCACAACAAACAAAGACGATGACGGCTAAATAGAAAAGTAATCCACCATCGCCTTTCACCTCAATGCCCAACTGGGTAATGTGCGCTACCAATGCCCCGCTGATGACGCCGAGTCCCAGCAACCCACCCAAGGCTGCCGTGCGGGGTATCAACAAAAGGATGACGGTAATTAACTCAGCAACCCCGGAGCCGTAGCGGCCATAGGGTTCCAGTCCGAGCGTACTGAAAATATACTTGCTCTCTTCGGCACCCGTAAATTTAAAAAACAAGGTTTGAGCAAGGATGATGGCCGCAATAATGCGCAAGGCCCAGGAAAGAATCAATTTGGTGGTAAACATAGCAATTATTTTCAAAGATTTGGTTGTATGAATGGGTTGAGATTATCTCAGGTAGTCAGGATATTTTCCGCGCGATGCCGCAACGTGGAAGGTGCGACCCCCAGATCTGCATCGACCGGAATTTCCGGAAAACAAGTCTCCAACCCCATGCGAATAATCGCCAGATGATGGACTGCATGATCGAATGCGTACTGCAATTCGCGGCCTACACTCGATGCATAGACCGGTTTTTCGGTCGAGTTGTCGGAAAACTCACTGACTACCTCGATTATCTGCGCCGAATGCAGCCGCATTACCTCGGCGCTGATTGCCGTCAATACCGTCAGGGCAGTTTGCGGATTTTCTGAAATCGCATCGTTGCGCTGGCGGCGGCTGTAATCGATATATCCGGCGGGACAACCTTCCAGCAGACAAGTGTAAAATTCAAGGATATGCCGGAAATGCTGACCGATCGTACTGCCGTGAAACAAAGCAATCGGGCGGGTGTACGCGTACAAGGGCAGTCTTTGCAATAAAACATTGATTTGATGGGCAATCAGAAGCGTCCCGTTTTGGGCGTGCATAGGGTAGTAGATTGAGTGTGTTGTAGAAATACTGCGCAAAGATGGATTATTCGTTTATATTTCTGACCCATTATACGCTTGTTTCCGGTTGCAAAGTCAGGGTGCGGACATCCTCCCGGCTATTCAACAAGTCAAAATAGCGCATTTTTACTGCCTGCGTATGGACAATTACCTGCGTAATACTCACGGTACGCACCCGGTTGGCCCGGTTCATGACATAGTCGTTTTCCGGGTCACCAACTGTGCCGGTGCGATGCAACTGCAAAAATGCGCGGGCGGTAGGGAGGTGTTTGGGCAGCCAGTCGCGGAATACTTGTTCGCGGCGCACCTGTATCTCCGGCGGATACAAGGTCGCAGAATTCCAAAAATGCGCCTGATCGGCCGCCAATATTTTTAGAAACCGCTGCGCGCCATCCCAGCGTATTTCCTGGACCGACAGACCGAAAAAAAGCAGCAGGGTAAAGGGTTCGATGCCCGTGTAATCGTATTCTGCCAAAAACGCATCCGGGTCTGCGGCTTCGAAACATTCCAGTAACAGCAAGCCCCGGCTGCGGCGATACGGCGGCGTATGGGCGTGTTTCAAGAAGGCCCCATTGAGCAGACATGCCGTTTTTCCGGTATTATCGGCAATGATCCAGGCACCGCCGGCTTTGGTATCACGCGGAAACAGCAGGGTGCGAAACCGGTTTTTTGTCCGGGAAATCACCTCCGGCGACCGCGCCGGCGCTTCGTCGCGGTTGTGGGTAAGGATAAAACCCGCGGTAGTAGGATGGTAAGTGACGGTGCACATAAGTAGATTTTAAAACAACAATTCCAGCAGCATTTTACCCGCCAGCAGCAGAAAAATAACCCCGATAAAACGGTTTGCCCATTGGCCGATTACCGCCGAACGCGCCACCATTTTTCGGGCCGCCCACACATACAGTGACAGCGCAGCAAGGGTGCCGGTGCCGACGCCAACCGCAAAAACCGGAACAGCGTACCTGCCTTCCTGCCACCAGCCGCTCACGTGCAGCCAGCCGCAGTACGCAAACCAGTACGGCAAAGCCAGCAAATTGAACAAACTGATCAGACCGCCCCGCAGGAATTGCCGCCAACGGGAAACGGATAGTACGCTATGCACCGGCTGTGGTTGCGGCGCCCATACCAGCAGGTATAACCCGATACCGGAAAACACTGGCAAAACAACCCAGTGAAAACCCTCTTCGAAGGCAGGATGCGCCAAAAACCATCCTGCCGCCACTGCAGCCAGCCAGGCTTGACCGATTTCTACCACACTCGCCCCAAAGGCGGTCCACCAGGCGGCCTGCTGCCCTTTCTGAATGGCGGTATATGCCACTAGAAGACTGATCAGTCCGGGTGGCAGCGAACCAACCAGACTCAATAAGAAACCGGCTATAAACAGACCTAACATACGTGCAATGGTAAGGAAATTTTGTTTTTTAATGGGGATTTGCCCCAATATAAATTGATTTTGCAAGTCGGATTGAGTACGGCACGGCACGGATTTTTTAGCAAAACAGCATTACGGTGGCACAGGTGGTATAAACGGGGTTAAATTGCCTCAAAACAGGGGAAAATAG
>JBBRDQ010000254.1:0-6896 GCA_038203695.1 Chitinophagales bacterium
TTATGTCGTCAGAAAACACAAAAATCGGCTTTCGCCATCACTTTTTCAAAAATGTCCAGTAGTATGGGGAGACCCAACCAGATATTGACCAGTTTATTGACTCAAAATTTGGGGCAATTGGTGATGCTACGCTCATAAAAAATGCTGTTACTAATTTGTTGTCGTACCAGCCAAATGGGCTGCTCAAAACTTTTACCGGGACTTTGGATTTTGATAATACTAAAAAAGCAAATTCGCATATAACAAACCTCAAGAACCTTTTAAATTTATTACCAGGTATTACTGTTTCGGATATAGCTGCATTTGTTAAAATGATTGACAAATTATGGGATTCAGCAGTAGATGGGGATGCTGAAGCCTTTATTAAAACAAAGCTTGACGCAATCCTGAAAACTGGCAATATCATAACATACCAGAAAAAATTAGAAGTTGCAACTTCTACAGACCCAAGCTATGATTTTGATGAAGAAAGAAAAGACTTAATAAGGACATATATCGAAGCTCTTTCTGATTATTTTTTGCTTGAATTGGACAAAAAGAAAAGAGAGGTAATAAAACATATTGAAGCTTTGGTATCGGAACATTTTTACGTTACCGATAGTAGAAGCGTATTAACGGAAACCCTTGCAACCATATTTAAGGCAAATGCTGATTTAGTTGTCGTTGTTTTGAAACATGCCAAACTAAAACAGGGCATTACCAGCACAGGCCTTCTCTCTGATTTGTTATTGTCCGTTGTTTCAATTGATTGGACAACCAATGACTTTGTTTCACCACTTGTCAGCGAGATTGCTTTACCCAATCAATATCAATCGCTGCGCCTACTCCACAAAATGCTACCCTTAATAGCCGCTTTTAAATTGGACACCCCGGCAGTTGAATGGCATTTTAAAAACAACTACAACTCGATTTTAAATTGGTTCTTATGGGACGAAATACCCTACCAAACCGGGCAAACGCAGGTGAATTACGACCGATTTGTGGCTTTTGCCGAAATGGTCGTACGTAGCAAAACGCTCACCCCCGTTCCTAATCCTGCGGATGTAGAAAACCCCGTTTCGTTTTACGTGTTGGCGGATTTGATGCTTTCGAGCACTGTAACCCGCACAGATTTTATTGAAAAATTTACCCTGCTCACTGGTTTTGAAAAAGCGGATGTGGATGCAATGGACGCATACCTGTTTTCGCCCATTACTTGGAGTGCCAATATTTACAACAACCCTATAAACTGGCAAAAAGTAGAAACCTGCCTAACGCATCTGCGAACACTGAGCTGCACCGTTGCGCAGGCATTGGATTTTATCAAACCGGTTTTGACGAATGCGGAAGTACAAACCCTCCGGGCAGCCTTGAAATCCCGCTACGACGAAGACACTTGGCTCGGCACCCTGAAAGAAATCATGGACGCCATTCGTCCAAAAAAACGGAATGCCCTGGTGGCTTACCTGCTGGCGGTCAACCCGGATTTCAAAAATGAAAACGACCTGTACGACTATTTTTTGGTGGACGTGGAAATGGAGGCTTGCATGCCTTCATCCCGCATTGTGTTGGCGCACGGTACTACGCAGTTGTTTGTGCAGCGCTGCCTGATGGGCTTGGAACCCAATTCAATAGCTGATGTGGAGAACGAAAGGGACTGGGCGCAGTGGAAATGGATGAAAAACTACCGGGTTTGGGAGGCTAATCGAAAGGTATTCCTCTATCCCGAAAACTGGATTGAGCCGGAATTGCGGGACGACAAATCCTTCCTGTTCACGGAGTTGGAAAATGAAATCCAGCAAAATGAACTGACTGAATTCACGGCGGAAGAAGCCCTGAAGCGGTATTTGGAAAAGTTGGACAACATCGCTTTCTTAGAAGTCGTAGCAACCTGGTACGAGACGGACATCAAGACCATGCACGTATTTGCTCGCACAAAAGGCGGCGACCCGGATATTTACTATTACCGCCGTTTTGAAGAAGAGCGGTATTGGACGCCCTGGGAAAAAGTGGAATTGGATATTACCAGCACACCCTTGGCCTTTGTACGGAACCATCGCTTGACCTTGGTGTGGCCGATGTTTAGTGAAGAGCCGGATGAAAATCAAAAGGCGAAAATCCCGTCCACGGAGCAACAAGGCCAGGAAGTAGCTACTGATAAGCCGAGACGCAGACTCAAAATCCAATTGGCGATGAGCGAGTATGCCAATAAAATATGGCAACCCAAAAGAATTTCAAAAGAAGGGATACTGACCCCGGTTGATTTTCCAAGAGGGCATGAAGACGTTATTGATTATGCCAAACTCGAAGACATGCTCCGGCGGGACAAATACAACCTAATGTATTTAGAGGCGACAGAACAGGTTCTGGTATTTCATTCGGATTTTCCTAGGCAGGAGGAAGTACTTACGGTCAGCGGCATTTTCAATTTGACAGGCTGCAAAGGTTATCCCGAATTGTTTTTGGGGAAACACCCAACGTTGAAAGATTTTTTGCCCGATTTTATAGACACCCGTTTGTCATCGCAACGGTACAACGAACGCAACGCCATCGCAGCGGACGACCTCACTGTACGGAACGGTGTGAAAATTACCAATTTTATAGAAATTTTGCACACCACGCCGGGTACATTCCGGCTGACTTATCCACATCAATTTACCGTCTTTGACCTTACTTCCCTGCTTTCTCAATTGCTTTTCAATCATATAGCGAATGAAATACCGGCGGGGCATGTGCCCAAAACGCTCGGAACGCTGCTGCCCTATTTTATGGAAGACAGCAATCATGCGTATGTGATTATCCCCGGCTATTACGGCTCTATAAGATTACCTGGAAGAAACCAGCTTGTGTCAGAGCCCAAAAAAACCGCCTCGGATCTGCTGCAACTTATAGAAGACGTAAAAAGATGGCTTGCCGAACGGAATTATAGAAAGATTATAGAAGCAATTCAGGAATTCGCAGGGTTGTCTTATGGCGAGCAATTCAAAAATATGTACCACCCGCTGGTCTGCTCCCTACGGACGACCCTTTACCGCGACGGCATTCCGGCTTTGATGAAACGAGAAACCCAGCAACGGGTGACACCTTTTAACTTTCAAAGCCATTATCAGCCAAGCCAATATGTGCCATGGCAGTACCCCATCGAGGATGTGGATTTTTCGAGCGATGGCAGCTACAGCAGCTACAATTGGGAGTTGTTTTTCCATGTACCGTTTTTGATGGCCACCCGTTTGACCAAAGAACAACGGTTTGAGGAAGCGATGACCTGGTTTCATTATATTTTCAATCCGACGGGGGCATTGCCGGGTCCCGTTCCGCAAAAATACTGGGTTACCAAACCGTTTTTTGAGTATCAGGATGCAGATTACGAGAGCCAACGAATTACTGACCTGCTGTACAACCTTAGCGACCCAACGACAAACCCGCAGATTAAAGCGGATTTGGAATTTGCCGTTCGTCAATGGCGCATCAAACCTTTCCAGCCGCACGTCATCGCCCGTTTCCGAACGGTGGCCTATCAGAAAGCGGTTTTGATGAAATATATTGATAACCTGACGGAGTGGGGCGATTACCTGTTCCGGCAGGATACGATGGAAAGCATCGTGCAGGCAACGCAAATGTATATTTTGGCGGATAAATTATTGGGCGATGAACCACGTACAATTCCCCCGGTCGTCAAACCGCCGTATGAAACATACAACCAGGTGTCCAAAAAATTGGACGCTTTCGGGAATGCGCTGATTGGCTTGGAAAATATCCTGCCCGACCTTTCCGCCCTGCCCGAAGGCGGTGCCGAACTGCCTGCCGCTCCGATTACCTTGTCCATGCTGTATTTCTGCATCCCGCAAAACGACAAAATGCTGGAATACTGGGACCGGGTAGCCGACCGCCTTTTCAAAATCAGGCATTGCCAAAATATTGACGGCGTGGAGCGCAGCCTGGCACTTTTCGCCCCACCGATTGACCCCGGGATGTTGGTACGGGCCGCTGCTGCAGGTTTGGATATTTCCGCCGTATTGGCGGGCATCAATGCCCCGACTCCCTATTACCGCTTCAATGTTTTGTCGCAAAAAGCGACCGAATTGATCAATGAAGTGCGCGGCTTGGGTTCCTCCCTGCTGCAAGTTTTGGAGAAAAAAGATGCCGAGGCGATGTCCCTGTTGCGCAGCGAGTTAGAAATCAAGGTGTTGAACGCCGTTCGGGATATGAAAAAACTGCAAATTAAAGAGTCCAAAGAGCAGATTGAGGTATTGAAACGGACAAAGAAGGTGACGGAGGAGCGGCAGAATTACTATGCGGGCATTGAAAAAATCAGTTCAAAAGAACAGTTGAATTTGGACAAATTGGGAGAATCACAGGATTACCAAATGGCTTCGCAAATTGTTCGAGTCGTGGCTGGTGCAATTGCACTACTTCCTGATTTTCAATTAGGTGTATCAGGTTTTGGTGGGTCCCCGCTAGCTGGCTTCACAATAGGGGGTACTAACTTTTCAAGGTCAACTAATATTGCTGCCGATATTCTAAGTATTCTTGGAAGTGTAGCCTCCTACGAAGCCAATCGTGCATCTATTCTCGGCGGCTACGACCGCCGTTTCGACGACTGGAAACTCCAGGAAAGTTTGGCTAATCTCGAACTCAATTCCATTGACAAACAAATCACGGCTGCCGAAATCCGTGCAGAAATCGCCGAAAACGACCTGAAAAACCACGACCTGCAAATCGAGAATGCCAAAAAGACCGATGCGTTCATGCGCACCAAGTACACCAACCAACAATTGTACGAGTGGATGATTGGACAAATCAGTTCGGTGTATTTCAGGTCCTACCAATTGGCGCATGATTTTGCCAAAAAAGCAGAGCGTTGCTATCGGTTCGAGTTGGGCAACGACGACACATTCATTTCCTTCGGGTATTGGGACAGCAGGAAAAAAGGCCTACAAAGCGCCGACCACCTGCTGCACGACATCAAGCGGATGGAAACAAGCTACCTCGATAAAAATAAACGGGAGTTTGAAATCACGAAACACATCTCCTTGGCGCAACTCGACCCGCTGGCATTGGTGCGGCTCCGGGCGACGGGCGTTTGTGATTTTGAGGTGCCGGAAGCCTTGTTCGACCTCGACTTTGCCGGTCATTATTTCCGGCGCATCAAGTCGGCCAGCCTCAGTTTGCCCTGCATTGCGGGGCCATACACATCAGTGAGTGCGAAATTATCTTTGGTGAAAAACAAGTACCGCAAAAATACCAACCCGGGCGATGACTACCTGGAGGATTTGGGCAATGACGACCGTTTTGTTTACAATATCGGAGCGATCCAATCTATTGCTGCCAGCAACTCCCAAAACGACAGCGGCGTGTTCGAGTTGAATTTCCGCGACGAACGGTATGTGCCGTTCGAAGGCACGGGGGCCATCAGCACCTGGCGGTTAGAATTGCCCAAAAAAGACCTTGCGCAATTTAATTATGACACTATTGCTGATCTGGTCTTGCACCTGAAATACACCGCTCGTGAAGGCGGGTCCTCCTTGAAAAATTTGGCAGAAACAGCATTGAATGACCGATTGAACGACATCAAACAGCAACTTGGAAAAACAGGCCTGCACGTTGCCATCAACCTGAAACACGATATGCCGAACGAGTGGCACTTGTTAAAGCAAGGCAAGAAAGTGAATTTGGCCATTGACAAAACAAGATTGCCGTACATGGCGCAAACCTTGAATTCCAGCATTGCAAACGTCGTTTTTGTGGCGAACGCGAACGCCTCCCCGGCCGTCAAGGTCAATAATACTGCGCTAACCTTTTTGAACAATTGGGGACTTTACACCGGAGACTCTACCGCAATTGCCTTGGGCACGCCTTTCCAACTGGAAGTCGCCACGCCCAATTTAGAGGATTTGATATTGGTGGTGAAGTATGTTTTTTAAATCCTTAAAATTTTCTTCACGTTTTTTACGCTGGACAAAATGATGAAATATGAAATCAGGTGGCTTTCGTTTCTTCTATCGGTAGTGGAGATAGAACGAATGTATGAATAATTTGCCCCGCTGGCAGTTATGTGTTCATCAACCATAAAATCCGCTGGCGCGAAGTGTTACCCTGCTGGCGCGGGGCTGCCAAAAACCAAACACGAAAAACCAAACAAAAAACGCGATTGCTGGTGCGCGGTTCTAACCGCGTGCCGCGTATCGGTCGGGTTCCACCCGACATAACAATAAAACGGGTAAAACCGAAAGATAACAGGCACGGGGTTGGAACCCCGCGCCAGCGTGGATATGTTACATGTGCGAGGTTCGCATATTATCACGTTGTACGTAACCTTACAGGAACGCTTATTAAAATAGATGAAAATGTTTTTTAAGAAAAAGATTTTATTTGTTGTTTACATCTTAATTACCCAAGCAGTTTTTGCTCAAAGTAAAAGAGATATACTATCGCAATTAATGAAAACGTATCATAAATACAATATGTTTGACGGTGCGGTTTTGGTTGCTGAAAATGGAAATATAATTTATGAAGATGCCTTTGGATTAGCAAACAGGGAGTGGAATATTCCTAACACTACCGATACTAAGTTTATGATAGGCTCTATTTCTAAACCTATTACTGCCACTTTAATGTTAATACAAGTTCAAAAAGGACTTGTGGAATTAGATAAAACTATAGCGGATTATTTGCCTGAATTTAAAAATAAACCTGCTGCAAAAGTTACTATAAGGCAATTACTTAATCACACTTCAGGAATTCCAAACTATGATATTATTAAAGATTTTTTTCCGAGAATTAGCCGCCAGAGTTATACAAGGGAAGAATATGTAAAAGTTTTTAGCGATTCACTTCTTGCATTCGAACCCGGAACTCGATATATGTATAGCAGTTGGGGCTATTTTACTTTAGGTTACATTATTGAAAAAGTAACA
>JBBRDQ010000255.1:0-6886 GCA_038203695.1 Chitinophagales bacterium
TCTTTTACTCTTTATAACATTCCTTTGGGGAAAAGGGTTGGCGCTGGGCCAGTCCAAACCGGTACTTGACTCGCTCAACAACCGCCTTACGCTGCTTACGCAACTCACCCAATCCGATAATTACGAACAGGCGCAGCTGGAAGTAGAAGGGCTGCGCGACTTTTTGAAACGCAATCGCATTCCCATTTCGCCCAAAGCGCTGACGACTATTTCCGAGATTTACCGGCACAACGACGATGACCGCAGTGCGACGCGTTTATTATCGGAGGCGGAACTGGACGCGCGCCGCGACCCCAATCCGATAACCAAAGCGGCTTTACTGGCCGTGTTAGTGACGGAATGTCGGCGCTGGGAGTTGCCTGATCAGGCGCTTACCTGCCAGCAATTGTTGGCTACAGCCCAAGATTCTCTTACCGCACGCACCCGCCGCACCGAAACCTTGCAAATGCGGCAGAAACTGGATTCTCTCCAGCGAGTGCGGTTGCTGGAAATGAACGAAGGTTCAAACTATATCCGCGTGGAACGCGACCGGGCTTTTCTACTGGGAGGTGCTATCGCGTTTCTTTTTTTGATCCTGTTGTTTGCCAATTACCGCAACAGCGACCGCTGGCGCAAAGTCCTCGACCGAAAAGCCCTGGAATGGGACCTGATGCGTGCTAATTTGCAGCACGAGGCCAATGAATCGGCCCTGGCGCAGGCGGTAGAAGCCGTCGCTGCCGCTACAGCCGGCCAACCAGCGACGGCGACCAGCCCGGCAGACCCTTACCAGTTGTACCACGGTTCCAAACCCGAACAAATTGCCTTGCTGATCGAGCCAAATCGTCAGGTGGTACTGTACTTAAAATCCTTGTTAGCCGACCGGTTTCAGATTGAAACGGCCAAAACCGCAAACGAAGGCCTGCAAATGGCCTCCGATCTGCTGCCAGATCTGGTGGTTTGTGATTCGATCTTGAATGGTAAAACCGGGATCGATGTAGCGCGTCAGATCAAACTGGCCGAACGCACCAATCACATTCCGGTGGTTTTATTGACCGATCGTTTTGGCAACGAAGGCAAATTGGACGCCTTACGCGCCGGCGCCGACGCCTGGTTTACCCGGCCGGTGATCGACGATGAATTCGACGCTTCTGTGCAACGGCTGCTGGATGCCCGTAAGATAAAACATGAACTGTTTGCCCGGTTTGAGCAATTGTATTTTACCGATTCCCGCGTGCCTTTGGACGATCCGTTCCTGGCGCGCACCGTGCAAATGATCGAACAAAATCTGGCCGATCCGGATTTTATGGCCGATGATATTGCCCGCAAACTCCAAATGACTAAAACCCACTACGTCAAGAAGTTAAAAGCGCTGACAGGCAAAGAACCGGTGCAATTGATCCGCGAACTGCGACTGGAAAAGGCCAAAACCTTGCTGGAAAAACGCGCCGGTACGCCACAGGCCATTGCTGAACTGGTTGGATTCAGCAGTCCCGGTTCCTTTGCCCTGGCCTTTAAGGAGTACTTCGGAGAAAACACCATGCTTTTATATACTCCGCCGACCAATCGCCTGAACTAAACTAAAAATGCCCGCTGCGTGAGATTCCTACGTTCCTCCTTTGCCCTGCTGCTGCTATTGCTCGGCACAACCCGGCTTTCCGCTCAAATCACCGACAATTTCAATGACGGCGATTTTACCCAGAATCCTGCCTGGCAGGGCGACGGAACCAATTTTGCCGTCAATTCGGGCGTACTTCAGTTGGTCGCGCCGGATGCCGGCACTTCGGTACTCACGGTCGGCGGAAACATTGCTGATAGTAGTATCTGGAACCTGAATTTCCGACTGGCATTTTCGCCGTCTGGTTCCAATCTGTTACGCATTTACCTGTTGGCCGATCAGGCCGGACTGGCTGCTGCCAACGGCTATTTCCTGGAAATGGGCGAAACCGGCAGCCTAGATGCCATTCGTTTGTATCGCCAGGATGCCGGCACCAAGACGTTACTCGCTACCGGTCAGACTGGTTTGGTGGCCGTGAGTCCGGATATTACCCTGCGTATAAAACGCACAGTAAGTGGCAGTTGGGATGTGTTGGCGGCCTCCGGAACCGGCGCGTTGCAACCACAGTTTACCCTGACGGATGCCACTTACACCGGCGGCATTAACCGTTTTTTTGGCTTCCAGTGTGTTTATACCACTTCCAATAAAGACAAGTTTTTCTTTGATAATATTTCCATTCTGCCCGACATCGCGGACACCCAAGCGCCGGTTTTAGTGTCGGCTCAGGTCGAAAATGCCTCACAGATAACGGTTAATTTCAACGAGCCATTAGAGGCTGCTTCGGCGGCCTTGACTGGCAATTACAGCATCGCCGGAGCGGGTACTATCTCCGCAGCCACCTTGTCGGCCGGAAAAACATCGATCACCTTGAATCTGGCCACGCCGTTGACAACCGGTAATTACACCGTACAAACCAACCAGGTAGCCGACGAAGCCGGCAATATCAGCGCTGTACAAATGACTGATTTTCAATACGTAAGCATTGAAGTCGCGGCGGAATTCGATATTCTGATCAACGAAATAATGCCCGATCCCACCCCTTCGGTCGGGCTGCCGGAGGTAGAATGGCTGGAACTTTTCAACCGTTCGGCCAAATCGATCAACCTGAATACCCTGCGGCTGGACGATGGCGGCATTCCGGTGCCGTTACCGTCGTTTGTTTTGCAGCCCAATGCGTACGTTTTACTGTCCTCCACCGCCGGAGCGGCAGCACTTGCGCCCGCTGTACCGGGTGTAGTAGCCATGCCCGGGTTTCCGTCGCTGAACAACGACGCCGACGTACTGACGCTGCGCAACAGCAGCGACGCCACCATTGACCTGGTCAGTTACAATGTCGCCTGGCACACCGCTACCGTCAAAAAAAATGGCGGCTGGTCGCTCGAACGCATCAACCCTGCCACACCATGCCTGGGTGGCGAAAACTGGCAATCCTGTCCGGTACTGCCCGGTGGCACACCCGGCGCGGCCAATGCCAGTCTGCAAAACATACCCGATACCCAAACGCCCCGCCTGCTGAGCGCGTATCCCGAATCTGCAACTTTGCTGCGCTTGACTTTTTCGGAAGGACTGGATAAAAGCAGCGTACAAAACGGGAGTGGTTATCTGATAAGTCCTGTACTGGCTTTTTCAAGTGCCGTAGTCGACCCGACCAATCCCGCCGTCGTCTTACTGACCCTCGAGCAGGCCATGCAACCGCAGCAGGTATATACCCTGACACTGACCGCCAGCATCCAGGATTGCTCGGGAAACAGCATCAGTACTGCCGACACCGTTTTTGTCGGGTTGCCGGAAAAACCTGCACCGCAGGATATTGTGGTCAATGAAGTGATGTTCAATCCAGCAACGGGCGGTGCGCGCTACATTGAGTTTTACAATCGCAGCCAGAAGATTTTTTCGTGGGAAGATTTTTTCGTAGCCAACTTTGCCTACTACAATGGCCCAAGCATTGAGCCAATCGGCCTGCGGCGCTTGTTATTGCCAGGGCAATACGATGTTTTTACCACTTCACCCAATGATATAAATACGCGTTTTCGACAGATTAAACCCGGGAATGTACTGCAAAATCCGCTGCCTTCCCTGGCCGACGATGCCGGCAATGTGACCTTGTACTGGTCAAAAAACGGCACCGATATCGTCGTCGATTCGTTCGATTATTTCCGCGAATGGCACAACGCGCTGTTTTCCGACTCCGACCGCAACGGCGTTGCGCTGGAGCGTATTTCTACGGAAAACCCCACCAACCTGCGGTCTAACTGGACTTCCGCTTCACCCATCACAACCGGCGCTCCAGGCACCCCTACCCTGCCTAACTCACAGACTTCCAAATCGTTAGATAACCCGGCCGATGGCCTAATCCAACTGGCGGCCGAACGGCTTTCGCCCGACGGCGATGGTTTTGAAGATTTCCTGGATATTCGCTACACCCTGCCCAACGAAGGATATGCCGCTACCATGCGCATTTTTGACGCCGACGGACTGCCCGTGCAACGCCTGGTGCGCCAGGAATTGCTGGGTAGAGACGGTGCCCTGCGCTGGGACGGCGATCTGGAAGATGGCACCCGGGCGCGTCCCGGCATCTATGTACTCTGGCTGGAAATATTCAGCCCGACAGGAGACGTACAGCGAGTAAAGAAAGCGTTTGCGGTAGTGAGCCGGTTTTGAGTGAACGACAGCATAAAAGAAACCCGATTGTTTTATAATCCATTTACTTCCATGCTAAAAATCGCCTTCATTCCAGTTCTCCTGGTTTTGTTCACGGCTTGCGCTGCCCAAAAAAGCGCTCCGGAAACAGCCGCGCTTACCCAACCCAGCACGATACTTCGCCTCGAAGCAGACGGGGTGGCCGACACCGGCCGCGTCGGTTTACATATTATCGTGCGGGAAATTGCCACCCAGGAACCCGTCATGAGCGCTACCGTCGTGGCCTACCGGAAAAAACCCACCCAGGCCTATGGGCAACTCAGCAGTGAAGACGGCGACTGCGATTTCAACGTAGCGCCCGGTGTATACAGTGTCAAAATCCAGTTGACTGGACTCTCAACGTTTGAAAAACAGGGCCTTGTCTTTGAAAGCGGGCGGCATTATACGCTGGAGATCGGGATGGGGAAGGTCTTTATTAAATGACGGTGGGAGGTCTTTACATACCAAAAATGAGACTGCCCTGAACTTGATTAAATTCAGGGCAGTCTCATTTTTGGTACGCCAGCACCACTCGTCAACTAATCAACTATTCTTGCCGATGCAATTCAAGTCGTCGAATGCCTGCTTCAGGCGCGTTACGAATGTTTTTTCGCCTTCGCGCAGCCAGACGCGTGGGTCGTAGTATTTTTTATTCGGATTGTCGTCGCCGTCCGGGTTGCCGATCTGGTGTTGCAGGTAACCTTTTTTCGCTTCGTAATAATTGCGGATACCTTCCCAGTACGCCCATTGCATATCCGTGTCGATATTCATTTTTACCGCGCCGTATTCGATGGCTTCGCGGATTTCGCTTTGCGCCGAACCGGAACCACCGTGAAACACGAAATTGACCGGTGTTTTGCTGGTCAGGCCGTATTTTTCGCGGATATAGTCCTGTGAATTTTTCAGGATAACCGGTTGCAGTTTTACGTTGCCCGGTTTGTACACGCCGTGTACGTTGCCAAATGCGGCAGCAATCGTAAAATTCGGGCTGATCTTTTTCAGTTCCTCGTACGAGTACGCTACCTCGCTCGGTTGCGTGTACAGCCGGGATGAATCCACATCCGAGTTATCTACGCCGTCTTCTTCGCCCCCGGTCACACCGAGTTCAATTTCGAGGGTCATGCCCATCTTCGCCATGCGCACAAAACGCTGTCCACAGATTTCGATATTTTCATGCAATGGCTCTTCCGACAGATCGAGCATGTGACTGCTATACAGCGGAAAACCGTTTTTTTCGTAAAATTTCTCGCCTTCCTCCAGCAGGCCGTCGACCCAGTCGATGATACCCAAGGCACAGTGATCAGTATGCAGAATCACCGGTACGCCGTAGGCCGCCGCCATCGTATGCACGTGTTGTGCACCCGAGATGCCACCCAGGATCGAGGCTTTCTGACCGTTGTTGGACAAACCTTTACCGGCATAAAACGCTGCACCGCCGTGGGAAAACTGGATAATCACGGGGCTATTTACCGCTGCTGCTGTTTCCAGCACCGCATTAACGGTGTTGGTACCGATCACATTGACGGCAGGCAGGGCGAAATTTTGTTCATTGGCGTAGTTAAGCAGGTCGGTGACTTCTTGTCCATGCAATACACCGGGGCGGAAACGACTCATATTGTTACAGTGATCTAATTAATGGTAAACGATGAATTTTCGCGGCGAAGATAGCATTGTTTTCGCTGGTTTCAGGTTAAATACAGGTTTTTATGGGGGTGCTCCACTTTTCCCGCAACTGCCATTTTGCCTGGAATACGTCTTTCAGAGTTTGGAAAGTTACCTGCCGAAATCACTTAACCTTTATACCCATAGACAACCGAAAAATTGAGCAGGTTGCCTTTACTTTTTTGCACTGCCGTATAACGCGTTTGCTCGATAATAGCCTGGTAATACCGGTGGGAATTTGTCCTGAAACCCACGTTTGCCAGCAAGGTGAATCGAAGATACGTGTGATTAGCGAGGGCAAATCCCTTGTAAATGCCCATTTGCAGGCTCGGAGTAATACCACCTGCTACTACTACCCTATCCAGCGTTAAAGTGTGCCCTGCCTGGTTAATGGTGGCACCTGCGTCCTTGGGATTGATATAGTCGTTTTTTTGTTGATGGAGTATATTCACACCCACTATGATTCCACGACGGTATGGTGCGCTGTTTTTTCCATAATAGTTGCAGCGCAAGCCGACATTCAGGCCGCCATCGCCATTTGTTTTTGTGATAACGCTACCGCCTTTTTTTACCACAATGGCGGCAGATTTGGCATAGGAAGCCGCATACAGGGAGAAATAAGAAATGGCGTGCTTACTTCGCGGAAATAGGTTCAAAGCAATACCCAGACTCGGTCCGGGTACCAGCCGCTGTCGAAAAGAAGGATTGCTGTTTCCGGCAGGGATGAATGTAGGCAAAGCAAGCGATGCGCCGGCTTCTAATTCAATCCCGAAAGTTTGTGCGGATGTTGTACCACAAATAAACAACAGGCCAAAGGCAAAAAGAAGGTTGTGCATATCAAAAAGGTGTAGGCGTTTTTTTCCCTGAACACGGGAATGTTCTAAAAAGTGTGTCAAAGATGAATCTGGTTAAAAAATAAGTTTCAGAATTAGGTTTCATTTATTTTGGCCATGATTCGCTTGGTATCTTTGTTTTCCACATTTCAATGGCCTGCGGGTCAAAAAATCTAAT
>JBBRDQ010000256.1:0-6756 GCA_038203695.1 Chitinophagales bacterium
GAAACGTCCCGAAATTCAATTTTATCGGTTAAGGACTGAATGGATAGCGCATCTGCGGCATCCTGAATCACTACATCAGCTTCTAAAACGGCTTGTACCCGTTCTACTGCCCCCATGCCCTTGCGAATGCTGTAAATAGCAGATGAAAACGCTTTGGCCGGGTCGATGACATTGTAGAACGCAAACAAAAATGTCATAAATGTCTCCGGCTGCATTTTATCCGCAAAAACCAGGCGGGCGCCATACCACAGCAAGACCGACACCACGGTAATACCTAAAAATTCGGACAAGGGCGAAGCGATGTCCCGGCGGCGGTACAGGCCGGTCAGTACATTGGCGTAGGCGCGATTTTCGGTGGCAAAACGTTCCTGCTGATACCGTTCCGCATTAAAACCTTTAATAATACGCAAACCGCCCAGCGTCTCTTCAACCAGCGATACTAACACGCCCAGTCTTGACTGTGCTTCGCCCGATTGTTTGCGCAATGTGCGACCGATACCGCCAATGATCAGCGTGGTAAAGACCAGCAACCCGAGCACAAACAAGGTCAACTCCGGCGAGATATAAATCATAAAGGCCAGACTGCCCACGATCACAATCGGCTCCCGTACAATGGCTTCCATGACACCGACTATACTCCACTCAATTTCCTGTACATCGGCGGTAAAGCGGCTCATCAGGTCGCCTTTGCGTTCATCAGAAAAAAAGGACAAGGGCAGCGCCAGCATTTTATCCACCATTTTCTGCCGGAAATCGCGCACAATGCCATTGCGTACCGGCGCTAAAAAGTACAGCGATAGATAGCGGAACAGGTTTTTGCCGAAAAAAACCAGGACCAGCGCGGCGCAAACCAGCAGTAAAGCCTGCTCACGACCATGTTGGGCGACCAGATCGACGAAAAACTGCTTGCCCTGTGCTTCCAGTCCGCTGAAACCGGATTGCTTGGTAGTACTGGGAATCGGTGTCGCTTCCCGGTTAAATAGTATTTGCAGGAACGGCTGGAGTACCGGAATACTGATAATCATAAAAACCGACATCAGCAGATTGCACCCGACCGCGAGTAACAATTGGCGGCGGTAGGGCAGGTAAAAACGGAGAAGACGAAACATCGCGAGCGGTTCTTTGGGCTGGTTAAGGTACATTACTAACCGCGTCCTATAATAAATGCGAGTCATTCTTTACCCGGACCTGGGACAGAATGACTCGCATAATATATTCTAAATCATTGAATTACAGGCCAAACAGCGATTTGCCCAGGTACGTGGCCGCATCGCCTAATTCTTCCTCAATACGAAGTAACTGGTTGTATTTAGCGATCCGGTCCGAGCGGCTGGCCGAACCCGTTTTAATCTGACCAGCATTCAAGGCTACTGCCAGATCGGCAATCGTCGTATCTTCGGTTTCACCGGAACGGTGGCTGATGATCGACGTGTAAGCGTGGCGGGTAGCCAGGTTTACTGCCTCAATGGTCTCGGTCAGCGAACCGATCTGGTTTACTTTGATCAGGATCGAGTTAGCGATTTTTTCGTCAATACCGCGTTGCAGGCGCTCTACATTGGTGACAAATAAATCGTCGCCAACCAGTTGAATGCGGTGACCCAGCGTTTCGGTAATGAGTTTCCAGCCCGTCCAGTCGTCTTCCGCCAAACCATCTTCGATACTGTAAATCGGGTAGCGATTGCACCAGTCTTTCCAGTACGAAACCATATCCTGCGGGCTCAAGCGATCGCCGGTAGATTTCTTGAAAACGTATTCATTGGTTTTGGTATCGAAGAATTCCGAAGCAGCCGGGTCCAGCGCGATGACCATATCTTCCAGCGGACGGTAGCCTGCGGCTTCGATGGCCGTCATCACCATTTGAATGGCTTCTTCGTTATTCTTAATGCCGGGCGCAAAGCCGCCTTCGTCGCCGACGTTGGTCGCATAGCCTTTGCTTTTTAGTACTTTTTTCAGGTGGTGAAATACCTCTACGCCCATGCGCAAACCTTCACTGAACGTCTCGGCACCGACTGGCATAATCATAAATTCCTGAAAATCAATCCCATTATCGGCATGTGAACCACCATTGAGAATATTCATCATCGGTACCGGCAATACGTGTGCGTTGACACCGCCGAGGTAACGATAGAGCGGTTGACCGAGTTCCTCCGCCGCCGCGCGAGCGGTGGCCAGACTCACCGCCAGAATAGCGTTCGCACCGATTTTGGATTTGTTGCGCGTACCGTCGCGGGCGATCATCATGCGGTCGATCTTGATCTGGTCGGTTACTTCCTGTCCGATCAGTTCGTCGCGCAGCATCTGTTCGATGTTTTTGACGGCCTTTTGTACACCTTTACCCAGGTAACGGCTATCATCTTCATCGCGAAGTTCCACGGCTTCGTGTATACCCGTGCTCGCGCCACTTGGGACTGCGGCCCGGCCGACGAAGCCTGTTTCGGTCCATACTTCGGCTTCCACTGTCGGGTTGCCGCGCGAGTCAAGAATTTCTCTGGCTAATATTTCGCGGATTGCGCTCATTTCCTGAAATTGATTTGTTGAATAGTAAATGGTTGATTTTGTGCGGTCATTATCTGGTTAGGATCGGCAAAAGTAGCCAATTTCCTAACCTTTGGGCATTTTCCGGCAGGATGTTGCCAGAAATTACAATTATTTCATCACCCGCCGTAAATTTCTCCGCGGCATGCCTTGAGGGTATTGAGTAACAGCGCCGTCACCGTCATCAGTCCTACCCCGCCGGGTACCGGCGTGATATAACTGCTGCGCGGTGCAACTGCTTCAAAATCAACGTCTCCCACCAGGCGGAAGCCAGATTTTTTGGTGTCGTCGGCAATGCGGTTGATGCCTACATCGATCACCACAGCGCCATTTTTTACCCAGTCACCTTTGATAAATTCGGGGATGCCGATGGCGGCTACAATAATATCGGCCCGGCGAACTTCTCCGGCCAGATCGTGCGTACGTGAGTGCGTAAGCGTGACTGTGCAATCGCCCGGATAACCTTTGCGCGAGAGCAAAATACTGATCGGGGTACCAACGATATTGCTGCGACCGACTACGATGCAGTGTTTGCCTGCCGTTTCAATGTTGTACCGGCGCAGCATTTCAACGATGCCGTATGGCGTAGCGGGTAAAAATGCGGGCATGCCCTGGGCCATGCGCCCGAAATTGATGGGGTGAAAGCCATCCACATCTTTCCGGTAATCGATCGCCAGAGTAATGCGCTCTTCGTTAATGTGTTTGGGCAACGGCAATTGCACGATAAACCCGTCCACATCCGGATCATTATTGAGTTGCTGCACGATTTCGAGTACTTCGGCTTCGGTCACTTCGGCCGGACGGCGCACCAGGGTACTTTTGAAACCTACCTGCTCACAGGACCTGATTTTACTCTGCACGTACACCTGACTGGCAGCGCTTTCGCCTACCAGCACCGCAGCGAGGTGGGGAATTTTGCCGCCCTGGGCCTTTATTTTGGCTACTTCGGCCGCGATTTCAGTTTTAATATTTTCAGAAAGCAGTTTTCCGTCGAGTATTTGCATGGTATCGATTTTGAGGCGCAAAAATAGGCAGAAAGGGCGAATGAAAAGGTATGGATGTCTGCAAAATAGAATTGCCCGTTTTAGACGAATTTCTATTTGTGAAATGCAGTCGCACACCAGCCGACTATCTTTGTGATCTTAAAATCTTGCTGTACTATGCGCACAAATACATTGTTTGCCTTGTTTGTCATCGGTCTGCCGCTGGTCGCTGTTGCCCAGACGCCCGACCATAATTTTGAAGAATTGATCTGCAAGGAAGCCGAAGCGCACGCCAAGTTGATTGAATTCCGCGATCCTCCCCCACCGGACGACGGTACGTTCGACTTGAAATATTACCGCTTCAATTGGCGCATTGATCCGGCCGTGTATGAAATCATCGGCACCGCCACGCCTTATTTCGAGGTTAAGCAGGCCAATCTGAGTGCTATGGCCTTTACGCTGGCCACTTCGCTGGCCGTGGATGCCGTATCGTATCATGGCGAAAATATTCCCTTTACCCAGAGCGGTGATTTCGGCCTGACCATCAATCTGCCCGCTCCCCTACCCCTGGGTCAACTCGACTCCTTGTCTATTTTTTACCATGGCTCGCCGCCTTCCGGCGGATTTGGCTCCTTTATCAAGAGCGTACACGGTGGCACACCAATTATCTGGACACTCTCCGAGCCGTTTGGCGCGCAGGACTGGTGGCCCTGCAAAAACGGGTTGACCGATAAAATCGACTCGATCGATGTGTTCGTTTCATCACCGATCGCCTACCGCGCTGCCAGCAATGGCGTGCTCGTGCAGGAAAATGAACAAGGCAATAACCGCATCTGTCACTGGAAACACCGCTATCCGATCGCCCCCTATCTCGTGGCGATCGCTGTGACTGATTATGCGCCGTATACCGATATAGTACCGCTCAGCAATGGCGAGCAATTGTTGATGCTCAATTATCCGTATCCGGAAAGTGTGGCGAATGCCCAGGCCGGGACGGCAAAAATGGTACCCGTGATGCAATTTTATGATTCGCTGTTTGTCACCTACCCGTTTCATAAAGAGAAATATGGCCATGCGGAGTTTGGCTGGGGCGGCGGTATGGAGCACCAGACCATGAGTTTTGTCATCAGCTACGACTGGGGATTGTTGGCCCACGAAATGGGCCATCAGTGGTTCGGCGATATGGTGACCTGCGGCAGTTGGGAAGATATTTGGCTCAATGAAGGTTTCGCCACGTTTCTGGAGGGACTCACCCGCGAGCGTTTTAACCAAACCAATGCCTGGTACAACTGGCGGGCCGGCAAAATAAACAACATCACCAGCGTCCCGGACGGTTCGGTCCGCGTCGACGATACCACTTCGGTGGGACGCATTTTCAGCGGTCGCCTGTCGTACAACAAAGGCGCTTATCTCTTGCACATGTTGCGCTGGAAACTCGGCGAAGGATTTTTTCAGGGGGTACGCGATTACCTGAATGATCGCCAATACAGTTATGCGCGCACCCCAAGTTTAAAAAGCCATCTCGAGCAAGCCAGCGGGACCGACCTGACCGAATTTTTTAACGACTGGTATTATGGACAGGGATTTCCGGCGTATACCGTATCGTGGCAGCAAATTGGCGATCAGTGTTATATCAAACTGGATCAAACAACGTCCCACCCATCGGTCGATTTCTTTGAAATGCCGGTGCCGATTCAATTGATCGGCAGCGATAATCAAACCAAAATGCTGCGGCTGGACCATGAAGTGAATGGCCAGACCTTCCAAACAACCGTCGATTTCACCGTTAGCAGCGTCGCTTTCGACCCGGATTTATGGCTGCTCGCCAAGGATACGGTTATCAATGCGCAACTGGTAGCAGTTGACCCGGTGCTTGACCTGGCGTCATTGCGGGTGTATCCGAACCCAGCCACCCAAATTTTGCAGGTAAATGTAGATGACAAAACGAGCAATCAATTGATTGTCTGGGAAATATACAATGCGGTCGGTCAAAAAATGCAAAGTGGACAGGCCCAACAAACCCAGTTCAACCTTCCGGTTGCATCGCTGGGCAGCGGCATGTACCGACTACAATGCCGTGGAGAAAACGGGGTGTTGCAGGCGGTAAGTTTTGTGAAAAATGCAGAGTGAAAGTGAACTTCACTTTTCAATTTCTTCATACAAACTGATCACCTCCATGGCTTCCCGCACATCGTGTACGCGCAAAATTTTTGCGCCCTGCTGTAAAGCAATGATGTGGAGCGCGGTCGTGCCATTCAAAGCATCGGCCGGGTTCACTTTTAATACCTTGCAAATCATGGATTTGCGGGAAATGCCAGCCAGTACCGGCAATCCGAGTACGGATTCGAATACGTGCAAGTTCTTCAGCAGTTGAAAATTATGGGCCACCGTTTTACCAAAACCAAAGCCCGGATCCAGCACAATGTCTTTTACGCCGAGCGCACGCAATTGGGAGACCTCGGCAATAAAGAAATCAAGCACTTCGGTGACGACATCGGTATAAACGGGATTCAACTGCATGGTTTGCGCATCGCCCTGCCGGTGCATCAGGATGTATGGAACCTGCAAATCGGCCACGGTGGCATACAGGGCTGCGTCCTCGCGGCCCGCTGAAATATCGTTGACCAATGCCGCACCCGCAGCAATACTTTCGCGGGCCACCCGGGCCCGAAACGTATCCACGGAAAAAATGGCCTCCGGGAAGTGTCGGGAAAGCGCCGCAATGACCGGAATAACACGCGCTAACTCCTCCTCTTCCGACACTTCTACCGCTCCCGGCCGGGAAGAAGCGCCGCCAATATCCAGCAGCGTCGCGCCTTCCCGCAACATGCGCTCGGCTTGTTGCAACAGGTTGGTTTCCAGCGTGTAACGCCCGCCGTCGAAAAATGAATCGGGCGTAACATTCAGGATACCCATGACGAGCGGTTGGGAAATATCCAGTAAGCGCCCGCAACAATTAATAGAAAACATACTTTTAATTGTTTTTTAATTATAATAATATACTATTTCGGCGAATAATGGGTTGCCCAAGCCAGTGTCGGTGTGACTGCGAGTCACCCCGACACTTAACCTGGGCAACCCATTATTCCCATTATCAAATTAAAAATTGATAATGAACTCGGTGAGGTTGGCTTCTTCGGGCAAACCCAGTTTTCGACGCAATCGGTAGCGTTTATTCTCGACACCACGTACGGAGATATTGAGCAGCGGCGCAATTTCCTTGGAAGACAGATTCATT
>JBBRDQ010000257.1:0-6705 GCA_038203695.1 Chitinophagales bacterium
CAGCTAATGTCCACATATGATTAAAATTAATTAATTAGTATTATTTAACACGTCTTCAGTCACGATAATATCTCTCTCCAGCATAGGAAAATATTTGCTGAGCATCCCGAGCCGAACGCTGAAAATCCGGTCGAATTTACCGGACTCCAACTGCACAAACCTGCCACCAGCGCCGCAGGTCTACCCGCTGTGATCAGCAGTATGCAGCATGTTTTACGCGAAATGGATGCGGTGCGCGGCTTTAAAGCCCTCGCCAAACTCAACCAGAAAGACGGCTACGACTGCCCCGGCTGCGCCTGGCCTGATCCCGACGACGAGCGTTCCGGCATCGCCGAATATTGCGAAAATGGCGCAAAAGCCATCGCAGAAGAAGCCACTACCAAGAAACTGACCGCCGCATTTTTTGCCGAAAACAGCGTTGCCGATCTGGCCCGATTATCCGATTTCGACATCGGTAAAAAGGGTAGGGTAGCGGAACCAGTGTATTTGCCGGCCGGCGCAACGCATTACCAACCAATTAGTTGGGAAGACGCCTTCGCCAAAATTGCCACGCATCTCAACGGACTTGCTTCGCCCGATGAAGCCACGTTTTACACGTCCGGGCGCACCAGCAATGAAGCGGCTTTTTTGTACCAGTTGTTCGTGCGGCGCTTCGGTACCAACAACCTGCCCGATTGCAGCAACATGTGCCACGAATCCAGTGGTGTGGCCCTGGGCGAATCGCTCGGCATCGGTAAAGGCTCCGTCACGCTGGAGGATTTTTATGAAGCGGAAGTGATCGTTATCCTCGGACAAAATCCGGGCACCAATCATCCACGTATGTTGACGGCGTTGCAGAAAGCCAAGCGCAACGGTGCCAAAATCATTTCGGTTAATCCGTTGAAAGAGACCGGTCTGTTGGCCTTCAAACATCCGCAGGAGGTCAGTGGATTACTCGGCCTGGCGACGCCATTAACCGATGTGTTTTTACAGGTGAAAATTAACGGTGATATGGCTTTGCTGAAAGCCATCGCCATCCTGCTGCTGGAAGCGGAAACGCAAAACCCAAGTACCGTTTTCGATCAGGCATTTTTGCAAACGCAAACCTCAGGTGCGCAAGCCTACCTCGAAAGTTTGCAGCAATACGATCTCGATACGCTGGCAGTGCAGTGTGGCGTATCCTTGGAACAGATAAAGGCAGCGGCTGACCTGCTCATTGCCCATAAAAAAATTATCGCCTGCTGGGCGATGGGACTGACCCAACACAAAAATGCGGTCGCAACGATCCAGGAAATCGTGAATTTGTTGCTGTTAAAAGGCAGCATCGGTAAACCTGGTGCCGGCACTTGTCCCGTGCGCGGCCACAGCAACGTGCAGGGCGACCGCACGATGGGTATCTACGAAAAACCACCGCAGACTTTTCTCGATAGTCTGGAGCGCGTTTTTGGTTTTCGGCCGCCGCAAGCGCATGGCTACGATGTGGTGGAGAGTATTCACGCCATGCACGCCGGAAAAGTGAAGGTATTTATGGCAATGGGCGGCAATTTTCTCTCCGCTACGCCAGACACCACGTACACTGCCGCAGCCTTACGGCGCTGCGATCTGACCGTACAGGTGTCCACCAAACTCAACCGCAGTCATCTGGTGCATGGCCGTGAAGCCATTATTTTGCCGTGTCTGGGTCGCACCGATCTGGATATCGTTGCAGGCCACCGGCAGTTTGTCTCGGTGGAAAATTCGATGGGGGTGGTACATTCCTCCAAGGGCAACCTGCCGCCGGTGTCTGCACATTTGCGGAGCGAGCCGGTTATAGTGTGTAGCTTGGCCGAAGCCGTTTTGGGAAAAAACACCGGTATTGCCTGGGATGTGTATGCGCAACAGTACGATGCGATCCGCGCTGCCATCGAGCAGACCATTCCCGGTTTTGAAAATTACAATCAGCGTGTGCGCGAGCCTGGCGGGTTTTATCTGCCCAATGCTTCACGTATCGGAAAATTCAATACGCGTAACCAAAAAGCCAATTTTAACCTGGCCGATGTACCGCAACACCACCTGGCTGCCGATGAATACCGGATGATGACCATTCGCAGTCACGACCAGTTCAATACGACAATTTATGGGCTGGATGATCGTTATCGGGGCATTTCGCAGGAACGCCGCGTGGTATTGATGAACGCACAGGATATCGCAGCGGCGCAGTTGCAAGCCGGACAATGGGTCGATTTATGCAATTATCACGAAGATACGGAGCGTATTGCGCATCAGTTTATCATCGTTGAGTACGATATTCCGGTACAGTGCGTGGCTACTTATTTTCCGGAAGCCAATGTGCTGGTGCCCATTAACAGTACGGCGGAAAAAAGCAATACGCCGACGTCAAAAATGGTAATTGTAAAAATTCGCAAAGCGATTTAACCCGCTAGCGGCGCGATGTATTGAGTGACGGGGTGATTCAAATCACCTCGTCACTCAATACAGTAGCAGGGCCGCCGCAGTCTGTCCAAAAATCCGTTTTTTCAGACCAGGCGGGTTTTAAAATTCGATTAAATCCGTTCCATCCGTTGTGCCATCCTGCCGTAACGGTAATCCGTCAAACACCCAATCACCCCCATCCAAATCACCCCACCCAAAACTTTTTCATGGCAAATAGGTTAGAACGTCCAGACTGGAAATCCCGAAGATCCGAGCGCATTATGGCACAAGCAAAAAAGAAGAACAGTTTTTCCGAGCAATTCTCGGCCCTCCGCAATATCCCCCGTTTTTTTCGCATGATTTGGGAAGTCAGTCCTCGGCTGACTGTTTGGAACGTCGTCCTGCGCCTGATTCAGGCTGGTTTGCCGTTGGCCATGCTCTATGTGGGCAAGGAAATCATCGATGAAGTAGTGGCGCTTATGGCGGCTACTTCGCCCCAAACGTTTAACAATCCCGCCATGCACGCGCTGTGGGTGTGGGTGGCGGTGGAATTAGGGCTGGCGGTTTTGTCCAGCATCCTGGGCCGCGCGATCACGCTCAGCGACGGCCTATTGGGCGATATGGTCAACAACGACTCGTCGGTGCGCATCATTCGCCATGCCGCTACGCTGGATTTGTATCAGTTTGAAGATGCCAATTTCTACGATAAATTAGAGCGTGCCCATACCCAAACTGCCGGCCGTACCGCCCTGATGAGCATGGTATTGTCGCAGGGACAGGATTTTATTACCGTGTTTTTCCTGGCGGGTGGTCTGATCGCGTTTAATCCGTGGCTGCTGCTTATCCTGATCGTGGCGGTCATTCCGTCGTTTATCGGCGAGACAAAATTCAACAACGACTCTTATTCCCTGTCCCGTTCCTGGACGCCGCAGCGCCGCGAAATTGACTACCTGCGCTATATCGGTGCCAGCAACGAAACTGCCAAGGAGATCAAAATATTTGGCCTGGAAGACTTTATTGCCACTCGTTTTAAAAATATATCGGATAAATATTTCCTTGAAAATCAAAGACTTGCTTTCAAGCGGGCCGCGTGGGGGAGCTTGTTCAGCGCCTTAGGCACGATGAGTTATTATGCGGCGTATGCCTTCGTTATCTGGCAGACCATCGTCGGTGTAATTACCCTGGGCACCCTCACTTTTCTGGCTGGCTCGTTCAGCCGGATGCAGGGATTGCTGCAAGGCATTGTCAGCCGTTTTTCGCGTATCGGCGAGACCTCGCTGTATCTACAGGACTTGTACGACTTTTTAGAATTGAAACCGCTCTCTGAAAACCATACCGACGGCCAGAAAATCCCGCGCCCGATGCAGGAGGGTTTTCGCTTTGAAAATGTGGGCTTCCGATATCCCGGCACCGATATCTGGGCGTTGCGGTACCTTACTTTTACCCTGCATCCCGGCGAAAAACTCGCGCTGGTAGGTGAAAACGGTGCCGGTAAAACCACCCTGGTAAAACTGCTCGCGCATCTGTACGAACCCACGGAAGGGCGTATTTTGCTCGACGGCGTAGATTTATGCGACTACGATCCGGAAGATCTACGGCGCCAGATCGGCATTATCTTCCAGGATTATGTGCGGTTTATGTTTACAGCGGCCGAAAATATCGCCATCGGCAACATTGACGAGCGCGTCAATCAACCGTTGATTACGGATGCCGCCCATAAAAGCCTCGCCGATACCGTAGTAGAAAAACTACCGAAAAAGTATGAGCAGATGCTCGGCAAACGCTTTAGCGACGGTGTGGACTTATCCGGTGGGCAGTGGCAAAAAGTCGCCCTGGCCCGTGCGTACATGCGCGACGCCCAGCTTATCATTCTCGACGAACCGACCGCATCCTTAGATGCCCGTGCCGAACATGAGGTATTCGTGCGTTTTGCCGAACTGATGAAAGGCAAAGCCGCCGTGCTTATTTCCCACCGTTTTTCGACGGTGCGGATGGCCGATCGCATTTTGTTTCTGGAAAATGGCGAACTGCTGGAACTGGGCAGCCACGAAGAACTGCTGGCGCAGGGCGGGAAATACGCGGAGTTGTTCCGGTTGCAGGCCAAAGGGTATGTGTAAGGATAATCGGGCTTTTAAGGATAATTCCAGGTATAATATTATTTTTTTGCGCATTAACAAAAATATCAGTGCTTATATTTGGCGGAATCAAAACATTCCCTTAATTTTGATCTATAAATTTCACCTCTAAAGTTTTTTTATTATGCTATCTGACTTTTTTGTGCACCGTTCACGGTGTACCTCTCACCGCTTATTTCTCAGACACTAGAGCGCTAAAGTTATCGTGACGCTCCTTTCCTTTATGGTCTTCCAAGTGTCTTGTGTGAAAAAATCTCCCGACGAAGAAATCCTGCAACAGAAAGATACCTCCCTTTTTAAGGTGCAGGTACGTGATCCGCTATCCGAACAAGCCATGGCCGACGTGGTTACTTATCGAACTGAATTTTATGGAAAAACTTTGTACGAAACGATCAAGTACCGGCTTAAAGATGCGCACCCTGAAAATTACTTGGGAGAAAACCTGAAAAATTCTTTTCCTGCTGCTCTTGCAGCGGTCAGTAGTGAGAATGCTACAAAATCAACAGAAGAGCGACTACAAGATGTTGTTGCACATGGAGTCATTACCACACAAGCAGCCCAAAAAATCCGGGATTTTGGGACTTTAATAGATGGATACACCAATACAAACCCTAATTTTGGAGAGATCTATTATGCTATCAAAAATTTTGAAATGAGCATAATAAATTCTACCACGCTCAATCAAGACGATATGGAACCTGTGCTGGGGATTGCATCCATGTTTAGAAACCACTTGAAATATCAGTACGAATTGAATGGATTTACCGTAGATGACCGAACGGAAGACTGTTTGTTCGGGAGAAAGGTCAGTTGCTGGAAAAAGTTCCTTACGGATGCTGCACTGGATGCCTTAAAGGCTGGAGCGACGGTATTAGTAGGTAGCTGGGTCGGTGTAACCTCAACTAAAATTACTGGAAAAGGAATCGTTAAAATATTACTTGCTTCGGGTATCGTAGGATCCGTATTCAATGTCATAAAACTGTACCGCGACGAGACTTGCAAGTGCGGCGCAGAGGCACCTCCTGATCCATGCGCACCGCCGAAAGCCATAGACGTTTCCATTGACAATAGTTGTAATCCTCTGGAGCAACTATTAGAGGTGCTTGGCCAGGGAAGTAGTGCTAATTCATTTACTTATAGTATAACGAATGGTACATTTCCGGCTTTTGGGAATATCACTTTTGTAACTACCCCATCTCCCAGCATTGTTGTTCGCCAAAACGATCCTACTATTCCTATAAAAGTAGGCGTTGTAGCTAATTATGCTGGTTGCAATGGTGGTCGGTCTGTTGGCCCTGTCCAATTCGATTTGCCCGATATAGTCAATGGTACGGGTACGGCGTTAGTAGCAGGTGCTACTAACATTGCCTGGGGTGATCCAACCATCTTTACGTATGAGTGTTTGGGTACCTGGCGGGCCAATCCAAGCGTCATTATGACGGCTATTGCGCCTTCTTATCATGGAACATTGGTCAGCAGTACTATTGCCACGGCCAATATTCGCTGGGACCAGGCCAAAACCTTCCCTTATGCACCTGCAAGTGTAAGTGCTACTGTGAAGAATGTAGTTTGTTCGCAAAAGACGCTTTCTGCCTGGCTGACACCGATTATCATTCAATAATTAACCACCAGTGGTGTCTTCTGTTCGGCTGCACACGTCACTCAGAAGACACCATTTTAATTACTATGCTATGCGAAATTTATTTTTTACCCTTCTGCTGCTGATCTTCTCATGTGAAAAAAGTGATAAAATTATTGACTATAGTAAACTTAGTTTTGCTGAAGTCTTTGATCTTTTAGAGTTTAATTGCCATGAATATCCCTCTAATAATTATTTTAAGGGTACTATGGGTAATCAATCTTTTTGTCGCTACGAAGGTGATATAGATTCTTTCGAATGTTATATCGCCGCAGGATTCGTTTCTACGGAGCCAGTCATTTCGACGGGTGCTACTCCGCAGTATGCCGAGTTGTATTGTAGATTTACACCCAGAGCTGCACAAGTAGGTGGTATGTATGAACTTTACCTTCTTTGCCGCGATACAGCATTTGCAGGGAATTCACTGGGAGAACTTATTGATAAGACCTTTATAGTAGGTCGCGATCTTCCGCTTTCTACACAGTTTCTTGATTGGAGTAGTACTGGTTTTATTCCACCTAAATCAGCAATACAAGGGGC
>JBBRDQ010000258.1:0-6652 GCA_038203695.1 Chitinophagales bacterium
CCCATCGGCAGAATTAGCGATCGGTGCCGCAAAATAGCGATTGATATCGTCCGTCTTGTAGATCGGCACATCGCTGTTGAACTGGTATAAAGCCGGATTGAGCGGCGCTTTAAGGATGCTTTTAAGTTCGACAACCTTGGCTTTATTGGGCACAAAATCATCGGTCAGGCGAAAGAAAACTTCCTTGCCCAGGGCGTCTTTGCCGGCTTTCAGCGTCGTACCTTTTAATAAAAGTTTGCTGTCGACGTGTTTGGCCAGTTCGAAGGTGACGAAAGCCTGGGCCGGAACGGGGCCATTTTCTTTCAGGTGCAACACCCGGTTGTAATAAAACCGCAGGTGCCGGTCGGTCAGCGTGTTCAGATAATCCCGTTCATGGGCAAACAGGCGCAAAAACGACAGATACAGCGCAAAATGCGGCTCGTGCAAGTTCCATTGGCTCAATAATAAATCCAGCGCAGTAGTAGCCTCCTGGGAAGACTTGGCAAAAACCTTTAAAAATTGCTCGAACGCATTGGTAAAAAAGAAGTGGCGAATCGCAAAGTTGATGTGTCCGGGCGCATCATTGACCAGCGGCGGCGTACCAAAAACGGACGGGTCGGCAGCAATGCCGGCCACGAATGTGCTCCAGTCGGGCGAGCCATCGGTAATCCAGTCGTTCGAAAAAGTATAGGTGGAGATTACGATGTCCAGTGGTTCGATGGCTTCGCCCAGTATCCGCATATCCCGGACGCGCTGCACCAGCAGATTATCGCCCGCATCCAGCAAAGGGTACGGCACTACGCCCGAATTTGCGTGCAGGTGCCAGGCGATCCAGTTGCGGAAGGCCGGCGCCAGATTGGTGCGCACCTGATTGCGCAACGAGGTTTTAATATTCAGGTCTTCCGGCAACAACGCGATATGGCGATCTAGCTGCCAGGCCAGTGTAGCCACCGCATCAAACAGACGGTTAAAATGCTGCTTGAGCAAGGGTTCATTGGCCTGGTTATCCAGTTTTTGCAGTTCGATAAAAATCAGCCGGGTTTCTTCGCGAAACCAGTTGGCCCGGGCAGCAGCCAGATTGGCCAGCACGATCGCCGGATTGAAACTCCAAAAAGGCGTCCAGTCACCCGTAGCATTGTCCGTGAGATTATAATATTGCAGGAACTGCGCATAAGACCGCGCAAACACCACCCAGTCGGCGTAGTTGCGCTCGTCTACCTTCACATAATCGGGATGCAGGCCGAAAGGCGCTCGCTCGCCCTGGGCTGTACCACTGTGCAGTATCCGGAATTCGTTTCTTATTTCGTTGCAGTTCATTTCTTTAATGAATTATGAATTATGAATAGAAGACTGGATTCCGCCGGGTATTCATCATTCATCATTAATTTTAAATTATTTCCGAACCTTCATTTTTGTAGTACGGGAACACGTAATTGAACCGGGAATTGGTCGCCCGAACGCGATAAACCACTTCAATCAGGATGACACCTTCGGTCACCCGGTCAGTTTGCAGCAGAATGTCTTCGGCTTCGATGCGGGGTTCGTAATACAGGATCGCGGTCTTGATCCGGTCGAACAATAGGGTTTGCAGCCCCGTATCGATGGGTTCGAACAACAGGTCGCGCAGGTTGCAGCCATAAGCGGGTAGCATGACGCGCTCGCCCAGCGAAGTAGAAAGTAGAATCTCCAGGCTGCGCTGGATGTCTTCTTCCGCTTCGGTCATGCTAACCGTATGCGCCGAACTGATAAAAGTGGGCGGAAAGCTCCAGCCTCTGCCCAGAAAACCACCTAAAGATTGACTCATCATGCGTTTCAAGTTTGGTGTTTGCGTTGTTTCATCCCCCGATCAATACCGTAGGGCAACCGACGACAATACTGCCGCCGTGTGCCGTGGAATCTCCCAGTCGCGCCGCTGGCATCCCGCCGATCATTACCGTGGCGGAACCTTTTACGATCACGTCCGGCGGACCGCTACAAAGGGCTTGGTCGCCTTGCCGCGCAGCGGGCATGCCGCCGATCAGCACGGTCGGACAACCCGGACCGAGAATCGGTCCACCGACGTGTGGCTGCGGTCCGTTAGAAGCGGGGCATACGTGCATATCGTTTAATCGGGCGGCTGGAGGCATTTTTTTAGTTAGGAGTTATGGGTTATATTTTACTCATAATCATGCTTTTATGACTCGATGGGTTTAATTGATCATTACGGTGCCGCCTTTGATGGTGGTGGTGCCGCTGGCAGAAAATTCGCCGGAGGCCTGGGCACTGGATTTGATATTCGCCCCTTTTATGTCTACGTTTCCGGTGGCTTTCAGGATCAGGTCTTTGGCGCTTTCCAGGGTGATGCCGCTGGAATCCATGGTAATCTTGTTGCCGTTCTGATCTTCCATAAAAATGGCTTGGTCGGCACCGGAGAGGAAGATTTTATTGCCGTCCGGTGTCTCGATCAGCACATTTTTTTTATCGTCGTCGAACATCAGTTTTATGCCGCTGCGGGTCACAAATCCCTTTTCGTGGTTGTCGTCTTTGGCTTCGATGGGGGCGGGTTTGGCGCTGCTGTTCACACCGCCCAGGATGATCGGGTGGCGGGGGTCGTTGTTGAGAAAACCCAGGATGACTTCGTCGCCGATTTCCGGTCGGAAGAAGGAACCGCGATTGTCGCCGGCATCCAGCGTCGCTACGCGCGCCCAGGCGCCTTCGTCATTGGCATCGATCACGGGCATGCGTACCATGACGCGGTGTTCGCCGTCGGGGTCATTTTCCAGTTGGGTGACGATACCGATCTGCAAGCCCGATACGGCCGGAATAATGCCGCTGGCTAACGGCGATTGCACCTCAAATCGCTCGGGAAACCATTCGGGCGCCAATCCAAACTGCGCGTCGGTCAGCCAGTTGCCGTTGGAAATCTCATGGCGCACGGCCGATACGAAGACCACGCCTTCAAAGCGTTCGCCTACTCCCTGGAGTTTGACTAATTGTCCGGGCAACAAGGAGGCCAGGCCCTGAAATTTAGCGCGGCCACGGATCTTCGCCATGCGTGATTTTTGCAGGCGGGCTTTGGCCCAGGTTTGCAGTTCGGGTTCGCTCAGATTGCCGGTGTGGTATTGCAATAACGGGTCAATCCCGTGAATACCGGCCAGGTCGGCGGCGCTGATATTGCCGGCTTCCCGTACGCGGGAGGAGGATTCTTCCGATTCGAGCAGCCCCTGGTCGGCTACGCCCCAACCGATGGATTTCACCGATTTGAACTGGGTACGCACGTCCATTTCTGCGTCGAATTCGAGCAATGTAGCCCCGAATTGCAGCGTTTGTCCTGCCGATTGGGCAAAATCAGGCATAGTGATCTTGATTTCGCCGTTTTCGACCAGGCAGATTTTGCCCAGCATATCAGCGCGTGTCAGCACAAAATCCCAGTCGGAACAGTCGAATTGCACGATCTCGCGTTGTTGCTGCGTGGTGGCTTCCACATCGCTGCGCAAGCCGTTCTGCTGAATAATGTCTTCCAGTACATCGCTGTCTTTCTGATCGCGGAAATAGCGACTCTTGCGGCCCACGGTCATTTTGAAAGCCTCGTCTTTACAAACAATGGTCAGCATAGACGATTGATTGCGCACTTTGACGCTGTGGCTGACGACTATGCCTTTGAAAATGGTGTCGTCCGTACCCTGGTAACCGGCTTTCACCTCAATTTTTTTACCTGGCACAAATAAATCCTTATCGCTTACGTCGAACGTCTGGCTGGCCCCGCTGCCATCGCGAATGATGAGCGTGGCGGTCGGCAGCCGGTTCACTTCCTTGACCACCACGACCGACAATACCTGGTGCTCCCCCGAAACGGGTACTTCATCGGACAATACCGTGAAGGTGCAAACACTGGGCGCGCTTGGGGTTGGAATCAGCCGTTCGGAGGTCATGCGGGTGTGGATTTTTTGTCAAATGGCGGAAAAAACAGTTCGGTTCCGGGTACGATCTTGCGGAAATTGGTCAGGCCGTTGATTCGTGCTACCTGGGTAGTGTATTTGGCACTTCCATAAATGTCGTTGCACAAATTGTACAGGGTATCGCCGGCTTTCACACTGCGCAAATGGGTCAGGTCCGGTGAAAAGAGATTGGCAATAGCCAGTCGCAATACATCGCTGAAACTACCGATAAAGGTCACTTTCGCCATGGTCCGGATGGGTGTCCCGTCGGATTTGAACAGTTTGTGCTGCATCTGCAACGCTGTTAATCGCCCCTTAAAAATCATCTTACCCCAGATGATCATAAAGTGGCGCGGCCCGTGTACGTCGCTTTCTATATCGAGTAAAAACTTCTTCAACTGTTCCGTTTCCACATACACATCCGGTCGCGGCACGCCATCTAAAATCCCGGTATTGTCAAACCACAGATCACAGGTAAATTGCTCCGGCGAATGGCGTGTGTACCTGGCTTCAGTCCCATTATTGCTCTGCGCCGCATCCGTATTATACTCAATGGCATAATCCAGCGAGTACGTCTCCGGATTGACCAATACCGGAAAAGTCGGCGGTACCGCCGGAATGGTATAATCGCTGTCCTTAAAGGCCAGGATCTTCATTTTTTCCAATTTTCCGAGGAAATCCATCTGGTGCGAAGGGTGAATAATGAATTATAGATGAAGAATCAGCGCTCGTGCTTTTCGTGGATGATCTGCAGGGTTTGTTCTACACATTCCTTGAGCAGGGCATCTGCGGCGGTTGTGGTCTGCTGCGCGGTCGCCGATTGGTTAGCCGGCGTTTGCGCAGTTTTTTCAGGTTCGTTGACCTGGATGCGGATGTTCAGTTCGCGTATTTCGACGGGCATATCAGCGCAGTTTAAAGTATTGGTAACTCAATTCGAGCGATTCGATCACCACGGCATTTTCCTGCGCGTTGAAGTCCGATATAGCCCATTTTTTAGGCCAGGCCCTCGTTACGCTCCAGGTTTTCAGCGGCTGGTGCTGTTCATTGAGCAGCATAATCTGGATATCGGCCGGTTCGAAAATGCGGTTCTCAAAAGCGTTCAGGCACCATTTGAGCACCTTCGAATCGAGTAGCAGACCACGCTGGAGCGACAGATCGGCGTACTTGGTGCGCACCGGCAATTTATGCTCGAAGCGATTTTCGCCGCCTTCAATGATCGTTTCCGTATCGTACTCGACCGACAGGCCCGACACCTTTTGGAAATGCGTGTCCAGTACCCCGTCGCTGATGGAAAACTGTACTTTGAAGTGAAATCCGACCGGTGGATAATAAGCCATAACGGTTGGGTTTATTCAAAGGAAACAGTCAGCCCTTCGTGGGCCAGTTCGATACTCTCAATGGCGATCTCGTTGGCGTCCGACTTGAGGTCAGCGCCGGTCACCTTGAGTGGCCAGGCGTTTTTAATACTCCAGGTCACGACGGGTTCGTGGTTTTCATTGAGCAATTTGACGGTCACGTCGCGCCGCTCGATGGTACTCAGCGACACCGTGTTCCACCATTCGTAGAATTGATTGTCGCTTTTAAACATCCCGCGTTTGAGGGTAATATTGCCGAATTTTTGCATGCCTGGCTGTTTGGTCTTGTGGTATTCCGGACTGGCGCCACTGCGGTATTCGATGACTTCGGTCTCGACACCCAGGCCGGTAACTTCGGTAAAGCCAAGGTTGGCACCACCCCAGTCGACCTGGAAGTGAAATTTGGGAAGCGGATAATTTGCCATAATAGGTTACGTGAAGATTGAATGAAAAGAAGGGGTTGTAGCCTACGATTCGGCCATTTTTTGCGAAAAACGCAGAATAATAAACTCCGCCGGGCGAACGGGTGCCATGCCGATCTCGACGATCAGCCGGCCTTCCAGAATATCCAGTGCGGTCATGGTAGTGCCCAGGCCGACGCTGACGTAAAATGCGTGCTCCGGTTTCGCGCCTTGCAGGGCACCGGCGCGCCATTGCAGGATCAGGAAATTCTCGATCATGCCGCGTACACGCACCCAGGTATTGGCGTCGTTAGGCTCGAAAACAAACTGTTCGCAGGCTTTTTTGACCGATTCTTCCACCATGTTGTAAAAGCGGCGTACGGGAATGTACCGCCATTCATTGTCGTTGCCAGCCAGGGTACGGGCACCGAAGACGAGTACGCCCTTACCGGTAAAGGAGCGGATGGCATTGATAGATTTGCCCGCCGTCGTATCGATATTGAGGGCCGATAATTGGGATTCCGAAAAAGCCACCGAAGGACGAACTACGCTGTTCAGGCTGACATTGGCCGGCGCTTTCCACACGCCACGGGTACGGTCGACATAGGCAATAACGCCGGCTACCGCACCACTTGGAGGGATAGAAAGACTTAAACCGTTGAGGCCATTAACGATAGACTTATACACCCCGAAAGAAGCGCGGAGTTGCTGCTCAAAGCCCGCCAGCGCTACTGGATCGGCAGGGCCTGCGATTTCTGTGTCGTAATCACCAATCAGGGTGGTGATATCCGTATCCGTGGTCAGCGAACTCAACGCTGCACCCGCTGCGCCGTCGACTACAAACAACGCTGCGCCGTCCAAATCGGCATACGTGACATTTTTGGGTAAAATGGCTTCCAGCCACGGCGTATAGGCCATGCCGTATTTCAGGTTATTGTCGAACTCGTCGAGACGCCGACGTGGAAGCCGAACTACATCATCCGCGGCCTGGGAGGACTGC
>JBBRDQ010000259.1:0-6616 GCA_038203695.1 Chitinophagales bacterium
TGACCCTACATGAAAAAGGCGCTGCTCGGGTATGAGTGGCGCCTTTTTTAGTGTATAACGTACCGGCTGCTTAATTACCGGTTGGAAATTGTGATAGGCTGCGTAATCAAGGACTTTTGCCAAATCTCTGGATGACCAGAATTCCCTGCCGTTTTCGTCGAGTCGCTTTATTTGCTCAAAAATGGGGGCGTTTTCGGATGCTGTTTTTTGCCATTAATTTGAATATCTTCGCCACAAAAATGGCGGTCGGTTTGAACCGTTTTATGTGCTCGCTTGAAGGAGACGTTTGGCAAGACGGAAGGCGTTTGACTCTAAAAATTACTATAGCATGCTTGAAATTCTATTAAAAAATAAAGAGATGGTTAGAGTCCGGAATACAGATGAGATATCAGATCTGAATCTGGATTTCCACATAATGCAATTTATTGATTATACGACATCCGATATTAACTGGGCAAAAGATAAATTCGGGCTGGATTTCTCCATCATGCTACATTACGAGGATATTGAGATAAGTTCTCACTTTTTAGAAAATGAGCATCAAGCCTCATTCCATATTTCAATTCCGTTTTATACCAATGAAAAGAAAATGGTAGAAGAGCCCATCTTCTTTATCATGACATCATCCGGTCTATTCACGTTTTTAAGTTCTTCTCTGGATGAATTTATCAATCGCATATATGCTGGTAAGTTCACCGCATTGCAGGAATTGTCGAGTACAAGTACGATATTTAAGGCACAGATTGAATTCATTTCTGATTTTTATGCTGATATCACCGAGGGCTTGACAAAAAAGATAATGTTACTTGCAAATAGGGTTTTAATTGAAAAAGAATTTACGAATGCCGATATGGATGTGATTACCGGGCTCAATTTTAATAACCTGCTTATAAAGGAATCTTTGATTGAAACCACAAGAGTTTTCAATTTATATAAGAAAAGTAAATGGGAAAAACGAATAGGTATCAAGGCTATCGTTGAAACAGAATTAGATGACCTGTCCGTTGTTTCTGACTACATCCAATTCAATTTTGATCGCCTGGATGACTTAAAAGAGAATATCTCTAATAAGATTGATCTGGAACAAAACCATATTTTTAAAATACTTACCATTGTCACAGTTTGTATTTCTCTTCCAACTTTAATGGCGGGGATATACGGAATGAATTTTGAAAAAATGCCGGAATTGAAGACGGCGTATGGATATCCTGTAGTTTTAATCGTAATGGTGCTGAGTGCAGTGCTGCCATTTCTTTATTTTAGAAGAAAAAAGTGGATATAAATTTGGGGGGCAAAACTGCCATTTGTAAAACGTCGCAGGACTTTAGGAACCGAAGCGAAAACGGTATTAAACCGGCAGCCGCCAACAATGGTATATTTAGGACTTACCTGAAATGAACTCAATACGGCATCCTCATTTTACACTTAGCACGCGCTTCAACGTATCCAGCATCGCTATGCGAAATGCATCGTCTTTTGCAAGCAAGCGGTACAAATCCAGTTCGTTTTTTCGCTCAGATGACATCACTTCTGTAAAAATTTGTTCAAAGGCAATATTTGCATTCTGGGCGTCCGGATTGTCGGCATACTTTTGACTGTAGCCGGGATGCGACCGCATCTTTTGGGCGATCTGGACGAATTTTACCCGCTGTTCATCAGGCGATGCTTCCCAGCCTTGAAACCACCGCTCGTTGAAACTCTTGATGATGAGGTCTAACGGATCTTTTTCCCCCCTGCTGGCGCGGGGCTGCCAAAAACTAAACACGAAAAACCAAACAAAAAACGCGATTGCTGGCGCGCGGTTCTAACCGCGTGCCGCGTATCGGTCGGGTTCCACCCGACATAAACACCAAAACGGGTAAAACCCGAAAGATAACAAGCACGGGGTTGGAACCCCGCGCCAGCAATGGGCGCGACATTATAGTTTTGTCGGGGGGTAGTAAAATAAATCAGGTCATTGGCCTGCACGAACTGTCTCCCCGAAATTGGCTGATTGTTGAACAACAGCGGCTGCGTCCCGGCAGACGTTCCATCACTGCTGAAAATTTTTTCACTGACAAAGTCGCTGTTTATTGCCGTGAATAGAAGTCGATTGGGCAGGGCCAGAAAGTTGCCTGGAAATGACCCCTGTTCTCCTATAAAATATCCTTGACCAGCGCAGTCCCACCGGTGGTACCGTCTGTTTTCCAGAGCTCATTGCTCTGACCGTTCGTGTCACTCGCGCCAAAAAACGCTGTTCCATTTAAAACGGTGGCCGAGGAGCCAAAATCAGTAGATCGTGTAGTAGTGTTAACATCTTTTAGCATCGACTGGGTAATCGCCCAGTTGGCAAAAGCGCAAAACAGTAGGAAAGTTAGAATGCCTTTTTTGTACATAAAATAGTAAATAAGTTATAAATATAGGGTATTGTGATGAGCGTACGCGTATTTAGAGCAGTTATATACTCCTTGTCAGAAAAAACTCCGCGTTACCCCCACCGTCATCCCAAATTGCCAGAAACGCTCCGCACCGGTGTAGCCTTTTTTTACACGGTTGGTCAGATCGAATCCGCCGGTCGGCGCGAAAGAGAGCGTGGTGCGTTTGCCAAGCGGGCATTCAAATGCCAGTCCCAAGCGTACGCTCAATCCCAGATTGCGGGTGTATAAGGTGGAATAGATCGTTTTGTCTGGTTCCCCTTGTTTGTCCAGAATAGTTCCTTTACTGCGTTGCGAAAAATTAGGTTGTACGCCAATGAAGGGGAGCAGTACGCCCTGCCGGACCGGCAACCGGTATTGTAGATCGATGGGCAGACTAATGGCGGTGATCTGGTTGTAATTGCGCACCGTACGGCTTTTTTGGGTCAGCGTTGCGCCCGGTATCACACTTTTGGAGATGTCGCCATTGATAAAGTAATTGGTAATTTCCTGGGTTGAGGCTTGCACCAGCCAAGATTTTTGCCATTCAAATACGGAATTGAACTGCGCGTATTCAACCCCGACGCGTATGCGCCAGCGGTCGGTGAGGCGCTTCTGGCCATGGATACCAAAAACAACGGCTTCGAGCAGGCGTTCTTCGGTACGGGCAAGTGGCAGTGTATCACTGCTGGGCGCTGTATTGCGCATAATTCCCCAACTGTACAGCCCCGTATGAATCCCGATTTGCCAGGTATTTTTCACTGGTTTGATAATGCGTGCCGGCATAACAGGGTAGGGGCGTGCCGGGAAATGCAGGTTTGCTGTATCGGTGCTAACTATAAACGATATCGGAAGCGACGACAAGGCTACCGGCGTAGATGAAACACCCGCACTCAGAGTTTTTGCTTCGGATTGTATAATGCTATTTCTATTTACTATTCCAATATTTTCTGGCTTATATAAAATGTTACTTGCCTTTAAAGAATTGCTGCCTATGGTAGGGGTGCTATCACCAGTGGCATCTGGGTTGTTGTTGCTTGCAGCGTCAGTTTCGGTTTTTGCCAAGGCTGGCATTGCTGTAGAAATACTGGAAGTGTTGCCTGATACTTCGTTGTAAATCGTCTTTTTAGCCGTGTGCTGTTGTGCGGGAAACTGGGTGATAATGGCTGGTTCGGTATTTACGGCGATGCTTGTATATGGTTGAAAATCAAGTTTTTGTGTTGGTTTTTTTGAATTGGTAAAGATGTCTGTATCAGAAGTTGGCAAGTTGGACGATGGTTTGGGGGCGTATATTTCGCCGGTTATGCCCTTTTTTTCAAAACCATTCGCACTCATTTTTAAACCATCGTTGGGGTCTCTTTGCGTGGAATCAACCACCGCAATCGAATGACCAAGCATCGCTTTTTCCGCCGACCGCTCTGCCCAATTACGGCCCAATACAACGACCATACCCAGCAGGCAAATGCCACCCAGTAACCACCAGAGCGGCACGATCAGCCTGCGCTTTTTCTTGGGTTGGAGTTTGTCCCACAGTGCATCAGTATCCAGTGGCGTTTCATGTGCGCCAACCCGGTCTTTTAGCCCATCTTCAAATTCTTGCCAGTTCATTCGATTGAATTTTTGCTATTTTTTCTTGTAAAAGCCGGCGTGCGCGACTGAGTAAGGAGCGGGAAGTGCCGGCCGGAATGCCCAGCGTTGCCGCAATTTCGTCGTGTGAAAAATCGTCAAAAACCGCCATGTTGAATACTTCCCGTGCCCCTTCGGGCAGAGTATTGACCAGTACCAGTATTTCATCAAAACTCATTTTAGCGAAAACGTCTGCCGATACATCGACGTTTTCAGGTAAAATCTCCACAGTTTTTTCATGACTGAAATTGAATTTGCGGTAATGCGCGAGTGCCGTGTTGACCATGATTTTCCGCAACCAGCCCGCCAGCGTTCCTTTATCGGGCTGGAACGTCTGTATCTTTTTAAAAACCAGGATAAAACAATCCTGCAAAATATCCTCCGCATCGGCGTTGTTGCGGGCATATCGGCGCGCCACCGACAACAGGGAGGCTGCATACCGCCGCACCAGTTCCTTTTGAGAAGCAGGATGTCGGTGTATGCAGCCTTGAACAAGGGTGTGAATGTCCAATTCCCGTTCGATCATGTTGATTTTCGTAGTGGGTAAAATAGCGTGAATAGTCAGTTATTACCTTTTTAGCCGGAAATTTAATGAATAAGGTACTAAAATTCCATTTGATCGAATATACCCATCCGCATTGCCAATCGCATACTGTCCGGGTGCAGTTGGATAACTGGTAAAAATTAATTTACCCGTATCCGTAGTAAGGCAATTGCAGGTAGAACAGTAATCGCATCCATAAATATGAATCACATCCCCATCTGCCATACTAACATTTAGCGAGGTAATATCTGCTTCAAGATTGGCGTAATTCTGAAAAGAAATGCTACAATTAGAGATGCTGTCGGTATAATTTCTTTTGCCTAATGCCATACCTTCAGTGTCATTCTGTGTAATAAACCTAAGGTTCGAATAAAATGTTTTCGTAGTGCCTTCAAATGTAACCCTTATATATTCATCAAGACTATTACATACTTTAATGTCTCCAATATCCAAAATAGTATTATTCTGAGGAAAATATAAAGGAGTACTCTGCGTCCCATTTGTATAATCAATACCAGTCACCACTAGTGCTGGTATTTGCATGCAATCAGCATGTACCATTGAAAATTGTCCGTTTGCATTAGTCGGTACAACTGCAAGTATCGTATCGTTTGTAGCAATAATTGCTATTCCGTCGGCCACTGGTTGCAAATTACAGTCGAGTAAAGTGCCCGAAATGATGAGTGGATTTAGAAGGTCTATTTCTATAGTACCTAAATCTTTATCCCCATTAAAAGGCCCGATATTTTGCTGGTAAAGGACACTTCCACAATTATCCAGTATTTTAATAGTTAGTAATTCATTTGGTACAGCACCGCTAAACTTCCCATCGTTATCAGTCCAGGTATTTGCCTGCCCAAAATTCTGACTTGTTACCAAGACATAAATAGATGTTATAGGGTTGCCAGCCTGGTTAGCGACACGGCCACTCAGTAGAATATAATCAGTTGGTACATCGCAATTCCAAAAACTAAAATGCCCGACTTCATACTCGTATTTATTGCCGGTCAGCGTCGCCATCCCTTCTTCTTTCCAATAGCCGTCTGCTTCGTCGAAGTGCCAGAGTGCAATGGTGGCTGGAGCGTCGGGGAGTAGATCGTTGGGTACATTCATAGAGACCTGGGCTTTTTTGCCCGGGCGCAGGTTCAGTTTTTCGCCGGATGGGCTTTCCAGTTCCACGCCAATCATCCCAAATGTTTTCAGGATTTTGGCGTAGCCTGCTGAATCAATTGCGCGCAGGTCGCCCGGCATAAGTCTGTAAGTATTGTTGTCAGAAGGGTCAAGCCATATCAGGTAGGCGTGTACGGTACCCGTGTACGGCTGCCCGTTTGCATTGGCAATGGCATTGGCAGGGATGGAAACGGCTACATTGCTGCCATTCAGAATATTCGCTCCCGCAATTGCATCGAAAGGAATATAAAACGACTTTTTTATCAGGTTAATTTCCATATAGGCGTTTGCACCTAAGCGTGGAAATGCAAATTTGGCGGCATTAAAGTAGCCGCTTTTAGATACTTTGATGTGCGTTCCGTTTTTGTCCATTAGTTTTTGATGGACAAAAAACAGGCCTTGGGCATTGGTGGTCAGGGTAAGTCCGGCTACTTCGACGGCAGCGCCTTCCAATGGGGCGCCGTTGGCGTCGACAACATGGCCGGTGAGGGAAGATTCTACATTGACCGTGGGAATGGGGCCGACCTGACGATTTGTAGTAATATCAAAATCTTCTCTACAGGCTACGAAGAGGCCAAGGAGTAGTAAAAGAGCAAAAAGGAAACGATTCATGTTGTTGTATTGAAATTGTGAAGAGGTTGCCCGATCGGTATCACATTTCAATATGCAGTGGGGGGGAGAAATGCTGCAAGGGGAGGGATTTAATTCAATGTAAGATGGGTATGATTTTCTTGGATATTTTCGGGAATGTTCTAAAAAGTGTGTCAAAGATGAATCTGGTTAAAAAATAAGTTTCAGAATTAGGTTTCATTTATTTTGGCCATGATTCGCTTGGTATCTTTGTTTTCCACATTTCAATGGCCTGCGGGTCAAAAAATCTAAT
>JBBRDQ010000260.1:0-6604 GCA_038203695.1 Chitinophagales bacterium
AAAGTCTGGTCGGGAGGACTGTCGCTTAATACCCAGGGGACTGCGTTTGCCTATGGCGACGGGCAAGGCGGGGCAGGATCATTTAACATTACCAGCGGGAAATATTACTCCTACAATTGGGAAGATGTGAACACCAGCAGCAATGCCAATGCCATCGTATTGGAAACTGACAACAGTCCGGTCAGTATCGTTGCCGTCTCGGCCATGCCGGCCAATCCTATCTCGACGGATGTGGTGACGGTCAGTGTAAATTTGTCGGCAACCCCTTCCGCCCAGGAAAACATCTACTTGCGCTACAGCACGAATGGATTTTCCACGTATGGCACCCTGTTGACCGCTGCAACCGGATCTGGTACGAGCACGCAGACCTTTACGATCCCGGCACAGGCGGCCACTACTGCCGTCAGCTATTACGCCTTCTCCACCACGCTGGCATCCGGGGCCTTGAGCGGCAATGCGTTCCTGACCGATCTGGCGACGCTTTTCTTTAATAATAATGGCGGTGCCAACTATTCCTATACGGTATTGCCGATCGAATTGACCGCGTTTAAAGCATCGGTGAAGAACCAACAGGTTGAATTACAATGGAATACGGCGATGGAAATCGAGAATGACCACTTCGACATTGAACGCAGCACGGACAGTCGCACCTGGAAAGCCGTGACAACAGTACCCGGCAATGGCACTACATATACCCCCCAACAATATGTCTGGACGGATGCGAAGCCAGCTTCGGGGGTCAATTATTACCGGCTTCGGCAGGTAGATATGGATGGAAAATCAGCCCTTTCACCTGTCGTGAAAGCAACCCTGGGTAGCCAATCTTCCGCATCGGTTTTTCCGAATCCGGTAGCAGGCAATACCTTATCGGTTTCTTTTGCGCAGGCTGATGAACAAGCGGTACAAGTGCGTTTACGCGATGCGCAAGGTCGACTGTTGCGGACATGGGACCTCGAAAATACCGTAAATACGCAGTCCCTGGATATAAGCGGCATTGCGGCCGGGGTATTATTTTTGCAGGTACATGAAGAAACACCGATAAAAATAGTCAAGAATGAATAATGAAGCGTGAAATGATTCACGCTTCATGATTCACTGCGTTAAAAAACGGCGTAAACGCAATCCGGCACTGACTAAAACTGCGATCATACATCCCAGTGCGACCATAGCGACCAAATCTGAGCCGGCTTCGAGTGCGCCATTCCTTTTTGAATAGATGCCGAAAAGTGCCCAGGCGACGGCCAGGCCGTGGCCAAGATTGTTGCGCCGGAATAACATATAAATAGCCAGTAATCCACCTACTGCAATCATGATACTGGCCCAGACGGCCTCCGGAATGCCCCCACCATACCAACTAAACGAGATTAGTAAAGCGGTGACATTGGCGATCAGCGCAACGGTAATCCAGCCTTGGTACAGGCCAAATGGAACGTGCGCCAGCCATTTTTCCAGGGAACTGCTTGCAGATTCCCCTATTCCGAGTGCGCGGTTCAGCTCGGTCAGCATGTACAATAGATTGACCATGATGATCACTGAGACCAGTATTTGACCCCAGTGCCAGGCAAGGAGCCAACCGATATTCAGCAAACAGGTATACGCAAAAAGCCAGCCCGTTTTTTCCAGTATCGGCGCAATTTTCCGCTCCGCCGCTGTATTGAAAAGGGCCACCACCTGATAGACCACGAACACCAGCAGCCAGGTATAAATCACGCCCCATATCGCAAAGGTCAAACCGGCCGGCACAAACAGGTTGGGATATTCGGCCGATAATTCCGCCGGTGTTTTGCCGTTCAGCGGCAGGCTATTCGACAAATAATTGACAATTAATACCGCTGTAAAAGCAAGGAGATTGACAAAAACCAGAGAACGTTTCATGATTTGATGATTAATGGATAATGATTAATGATTAATGGTTAATGGTTAATGATTAATTGTAATGTGCATTTGTAGATAGTCCGGATGTTGAACATTAACCGTTAATCATTAACCGTTAACCGTTATACATTAACCATTAATTCCATTCTTTCCAGGATTTCGAATACGGCTGGGCAAGTACGCACATTTTCCGCGTGCGTCCAGGAGCGGGAAGCAAAATTTGATTTATCGGTATGGGGGAATCCACTGCAATCGCCGGGGCGAACGGGATAAATTCCACAGAAGCCATTGTCGGCTAAAAAAGGACAAGGCAATGTTTGCGTTTCCCAGTTTCCCTGCGCATTCTGCTGTAAGTACTGCGCTTTCAAATCATCTTCCGACAGGTGCAGGTACGCGCTGGCGCGGGTTATGTCTTTGGGTCGAAATTGCGGTTTAAGGGTCCGGCAGCAATTGGCGCAGCGGGTGCAATTGATTTCACTAAACACGGCCGTGTGCACTGTTTTGGCCAGTTTATCTACTGGTTTCTGCGGTCTCAATTTGAGTATACGCAGAAAGCGGAAAGCGCGTTCGACCGCACTTTCCGCTTCTTGTATAGCTGTTTGCCAGCGTAGTATAATTTGCTCGTTATTCATCTATCGCATTAAAAATCACTGATTTACGAACAAACCATTCCTAAGCAAATTAAAGTTCTACGCTTTTGAAATCCCAGATATTCAGGAAGTTGGTGGTAAAGTTGCCGTCCTGGAAATCCTTGTTGCGCATTAGCCGCTGGTGGAATGGGACGGTCGTTTTTACCCCTTCCACGATAAACTCATCCAGTGCGCGCTCCATTTTCAGAATGGCCTCATCGCGGGTACGTGCCCGGACGATGAGTTTGGCGATCATGGAATCGTAATATGGTGGAATGGTGTAACCGGCGTACACATGCGTATCGACGCGCACACCGTGCCCTTTCGGCGAGTGGAACGAAGTGATCTTACCGGGACTTGGCCGGAAATCATTGAATGGGTCTTCCGCATTGATACGGCATTCGATGGCGTGCATCTCCGGGAAATAGTTTTTACCGGAGATCGGATGACCGGCCGCCAGTTTGATCTGTTCCTTAATCAGGTCAAAATCAATTACTTCCTCCGTCACGGTATGTTCCACCTGAATCCGCGTATTCATTTCCATAAAATAGAAATTGCGGTATTTATCGACTAGAAATTCAACCGTGCCGACGCCTTCATAGCTGATGGCATTGCAGGCTTTGATGGCGGCTTCGCCCATTTTCTCCCGCAATTCGGGCGTCATGAACGGCGAAGGTGATTCTTCGACCAGTTTCTGGTGCCGGCGCTGGATGGAGCAGTCGCGTTCTGACAGGTGACAAGCGCGGCCAAACTGGTCGCCGGCTACCTGAATTTCGATATGGCGGGGCTCCTCGATGTATTTTTCCATATAAATACCGTCGTTCGAAAATGAGGCTTTGGCTTCCCGACGGGCGGTTTCCCACTGATTCTCAAACTCTTCCTCTTTCCAGACGATGCGCATGCCTTTACCACCGCCCCCGGCCGTAGCTTTCAAAATAATCGGATAGCCGATCTCTTGGGCGATTTTTTTACCGCTGGCTACGTCTTGGAGCAAGCCTTCCGAACCGGGTATACACGGAACATTTGCCTTGAGCATCGTTTCCTTGGCCGTGATCTTATCGCCCATAGCGCGAATCTGGGCCGGCGTTGGTCCGATGAATTTCACCCCGTATTCCTGGCAAATTTCGGCAAAATTGGCATTTTCAGACAAAAATCCGTAGCCTGGGTGGATCGCGTCGGCGTTGGTAATTTCCACCGCCGCCATAATGCGCGGTACATTCAGGTAACTCTCCACCGAGGCTGGCGGGCCGATGCACACTGCTTCGTCGGCAAAACGAACATGCAGGCTGTCGCGGTCGGCCGTAGAGTACAGCGCAACCGTTTTAATGCCCATCTCCTTACAGGTACGAATGATGCGCAGGGCAATTTCCCCGCGATTCGCAATGAGTATTTTTTTAAACATCTTGGGTGCTGATTGTGAGTACGCAACTATGAATTTTGGTTGACAATCAATGACTTATACTACCAGTCATTGTAATTCACAATTACTTCAGGACGGATCAACGAGAAATAACGGCTGATCATACTCCACCGGTGTCGAATCTTCGACCAGCACTTTCATGATTTTACCCTTGATGTCGGATTCAATCTCGTTGAAAAGTTTCATGGCTTCGATGATACAAACTGTCTGACCGCTATCGACCGAATCGCCTATTTTGACGTACGGCCCTTTATCCGGGCCATTGCTGCGGTAAAAAGTGCCGACCATCGGTGACTTGATCGCAATGTAACGCGCTTCGTTGGCGTCACCACCGGCAGCGGGAACCGCATCGGTTTTGACTGGTGTCGCGGCGACCGGGGCGATGGCTACAGGCGGCGGTGGCGCGAAAACTGGTTGTGGCGTTGCCTGTACCAGGACCGGTACGCTTGCACCGTCGGCACTACCCTGGTTGCGGATAGTGAGTTTAAAATCGCCTTCTTTCAGGCTGAATTCAGAGAGTTTGTGTTTACTCACCATCCGAATTAATTCTTGTATTTGGCTAAAATCCATAGTCGAAGAAAGTTTTGCAGGTGCGAAAAAAGGGAAGGGGGAGTAAAGAAAAAATTTTTCCGCGAAAAATTTTCTCTTTCTCCCCCTTCTATTGTTTTTTGAACTGATTTTACGTTAAAAACGGGGCTTTACTTCTTCACCCGTTCCATGTATGCGCCCGTAGTCGTGTCGATCTTGATCAGATCGCCCTGTTCGCAGAACAACGGAACACGTACTTCGGCGCCGGTTTCTACCGTAGCGGGTTTCAGGGTGTTGGTAGCCGTATCGCCGCGCAAACCCGGTTCGCAATAGGTGATCTCCAGGACGACGGAGGAAGGTAATTCGATGGAAAGCAGGGTCTCTTTCTGGGAATGAAAAAGCACGTCGACGATATCGCCCTCTTTCAGGAATTTACCATTGTCGATCATATCTTCCGGCACCGAAATCTGATCGTAGGTTTCCTGGTTCATCAGCACGAAACCGCCGTCTTCCGGATAGAGGTATTGGAACTTGCGACGCTCCACGCGCACTTCCGTAATGGTGTGGCCACTTTGGAAGGTGTGCTCTACGACTCTGCCGGTCGTACTGCTTTTGAGTTTAGTCCACACTTTACCACTGCCGCGACCCACCTGGAATTTCTGAAAATCAATGACTCTCTGAATATCGTTGAAAAGTTCGATGCAAAGGCCGTTGCGGATATCTGCCGTCGTTGCCATTTTATACTGTTGAGTTGTTGAAAATGTTTAATAATCAGCCAAGTAATGACCTGACTTTGTAAAAGGCCCGCAAAGGTATAAAACTCCCCGTTGAATTTTTCAATTTCTAGGTGATAAAAAGACAGTGCGATTGGGGAGGGGTCGCAGCGTGAAAATGCCGAGGCATCCCTTTGAATTTGTCAAATAGTAGCAAACCTATTTTATTTTGAAACGGCACCAACAACCTTTTTACAGCCATTTCGTTGAACGTTTCTGTCATTTGCTACTTCAAAACTTAAACAATTTTAACAATTTCAACTTCATCATGAAAATTTTCAAACAAAACACCCAACATTTTCGCCTGGCAGCTGTAGCCTGTATGATTGCCTTTGGTTTCACTGCCTGCCAAAAGGAAAGCCTGGTTTCCAATGAGCCACAAGCCATCGCCAGTGAAGTGTCGGTCAGCAGCCGCACGGGCAATACCATTGTGGATATCGCCATTGGCAATCCGGATTTCAGCACATTAGTGGCCGCTGTTGTAAAAACAGGACAGGCGGGCGTACTGAGTGCAGCCACCCTCAATGCAACGGTTTTTGCGCCTACCAACGCGGCATTTGCGCAATTACCTGCACCCTTTAACAATGCAGACAATATCAGTGCTATCACCGATGCAGCCACCATCAACACGTTGCGGCAGGTAATTCGCTACCATATTTCGCCTTCCAAGCGCACGGCTGCCCTGTTAACAAACGGTTCTTACAACACGTTTAAAACCGCTGCAACACCCAACGACAACCTGATCTTTGTAGGTCGTACCGCCGCCAATGAGGTGTATATCAACGGCGTTTCAAAAGTTGTTGCGGCTGATATCCAGGCGGATAATGGCATCATTCATGTAATCGATAAAGTGTTGTTTTTCCCCACCCAGGATATTGCGCAGGTGGCCATTGCCAACGGAAATTTTAAAGCCCTGGTAGCCGCCCTGCAGAAAACCGGTCTGGCTAATACTTTTTTCCAGCCCATTGGCAATGCTACCGTATTCGCACCGACTGATGCAGCATTTGCACAACTGCCAGCCCCGCTGAATAACGCCCAAAACATCAAGGCAATCACGGATCCGGCCACGATCAGTACATTGCGCAGTGTGCTGTTGTACCATGTCATCGGGGCCCGCGTCTTCTCGGTAGACCTACGCGAAGGCATTCAGCCGAACACCTTGCTCGCCGGAAGAAAGGTAACTATCACCCTGGCCGGTGGTCCGAAAGTAAAGGGCGACGGCAATGCAGCAGGTTCCAACATCATCATTACCAATATATTAGCACGCAACGGGGTGATTCACGCAATCGACCAGGTGTTGCTCCCATAATATGCTTACCCAGTAAATAAACACACTACTTGGACGCGCCACCCGCACATTGCGGGATGGCGCGTTTTTT
>JBBRDQ010000261.1:0-6557 GCA_038203695.1 Chitinophagales bacterium
GGAAAACTTCGCTTTACTCCCTGAAATAAAAATCTTCCCTATGTATGCGGTCAGCAATTTTGTAAGAAAATAAATCCCTGTTCACTCCTTCCCCACGCCTTCAATCAAATTTGGATAATCCGTAATAATCCCATCCACACCCAGCCGGATCAAACCGCGCATCGACGCTACATCATTGACCGTCCAGGGGATTAATTTGATATTTTTAGCATGGCATTTCCGCACTAATTTCTTGGAAACCAGTTGGTAATACGGGCTGTAGATGGTGGGTACAAAACCGAGTTTCTCCAGATTGGCATCAAAGCCCTGCATATTTTCGATCAATAAAGCCAGCGTGATATCCGGTGCCTGTCGGCTCATGGCCTGCAAGGCCCGCACATCGAACGACTGCACGGTGACAGCCCGCTCGATTTTCAGGGCGCGTATTTCCGCAATCACCCGCATGGCAAATTCCTCTACCGGCGGATGCCGCAGGCCATCCCATTCCGGCTGACTTTTTATTTCAATATTCCAGCGGATATTCATGCGCTTGGCGTGGGCCGCTTCCACTACTTCCCGTAACGTGGGTTTGTACGTACGCGTTTTTTGTTGCTGCGGAAAACGCGCATTGCCCCAACTGCCGCAGTCGTATCCACGGATATCGGCGGCATTGGTCTGGTAAATCAGGTATTTCTCCGCATGGCGGCCCGGAATGGAATCGCCGTTGGGCAAGTGGCAAATGTCCGGATTGAACCAGGGTTCGTGGCTGACAATCAATTGATTATCTTTCGAAATAGCCAGGTCGAGTTCGAGCGTGACTACTGCGGGAAAGTCGAGCGCCCGCACAAAAGCCGGGATGCTGTTTTCCGGCATCAGTCCGCGACAACCCCGGTGTCCCTGCCAATCGAAACCGGTGGGCGGCGTCACCGGCGCTTTGGAAATAACCTTACAGGCGATGAAAAAGGGAAGCGAAGCGAGCATAATACCAAGTAATGTGAAGGAGGAACGGCGGCCCGGCCTTTTTGTAGAATATCCGGTCGCGCTGCGATCAGCGAATTTTTGCAGTAATAATTCTTTTTGCCTATTCATGTTGTAATGCAGTTTTTACCTTTGGGCGAAAGTAGCGGCTTCCAGGTTAAGCCGATGTAAATTTTTCATAACCGGTCGGCGCACGTTGCTACCTGCCTAACCATTTAACAAGACTACTACCATGATTGACGCAAAAGAATTTTTGTTCGCCCTGCCTGCCAAAGTAAAACCGGAAGCAGTGGAAGGGGTCTCTACGCTGTTCCATTTTGACATCGCCGATTCAGGTCAATATACCGTCCAACTGCACGACGGCAAAATGGATGTTTCCGAAGGTTTCTCGGGCGATCCGAATTGCAAAGTCACCACCACCGCCGAATCTTTCGGCAAATTGGTCGCGGGCGAACTCAACCCGATGATGGCCATGATGACCGGCAAACTCAAGATCAGCAACCCGGGCGAAATGCTGAAATATGCCAAGATGTTCGGACTGATGTAGGTGCAGAAAGCGTGCAGCCGGAAGCGTAAAATTTTTACACTTCCGGCTGCACTCCTTTTAATCCGCATCATCCCAATCATACACCACCTTGAAATCGTCGATCTCGCGGCGTTCTTTTTTGGTGGGACGCCCCACGCCGCGCTCGCGTTTTTCTAAGCTTGGCGCACCATTGAGAAACCATTCAGCGTACTTGCTTTTTTCTTCCACCGGCGTTACATCTTCATAACAGGTGATGGCAATCGGTGCGCCGACGCGTTTTTCGATCAGTTGCAACGCCTTGAACTGGAAGTTGAACCCTTCCTTTTTCACGGTCACAATGTCCCCTTCAGCAATCTGGTACGAAGGCTTGATATTGTCGTTGCCGATTTTCACTTTCCCGGCTTTGCAGGCATCGGTCGCCAGGGTGCGACTTTTAAAGATGCGAATGCTCCACAGCCATTTATCGATACGTACTTTATTCATTAGCATGGATTTTTTTACCACATGTACAGATAGGCGTTTCACCTATGCTTGCTATGTGTAATAAGAAAGCGCAAAATTACAAAAACAGCCCGACAGAACTTGCGTTCTGCCAGGCTGTTCATTTATTGTGACGATATGTGGGAAAGTGGATTAAAAAAAGCGCAGTTCTCTCAAAACATGCTATATTTTTTTGAACTTGACCTGGTAGCGAATGCCGTTCTGGATATATTCCACCTGCATTTGCGTATCGTCGATACTTTTCACATCGTAGGTCACGGTATCACCGGAACCATTGAAGGTGAGCGTTACGTCTTGCTTGGTGTCATCTTCGAGCCAGTCCCCATTGCTGGAAGTAGTGTTGGAAGAGCCGCTCAGGGAAGTGGTAAAATCGAGATCAAATTCGCGCGATGCTTCCAAGGTTAGATCAAAGCTACTGCTGTTGGTCAGATTGGCATCGGCGACTTTTACTTCGACCGATTTCCAGTGTCCGGCGAGCGAATCTTTAAAGGATTTTTGGTCGTCTTTTTTGCAGTTGGTCAGGGTGAGGGTGGCGAAGGCGAAAGCCACAAGGATGAAAACGGACTTATTCATGTTTGTCAGTACGATTGAAATGAGTGATAAAACGGTTTGAAAGACTGTGTGATTAAATTGCATTGTTTGGTCGTAGAAATGCCCTATTCAGGGTATTTATTGCTGCTTTAACGCCACAATAACATCTGAAACGACTTTTGGCAGGGCCTTTGCAGCCTGTTTGGATGTGACTAAATGCACCTTTATTCGTTTTAGTACACCCCTTAAAATGTCATCTTTTAGGGAAAAAACACTTCCACTGACCAGAGTTGGGGGAATGTTGTACCTTCGCCGAAATTTTTAATGCGACTGCCGGCAGCGCAGGACGATAAGAAATGATTAACGTTTCGGATGCCTGTTTTTTGCTGCTCCTAATCCGTTCCCTCCCGCCCTATTTCGGTGAAAAGTTTTGTTCAATACACACGTTTCACTATTCAAAGGCAATCGTATGCAGCCGAAATTTTTTACCCTATCCTTTTCCCTGATACTTTTTACCACCGTTCTTACCGCCCAAAACCTGCACATTGATGTCGGTATGAATCTGGGCGCATCCCAACTCTACCACCAGACCCGTTTTGAAGAAACGCCGCTCCACGCCCAGTATAATATTGCCAAGGAGTTGTTTCAGAATAAAGGCATCGAATATACGTGGGATGAATTTGCCGCTGATTTTGGCTTGCGCAATACTTTTATTCAGCCCCGTTTTGGATTTTCCGCCCGCCTTTCCTACAAAGACTGGCCAATATTTGGGATCGCGGACGTGATGAGTTCAACGTCCAGTTATACCAAAGTGGCATACAGTGGCACGATCGGCATGGGCCAGGATTTCTATAATTACAACGAGAAAAATTACATCTCCCTGCTGGGCGGTTATAAGTATGTTTATGATCGCGGCTTCGGATCTTCTACCCTGGTAAATGCCGTCGGTGATGCTTCGATCCGCAAAGAACTGGCGACCTTTTTCAATCCGAAAGAGCCGTTGGGCCGGCAGCGAGCCAGCCTGTTCACGTTGCGGGGCGGTGTCGGACGCGTACTGGACGAAGGCCGTCGCTGGCGCGCTGGTGTGGAAGCGTACGGAGAACTGGACTTGATCGAAAAAACGGTACGGGCGTCGCGGATGACCAATATTGGCGTACAGGTGTATATCCGTTACCGGATCAATTCCACGCGCGACAATTACTTTTTCCCGAATCCGGCCGGTGGTCGCAAGGATAAATAATCCCGGGCACAACCAATATTACTGTAGCCTGACTACGCGTATGCCAAAGAGCCCGGTCCGGACTGGCAGCAACACTTGTTCGCCCGGTTGAGTGATCGGGTAGTAACGCTGCGATTTATAGCGAAATTTATACCGTTTGCCACCTTCCCGCACCGTCAGGTAATAACCCGTTGGCTGCAAAGTTTCCCCTTTGATAAAACCATATCCGGTGCCGATATAAGGTATTTCGGAAACGAATTCAAAGGATTGATTGGCCGTTTTGCCAAGCGCGCGATTCAGTAAACTACCGATTAGCGGCGCAAATGCCACACTGAAGATAGTGATAAACAGCACCTCAGTCAGATGGGTTTCCCAAGGCGTAAAGCGACTGCGATAGCGCCAGATGAGTCCACCTGACAGCAGGAGCGCCGTGATCATCGCTCCTGCTACCAGCCGGCCAACATGCAAGGTGTTGGAGAACACCGTAAATTCACGCGTATACAGGAAGATCAGCCCAAAAAACATCAAGACGCAACCCAAAGCCAGCAGGTAAAACCGGACGCCCTGGGTTTGCGACATCGTTTTGGCAGTTTTCTCCATAATTCCTATCCCAAACGGGAAGAAGCGGTCTCCCACTCTGCGAATACAGATTCGAGTTCGGCCTGTAAATTATTATACTTTTTGATGGTATCGGCGGATTCCGGACGATTATAGAAACTTGGGTCGGCCATTTTCTGCTCGAAAGTGCCAATCTCGGTTTCCAGTTCGTTGATGCGCCGTTCCGTTTTTTGCACGATACGTTGCAGGTTTTTCTTTTCGTCCGAACTCAGCACTTCCACGCCGGTATCTGACGAAGGCGTACCTGCGCCGGAACTGACTATTTTGGTGCGTTTTTCCACTTCGCGCATGTCGCGCGCCTTGCGTTTTTCCAAGAAATAATTGACGTCGCCCAGATATTCCGTCAATTTGTGATCGCGGAATTCAATGGTACGCGTGGTTAGATCGCTCAAAAATTCGCGGTCGTGACTGACCACCAGCAAGGTGCCTTCAAAATCCTGGATCGCGCGTTTCAGCATTTCCTTGGAAAGAATATCCAGGTGATTAGTCGGCTCGTCGAGAATCAGGAAATTGATCGGCCGCAACAACATGCAGGCCAGCGCCAGCCGCGCCCGTTCGCCACCGGAAAGCGCCACTACTTTTTTGCCCACATCGTCGCCGCTGAATAAAAACCCACCCAGAATTGAGCGCAATTTGGTGCGCATTTCCGGCGGTGCGTATTTCTCCATCGTCTCCAGCAGGGTAATTTTCGGATCGAGCGTTTCCGCCTGGTTCTGGGCATAATAACCCAGGTGGATATTATGACCCAAAGTCACTTTACCGCTGGTAGCACTTTCTGCGCCGACCAGTATTTTAGCCAGGGTGGTTTTCCCCTGTCCGTTTTGTCCGACAAAAGCGACGCGTTCGCCGCGCAATATTTCAAAATCAGCCCGTTCGATCACTTTCAGTGCGCCGTAACTTTTGGTCACGTGCTCGGCTTTGGCCACGACTTCCCCACTGCGCGGCGGCGTTGGAAAGCGCAGGTTCATGACCGAGGAGTCGATATCATCCACCTCGATGCGCTCCAGTTTGTCCAACTGCTTTTGCATGGACTGGGCCATCTTGGTCTTGGTGGCTTTCGCCATAAACCGGGCGATGGTGCGCTCCCGATCGGCAATGACGCGCTGTTGATTTTCAGCGGCCGACTGCGTTTGTTCGCGGCGTTCCTGGCTCAGTTCCACGTAGCGGGAATAGGTGACCTTGTAATCGTGCAGGCGACCCAGGGTCACTTCGATCGTGCGGTTCGTGACATTGTCGAGAAAGCGCCGGTCGTGACTAATGATAATGCCCATACCGGTGTAATTCACCAGAAAATCTTCCAGCCACAGGATACTTTCGATATCTAAGTGATTGGTCGGTTCGTCGAGCAGCAGCATATCCGGACGGCGCAGCAGCATTTTGGCCAGTTCGATCCGCATCTGCCAGCCACCGGAGAATTCGTCGGTCAGGCGCGACATATCCGACGCCTGGAAACCCAGACCACCGAGTACTTTTTCAGCATCGACCTGCATGGTATCACCGCCGAGATTGTGCAATCGCTCCGTGATTTCGCCCATTTCAACGATCAGATCGTGGTAGATATCAGAGTCGTAATCTTCACGGGTGCCCAGTTCATGTTCCACTTCTTTCAGGCGCTTTTCGAAGGCTAATACTTCGTCAAAGGCTGATAAAGTTTCGTTGAGTACTGTTTTACCTTTCGGCAGCAACATGTCCTGGTGCAGGTAACCGAGGGTAAAGTTGGCAGGACGTACCACATTGCCTTCATGGGGAGACATCTCCCCGGCAATAATTTTCAACAAGGTAGATTTGCCGGCACCATTGCGACCGACCAGGCCACAGCGTTCACCCGGCTTGACGACCACACTCACCCCGTCTAACAGGACGCGGTCGCCATATTGTACATAAATATTGGAAAGACTTAACATAATGGCCGCAAAGGTAGCAAATTAATGGATAATGATTAATGGTTAACGGATAATGAGTAGCATGGGCAAGTATCATTAACCGTTAATCATTAATCATGTGAATATTGGTTTGGGTTAGGGTGCGGCCTTATGCAAATCCCGGTTTTGCGCACTTGGAGGTGGATGAAGCAAAACCATGTTTGAGTCCCGACGCAGGAGGGGCGAGTTTGGTTTTGCGCCGCCGTAAAGTGTGGCAAAACCGTTGGATTTGCATACAGCCTTGACTTTTTTGGTACTTTTTGCGTCAAGGCAAAAAGCACGA
>JBBRDQ010000262.1:0-6510 GCA_038203695.1 Chitinophagales bacterium
CTGAAAAATACCTCCGCTCGCGGGATCCAGGATGCTCGTTTTTTAACTTTGTAACATCTTCTTTTTGCATGCCCAAATTTAGTTGATTTTGTGAGTTGATATCAACTCCAAGTTTGTCAACTCAATCCGGGCATGTCCAAACCATTAACCATTAACCATTATACATTAACCATTATACATTAACCATTAAAAAATGGCCAAACAGCGCACTATCTTCTTTTGCTCCAACTGTGGAGCCTCGTCGCCCAAATGGCTCGGCAAGTGCAATCAGTGCGGAGAATGGAACACATACCAGGAAGAACTGATCCAGAAGGAAACTGCCAGCGAAGAAAAGCGGCGCTCCTGGGCGCCTACCGGTCCGGGCGGCAAACAGGAGGCTCCCAAAGCCATTCCATTGCAGCAGATCAAAACGGGCAGTACGATGCGCCTGGCTACACCCGATGAGGAGTTGAATCGGGTATTGGGTGGTGGTATTGTGCCGGGCTCGATTGTACTGATCGGCGGACAGCCGGGCATCGGGAAAAGCACTTTATTGCTACAGGTGGCCATGAAAACACCGGCCAGAATCCTGTATGTCAGCGGCGAGGAGAGCGAAGAGCAGATCAAAATGCGCGCCGACCGGGTGGGCGAATTCAAGTCGGATTGTTATATTCTTACGGAAACCAATACGTCTAAAATACTCCAGCAAGCCCACGATCTGCAACCGCAATTGATGATTGTGGACTCGATCCAGACCATGAGCACCCCGCATCTGGACTCCGCGCCGGGTGGGATTGCGCAGGTGCGCGAGTGTGCCGGGGAGTTGCTGCGTTTTGCCAAAGAGACCAATGTGCCGGTTTTTTTGATCGGTCATATCAATAAGGAAGGCGATATCGCCGGACCAAAACTGCTGGAACACATCGTCGATTGCGTGCTGCAATTCGAAGGCGACCGCCACAATACGTACCGGATTTTGCGTACGCTGAAGAATCGTTTTGGCAGTACCGATGAAATGGGGATTTATGAAATGCAGGCGGCCGGTTTGCGCGAAGTGAGCAATCCTTCGGAGTTACTGTTGAGTCAGAAAGACGAAGAATTGAGCGGTTGTGCGGTGGCAGCGACGATGGAAGGGATGCGTCCGATGCTGATCGAGACGCAGGCGCTGGTATCGAAAGCCGTGTTCGGTACGCCACAGCGCAGTGCGACGGGTTTTGATATGCGCCGGCTTTCGATGTTGCTGGCTGTACTGGAAAAGCGGTGCGGGTATTTTTTCAGCATCAACGACGTATTTCTCAACCTGGCTGGCGGTATCCGGGTCGATGATCCGGCCATCGATTTGTCGATTGTGGTATCGCTTATTTCCAGTTTGATGGATGTGAGTGTGCCGGCAAATATTTGTTTTGCCGGAGAAGTCGGCTTGAGCGGCGAGATTCGCGCGGTACAACGCGTAGAGCAGCGGATTGCCGAAGCCGACCGCTTGGGCTTCAAGGAAATATACGTCTCCAAATACGGCATGAAAGGCATCGACCCGAAACGGTATGGCTTGCGGGTACTCACGCTTGGCAAGGTGGAAGAATTGAAACAGGCGCTTTTTGTGTAAGATGCTGATTTGAATAGTTGCGTCACCGGGGGCATGTACACGAATACCCGGTTAAGCAAATTAACGGATCGCCTGCAAAAAATCCTTGAACGTCGGTTCGATTTTAGCGTATTGCTCCGCGCTCAGCGGATCGTTTCCGTACCAGACGCGCTCAAAAAGCAGCGTAACCTGGCGGAACGGCTGACTTAAATGATGGTTGCGCATTTCCCGCTGGTAATCGCGGTTGGTTTTTTCACGCGCCCATTTTATAGTGCTTTTCGCAGATAAATCCTTGATAGCCTGTAAGTAATAGAGTCGGACGGCTAACGGATAATTGCCTTGTGCCAGCGCTTCGCGCAGAAAGCGCTCCAGATCGGTTTCGTGAATATAGTGATCCAGGTTATCTACCGTAATAACTACGCCATCGCTGGCAATGGTACGATCGCGCGGCGCCTCCAACAGGCGATAAGCCCCGTAACCCACCAGTCCAATGGCCAGCACAATCGCCAGAATTTGCAGGAAATTCCCTAAACCCGACAAGCCGGATAACCAGTCGCCGCTAAAATTCGGTGGGTTGTAGGGGTTGGACTGATTCTTTTGGGTTTTTTTAGGCGGTTTCGGCACATCATCGCTGTAGTCCAGCCCTTTGGAAGCATCCTTCCACTGATCATTCCGTACTTCGCGCATTGCCGTCGGCTGGGCGGGTGGTACCGGTGGCCGGACAAGTGGGGTTGCCTCCTCATCAAGTTCGCCGGGATAGACGGATTGTTCCTGATCTTCGAAGTAGATCGAATCCGTTTGAGCCGGCGCGTGCATCGGCAGAAACACTACCAGCAGCAGGAAATACAGTTTTTTCATTTCGAGGGTAAAAATATCGGTAAAAGTACGACGTACCAGTGCGATTTATTATCTTTGGGGGAATTATTTAAGTCTATCCGCTCTAGTCAAGAATTCCTCTATGCGTGAATCATTTCTCCATTTTTTATGGCGTATGCGCCGTTTTGATGCCCAAAATTTAGTCACTACCGAAGGGCATTCCCTGGAAATACTGCACCCGGGTGAACATAATACCCACGCCGGCCCCGATTTTTTCAACGCACGGGTCCGTATCGCCGGTACCTTATGGGCGGGCAATGTAGAAATGCACCTACATGCCTCGGAATGGTTAGCGCATGGTCATTCGGACGACCCGGCCTACGATAATGTGGTTTTACATGTCGTGCTGGAAGAAGACCAACCTATCCTGCGCACCAACGGCGAGCGTATTCCCGGCCTGATTTTACAGGGCCGTATCCCAGCAAAATTATTGGAAATTTACCAGCGGCTCGAGCACGAGCAAGCCTGGATACCCTGTCAATATTTTTTCACCCAAGTGCCGGACATTGTGCGACTTAACTGGCTGGATCGAATCCTGATCGAACGGCTGGAGCAAAAAACTGCCAATATCGCCGCTATGCTGGAAATGACGGAAAATCACTGGGAGGAGACATTTTACCGGCTGATTGCTCGCAATTTTGGGTTGAAAGTCAATGCGGAGCCCTTTGAGGCCCTGGCGCGGTCCTTGCCGTTGATCTTGCTGGCCCGGCACAAAAACAACCCGTTGCAGGTAGAGGCTTTGTTGTTTGGGCAGGCGGGTTTGCTGGAAGCACCTTTTAAAGATGAATACCCCAATCTGCTCGCTCGGGAATACCGGCATCTGCGGCATAAGTATGGATTGATGCCGCTTACGGCCAGTCAGTGGAAGTTCTTGCGACTGCGCCCGGCCAATTTTCCGACCGTGCGGCTGGCGCAATTTGCCGCCCTCGTGCACCAATCCGCCCACTTATTCAGCAAAACGCTGGAAGCCAAAAACGTCCGCGAACTGGAGCATCTTTTTGATGTGCGACAGCTAAATGAGTACTGGAGCACCCACTTTCAATTTGACCGACCTTCGGTGAAGCGGGTTAAAAACGTGGGGCGCGATTTTATCAATCTACTGATTATCAACACGATCGTACCATTTTTATTTCACTATGGAAAAACCAAAGACAACGAAAACTATGTTCAGCAGGCGTTGCGCTTGCTGGAAGAATTACCCGCTGAGTCGAATGTGATTATCGGCGAATGGGCCAGATTGGGGGTCACACCGCGGCATGCTTACCAGACCCAGGCGCTTATTCACCTGAAAACACGGTATTGCGATGCCAAACGATGTATGGAATGTGCGATCGGAAGTTCGATTTTGAAATAGGGCTAGTCTGATTTTGTGGCGTCCAAAGCGGCAATAATCACCGCACAAGCCCAGCGGATTTCGTCCGCTGTAATGGTAAGCGGCGGCGCGATACGCAGGCTGTGATCGTTGAAAAGGAACCAGTCGGTGATCAAACCGTGCGCAATGCAATACTGGATCGTAGCGATAATCCGGGGGAAACTACCGAGATCAACCGCCAGCCATAAGCCGGCACTGCGCACTTCCAGGATGTCCGGATGCACCAGTAAGGCGCGGAAAAGGGCCTCTTTGGCCGGTACTTGCGCCAGCAGGTCTCCTTGCAGCAGTATCTCGAAAGTGGCCAGTCCGGCGGCAGTGCTAACTGGATGCCCGCCGAAGGTGGTAATATGCCCGAGTACCGGATCGTGGGTAAGGGTCTGCATAATATGCGCCGGCGCAATGAATGCGCCAAGGGGCATACCACCGCCAAAACCCTTGGCCAACAGTATAATGTCGGGCTTGATCCCGTATTTTTCAAAAGCGAACAACGTGCCGGTCCGACCAAATCCCGCCTGGATTTCATCCAAAATGAGGAGCGCGCCCGTCTCGTCGCAGCGTTGTCGCAGCGCCTGCAACCAGGCTGTCTGTGGAAGTTGAAGTCCCGCTTCTCCCTGGATTGTTTCGACAATTACGGCGGCAGTATGCCGGTCGATTACGGATAAATCCGCGTGGTTATTGAAGGTAATATGTTGAATGCCAGGCAACAAAGGCTGATAGGCTAACGTAAAATCATGGGGCGACATCAGGCTTGCCGCGCCTTGTGTGCTGCCGTGATAGGCATTGCGGCACGCCACAAAATTGGGGCGACCGGTAAATCGCTTGGCGAGTTTCATCGCCCCTTCGGTGGCCTCCGTACCGGAGTTGACGAAATAGACGGAATCAAGTCCGGGCAGATGTTCCGCCAATAGTTGGGCAAAGCGAACCTGTGGCGCCAGCACGTATTCGCCGTATACCAGCGTGTGCCAGTATTGATTCACCTGTTTTTCCACCGCCGCCTGCACCTTCGGATGCCGGTGGCCGAGTACACTTGGACCGATGCCGGCAATCAGATCGAGGTAGCGTTTGCCGGCCGTGTCATACAGATAACAACCTTCGGCGCGCTCAATTTCCAGTGCAAGCGGCATGGGAGAGGTCTGGGCGACGTGGCGGAGGAAAAGTGCGCGTTGCGAGAGGGTGGTCATTTTTTGATGTGGATGCGGTGATAAAAATATTTTCCAGTACCTATGTGCCGCAAAGGTCTGAAACAATAGGCTACACGACATGGATTTTTCATTGGTATTACTGTGCATGTTTGCATTTTTGGCGGGTTTGGTCGATAGCATTGTCGGTGGCGGCGGATTGGTCCAAATACCGGCCTTTTTTATCCTGTATCCCCAATTGTCGGTGTCCAACATCATCAGTACCAATCGATTGGCTTCGGCGGCAGGCACTTCCGTAGCGGCGTGGAATTATGCTAGAACGATGAAAATTCCCTGGCGAACGGTATTTTATGCCGGTTTGAGCGCTGCGCTGCTGTCTTATCTGGGCGCCACCGTGCAAAGCCTGCTACCATCTGCGGTTTTGAAACCGGTCATTCTGGTGCTGATTGTACTGATTGCGATCTATACCTACTGGAACCAGGGATTTGGCCAGAAGGAAGATATGCGTGTCTCGCACCAATCTTTGCCGGGATATGCGCTGGCAATTGGGGCAGTATTGGGTTTTTACAATGGATTCGTGGGGCCAGGGACGGGCAGTTTGCTGGTTTTTAGTTTTGTCAGCGTAATCGGCTACAGTTTTTTGCAGGCGTCTCCGATTGCTAAAATGGTGAATGTAATCGCCGACTTATCTTCGCTGGTCTTTTTTCTGATGCACGGATTTGTACTCTTTCACCTGGCGCTGCCGATGATGGTCTGTAATATAGGCGGGTCGTTATTGGGTAGCCACCTGGCCATGCTGCGCGGTAACGGATTTGTGCGAAAAGTATTTTTAGTGGTTGTATTGGGTATCGTGATCCGCTTTGCCTACGATGTATTTTAAAATTGACCCGCTTTATGCACCATACTTTTCAATTACCCGATTACCCGTTGTATCTCGGCAGTTTGCAGGAAACATTCCCGGCGTGGCTGCAACAACGACCGTCGGCGCCCATTTTTATTTTAACCGATGAAAATACACACCGCGATTGTTTACCGTATTTTTTAACGGCCAGTGGTCTGCCTACGGATACGCCCACTATGCAAATTCCGGCCGGTGAACACTATAAAACCATCGCCACCTGCGAACGAATCTGGCAAACCATGCTGGAACGGCACCTGGATCGCAACGCGCTGGTGATCAATCTCGGCGGCGGAGTAGTAGGTGATATGGGTGGATTTTGTGCGGCCACCTGGAAACGCGGGGTGGATTTTGTGCAGGTGCCTACCACGTTGTTATCAATGACCGATGCCGCTATTGGTGGTAAATTAGGAATTGATTTTCAAGGTATTAAGAATACCGTAGGCGTTTTTAGAAACCCCGCTGCCGTTTTTGGCGACCCGTTTTTTCTGCAAACTTTATCCGAACGCGAACTGCGCAGCGGTTTTGCCGAAGTGCTGAAACATGCCATTATCGGTGCCCCTGCCCTGTGGCAACAACTTGCCAGCGGCTTTACGCTGACGGGAAATACTGCCGACGTTTGGCTGGATATCCTGCAACAATCCGCAGCGGTAAAAGTACAGGTAGT
>JBBRDQ010000263.1:0-6477 GCA_038203695.1 Chitinophagales bacterium
AATGTACGCTTGAATCGCACGGAATTTATGCCATTTGCTCCGGTTACCCTGGATTATATGGCGGATGACATGTACATCAACATCGATAAAGTACGCTACACGGCACAGTTTATGACCACCACTGTAGATTGCACGGAGGCCATGCGCCGACTTTCTCCAGCAGCCGTGCACATAGACGGTACCGCGCGACCGCAATTGGTCAATGCAGCGCAAAATCCCAGTGCATTTCGGGTATTGGACGCTTATTACAAACTTACCGGTGTGCCCAGTCTGGTAAACACCAGTTACAACATGCACGAAGAGCCTATTATTTGCAATCCATACGATGCCGTTAAAGCCTTTAAGGATGGGCGACTGGATTATCTGGCGCTGGGAAACTATCTGGTGAGTAATCATACCACAAGTGAAAGCGCTTTACAATAATCTGCGTCATTTCTCCGGACTCAACCGGCTGACGGGTCTGTTTTCGAAACGCCTGCATCCGTTTGTGCTTTGCTATCATCAGGTAGACCGGGACGAAATGCAGTCGCATATTCAATATTTGCAGCAGCATTTTACAATTAAGAAGATCGCTGATCTGCAAGCATCAGATAAGGGCTGCTGTGCGATTACGCTGGACGACTGCATCCGTGAAGATTTTCATGCAGCGGCACAACTAGCGGAAACAATGGCTTTCCCGATCACTTTTTATATCCCGACTGGGTATGCAGCTAACAACGTCTCCATCTGGCCAATAAAATTAAAGTGGATGCTGCAACAAACGATGCCCGATAACTGGCGACCCGCTTTTGACAGTTTATGCCTACGTTTGATTGGCACCGGTCAGCAAACAAATGTGTTAGAAAAAAACGCCGATGAACTATTATTGGAAGCAGGCTTCAGGGTTGATGCCATTCCGGATGCCTTACGGGTAATCGGGCCGGAGGAAATGCAGCATTACCAGTCCAGCAAATATGTGTCGTGGGGATCGCACAGCGTACACCATCCGTTCCTGTATCTGTGTGCTGATGAAGAGATAAAAATAGAACTGGCTGATTCTAAATGTTTTATCGAGGACGTGACCGGACAGGAAGTACATTCGTTTTGTTATCCTTATGGTTCAAAGAATATTATTGGCGAACGTGCGCCGATTATAACTGCCAACTTTTATCGAAATGCTACGACCCTGGTTTCAGGCATTTACAGCGCAGAAAATCCTTATCGCATCCCGCGTGTAGGTGTATATCCCGGCGAGTCAGTGGCGTATATAACAACCAAGGTCTACCATTTTCAGAATCTTCAGTTGATAAAGGCATGAGTCGATTGATCCGATTGTTGCGGCATGAATTTCCTTTGTATGTTGTGTTGTCGCTATGCAGTATATTACCTGACAACACCATTTTCTTTCGCTTGCGGGGATGGTTATGCAGCTCATTTTTAGGTAGCTGCGGCAAAGATTTTCGCTGCGGGCGCCATGTCGTCTTTTCCAATCCTGCTAATATTCACCTGGGAAATCACGTGTATATTGCCTACGGATGCTGGATATTGGGGGGCGACAAGGTACTAATTGGAAATGAAGTCATGTTAGGTCCATACTGTATTATCTCGCCATCCAATCATACGCGTATGGGGCAGTCATTTCGCTACGGACCACCTAAATCCGGTCCAATTACCATTGGGGAAGGTTCGTGGTTGGGTGGGCAGGTTACTGTGTTGCGCAATGTTACGATTGGTTCCGGGACCGTAATTGCCGCGAATACCGTGGTGCAGGAAAACGTACCGGACAATGTAGCCTACGGCAGTGTAAATACCGCTACAGTACTGAAAAAATTGACTTGAGGTGAACGTTCTTTTTATCAGTCCCAGTAATACGATCGGCGGCGCAGAAATGAGTTTAATAGAGATGGCTCGCTTCCTGCAAGCAAATGAAAATCAGGTGTTTATCGCATTACCAGATGCAGCAGATACCCGTTATATTGATTTACTGCGTCCTTACGTCCGCGAAGTTTTTTTTGTACCCTTATTAGCCTGGAATAAAATCAACTTACCATTTCTGCAGCGGTCAAAAGGCTGGCTGTATCGCCTTTACCGCAGCAAAGGTGGTTGGTTGTATACGGTTCCCAGATTAGTGCAAATTATTCGGCGACATCAGATCGACCTCGTACATACCAATACCATTATGGCCCTTGACGGTGCAATTGCGGCTAAAATTGCCGGCATCCCTCATGTGCAGCACTTGCGTGAAATTACCGGCTACCGCAAAGACGCTATCTACGTAATGGTAGGGCAACAACATAAACGGGTATTTTATAGATTGATGAATTGGCTGCATACCACCCTCATTGCCAATTCTGAATATACGAAGCAGTCTTATGCCGGTTTCGTACCCGAACATAAAACCCGGGTGATTTATAATAGTGTAGCAGCAGGCAATCTGAATACTGTTCCGGCTACCTTAAATCAGCCAGCTATCAACCTGGTTGCCAATGTTACTTCCAAAGTAAAAAACCATCGCCTGTTTGTGCAGATTGCCGCTGAAGTAAGCCGGCAACTTCCCCATGCCACCTTTCACATTTACGGTAGACTACCGGCGGCAAACGACCCGTATTTGCTGGACTTGCAACAGATGGTGGAGCGATTGGGCATTAGTGACAAGTTGACTTTCGAGGGTTTGGAAAACGATACGGCAGCCATATACCAGCAAACGACTATTTTGATCCATACCTATCCCTACGAGTCGTTCGGTCGTATTTTCATCGAAGCCATGGCGCATGGCGTTCCTGTTGTAGCCGTGCGCGGCGGCGGTGCCGATGAATTAATTAGCGATGGCGAGAATGGTTTTTTATTTGAGCAAGCGGATATTCAGACTGCGGTGCAACAGGTGGTGAGACTTTGCAATGACCCTGCATTATATGTCCAAATTACGGATCAGGGCCGCCAGTTTGCGCAACAATTCCGGGGTGAAATCGTCGGACAACAATTAATTGACCTTTATCAACGCCTGCTTCCTGCGTGAAACACAACGTCATTATCCTTTGCGGCGGCGAGATCAACCAATCTAACCTGCCAATTGCCACCAGCGTCTCCAATGCGATGATTCCGGTCAATGGCAAACCGGTGATCGGCTGGATACTGGACGATTTGCAGCAAAAAGGCGTGGAGCGCACCGTGATCGTTACGCAGGCGCACAACCGGCAATTGATTAATTTTGTCGAGTGGGCTTTTAAAGGCCGCCTGAACGTGGAACTAGCCTTATTGACCCAAAAAGGTAGTATCATTCATTCGTTGCAAACCGGGCTGCAAAAAATCCCGATGGATGGTACGGCGACCGTCATTCTGGGTGATACACTGATTACCGGATCCTTTCCAGATGCTGCGGATTATGTGCTGGTCTCGGAAAACTACGAAGACCCGCAAAACTGGTGCTTAGCCGATACGGACGATGCCGGTTGGATACGGCAGTATTTTGATAAAAGCACCGTACGACAACCCGGACTGACGGCTTTGGTGGGTTTCTACCATTTTAGCAGCGCCGCGCAGTTGGCGACCAGTTGTCAGGATGCCTTGCAGGAAGATGCGCGCGAGTTAAGTAATGTATTGACACGCTATGGGAAACAGCATCCCATCCGCGCCATTCATACGACTCAATGGTACGACTTCGGCCATATTGCCCATTTTCTGGCGGCTAAACGCGCATTGTTGCAATCGCGCTATTTCAATCAGTTGAGCATTGACGAAGTGCGGGGCGTAGTGCGCAAAAGCAGCCGGAAAATCGAAAAACTGACGGATGAGTATAACTGGTACCTGCTTTTGCCGGACGAACTCAAAGTGTTGACGCCGAGGCTATTAAACTATTCCAACGATGGTAAAACGTGTACGCTGGAACAGGAATACTACGGGTATCCCAATCTCGCCGAACTTTATCTGTACGGCCATTTCGACCTGGAAATCTGGAAAATGGCCATCCGTAACCTTATGCAAACACATGCCTGGTTACGGGCTTTTAGAGGTCTGGTAAGTAAAGCGGATGCCCGGGAGATGTACTGGGGAAAAACCAAAATTCGCATCCAGGAACTGGCCAGTGAGGATGATTTTTTCAACGACCTGATCCGGTTTACACACTTGACCGTAAATGGACAGACCCTGGAAAATCTGCCCCAGCTGGAGCACTTTATCCGGGAAGGGTGCGAACGCATCAGTTTGAATGTGCGAGGCAGCGTTATTCACGGCGATTATTGCCTGTCGAATATTCTGTATGACGTTAACAATCAACTGGTTCGGTTGATCGACCCGCGAGGGAGTTTTGGTAAAAAAGGAATTTATGGAGACCCGCGTTACGACATGGCCAAGTTGCGCCACAGCCTGAGCGGTGCGTATGATTTTATCGTGGCCGACCTGTTTTCTATCCAAATCGCCACCACTAACACCTTTGAGACGGCGATCTGCCGGGGTGAGTTTTACGACCGGATCGCCGATTTTTTTGATGCGGAACTGGAACGACAGGACTACAATATAGCCGAAATTAAATTTATCGAAGGATTGTTGTTCCTCTCGATGATCCCGTTGCACAAAGACAAACCGCAGCGCCAGATCATGATGTATCTACGAGCAATTACCTTGTTTAATCAATTGAAAAATAAATAAATGCGCATCGTAATCGACCTTGACGGCACGATCTGCCCGATCAAAGAAAAACACCAGACCTACGCCGATCTCGTCCCTTTACCCGGGGCAATTGAACGGCTGCATGCCCTGAAAGCCGCAGGCCATTATCTGATTATCCAAACGGCACGCAACATGGCTACCCAGCAGAGCAACCTGGGCCGGGTGGTAAAAAACATCGGTAAGGTCACCCTGGACTGGCTGGAACAACACAATATCCCTTACGACGAGATTTATTTTGGCAAGCCGAACGCCGATCTGTATATCGACGACCGGGCCTTGCGTTTTGAGAACTGGAACGATACAACCGAGACTTTGCTCCAGGAATTAGCCCGCGACCGATGAAAATCCTGGTACCCATGGCCGGACGTGGCAGCCGGTATGCCAACCGGGGTTTTGAAACGCCCAAGCCGCTGATCGAGATCGCCGGACGGCCCATGTTGTTGTGGGCGCTCGATAGCCTGGCCGAAATAGCCTGCTCAGAGATCATCTTTGTATTATTGGCGGAACATGAAGCTCAGTATAAGGTGACCGATCTGGTGCGGGCAAATACCACGGTCAAGACCACCTTTGTGACTATTCCCGAAGTAACCCAAGGCCAACTCTGCACCATCCTTGCCGCTCAGCAATACATTGATACAGAAGAAGATGTGCTGATCGTGGCTTCCGATACATTTATAAAAAGCGATTTGGGCAACGATATTCTCCATAAAACCAGCGATTGTGCCGGCATTATTTCGGTGATTAACCTGCCCGGTGAGCAGTGGAGTTTTGCCAAAACCGATGCGGCAGGACGCGTCGTAGCGGTAGCGGAAAAAGTGCGCATTTCCGACCACGCCTCCAACGGACTGTATTATTTTTCCAAAGGTGCAGACCTCGTGAAGTATGGCCAGGAAATGATCCGGCGCGACGAACGTACCCGGGGGGAGTTTTACGTCATTCCGGTGTACCAGAAAATGATCGACGACGGTAAAACGATCGTCCTTTCGCAAGCCGCTGAAATGTGGGATATGGGTACACCGGAAGCCAAAACGGCTTTTGAAAATTACTTGCAGCAACGATGAAAGCACCCATCACTTTTTCGATCTGTATCCCTAATTTTAATTACGGACGCTATATCGGTAGTACAATTCAAAGTGTGCTGGATCAATCCTATCCGCATTTTGAAATTATCGTCGCGGACAATGCTTCGACCGACGACTCCGTAGCAGTGGTCCGGTCTTTCGGCGATACTCGCATTAAACTGATTCAAAATCCCTACAATCTGGGGTTCGCCCCCAACCTAGACCGGGCCACGGAAACAGCCACTGGCGATTATATGATACTGGTTTCTTCCGATGATACGATGAAACCGAGTGCGCTGGAATGTTATGTGCGCCTGATTCAAGCCCATAATGGCGAACACGAGGATTTAGTACTTTCCTCCGATGTTGACATTATCGACAGTGATGGACACATTACGGGAAGTAAAGAGGCGCTGGGGTCCGTTTTGCGCACTACGCTGGCTAAAATCGGGAGTACGCCCGTACAAAAGACAGCGGAAGCAGAACTCTGGCACGGCCATGATGTACTGCGGGCAGTATTGCAAGGCGGCACGATGACAAATATTGGAAAATTTGTAAGTACGTGTTATTCGCGGCGCTTATTTGAGCGTGTGGGTGGTTATCACAGTATTATGAGTGTGATACCGGATGCGCAATTTTCGCAGAAACTGGCTTTACAGAATCCTTTGTTTATATTTGTTGGACAGCCACTGTTTCAATACCGTATCCATGGACAAAATTTTTATTCGCAGATATTCAGCAATGTGAAAATGTACGGGGATAAATACCTGCT
>JBBRDQ010000264.1:0-6338 GCA_038203695.1 Chitinophagales bacterium
GCCCGGTAAATCACCCTTACTGCGCGCTGGATTTGCATGTCCGATTTTTTAAAAAATAAACGAATTCGCCCGGCTCTATGGGTATTGGGCAGCCTGCTATTATTGGCCTTGTTTCGCGATGTCCTGGCCAATGAACGGCCCTTATGGTGCCGCATCCAGGGCGAAACATTTTACCCCGGTTTGCGTACCGTATTTGTCAATCCCGATACGCCTTACCGGCATCCGGTGCTGGATTCCATCAAAATCAATAATATCTGGCAATCTTACCCCTATCAGGCGGCTGTTTTTGCGCCCATTGCTTATAGTCCTGGCAAAAAATCGTCGGCCGAAATCGTCACCCGGCCTTTATCGCCCGGTTCCATTCCCAATGGTTTACCGGCGCGGTTCCGGCACTGGCTGGGTACCGATGGTGAAGGGCACGACGTCGCTGCGGGCATGGTTTCCGGTGCCCGGGTGGCCATCCTGATGGGAATCATGGCGATGGGTATCGCGATGCTCATCGGTATCTTTTTGGGCGCTTTAGCCGGATTTTACGGCGATGATCGGTTACATATCCGGCGCGGACGCCTTTGGACCACTTTACTAGGGTTACCTTTTGCCTATTTTTATAGTTTTTTGGTGGTCCCCAATATTTTCCCGGACTGGAGCGTCTGGCATTTTTTATTGTTTTTTGCAGGGATTATAGGGCTTTTTAATGGCGTAGGCTGGTTGTTAAGCCGGTTGCCTTTTTTTGCAGTCCGAAAAAACATTCCGGCAGATTTGCTGGTCATGCGATTGGCAGAAATCTTTCAATCCGTCCCGGCGCTGTTAATCGTACTGGCCGTCGCAGCATTGCCCAAAGTCGGCGATAATATCTGGCTACTGGTCGTGTTGATCGGTGTATTGAGCTGGCCGAACGTAGCCCGGTTATTGCGTGGTGATTTATTGCGTGTGCGGGAAATGGATTTTATCACCCAGGCGCGCAGTATGGGACTGCCTGAAATGCGCATTTTATTCCGGCATGCGCTGCCCAATGCGATCCGCTCTACGCTGGTTGCCTTTGCGCTGGGTGTGGCCAGTGCGATTTTACTGGAAACGGCGCTGTCTTTTCTGGGTTTTGGCCAGAGTTCCAACTGGTCGGGCACTACCTGGGGCAGTCTGCTGGTGGGCGCGCGCAGCCATCTGGAGTGCTGGTGGCTTTCTATGCTGCCCGGTCTGGCTATCTGCACGACGGTCCTGGCGCTGAATATGATCGGAGAAGCGTTGGTGCAGGTGAAGGAGTGAAGAAAAGTGAACAAATCGCAACCCCAATTTCTGTTCGTTGTTTTATAGAAAATATCTGTTGTGTTACTACTTCCTGTTACCGAACCTGCTGATCACCTGGCTGTCGCCCGACAACTGCTCGAATCCGTGTACGATCCGGAAATACCGGCCCTGACTATTACGGATCTGGGGATTGTGCGCGACGTGCTGTGGCACAATGACGGTACGCTCGAAGTCATCATTACGCCGACGTATAGCGGCTGCCCGGCTATGGGCGTGATTGAAATAAATATCCGCGCGGCGTTGCAAGAGGGTGGATTTGAGCGGGTGCGCGTCACTACCATCCTTTCCCCCGCCTGGACGACTGATTGGCTGAGCGAAGCAGGCCGGGTAAAACTGACTGCTTATGGCATCGCGCCGCCGGCGGAGGCAAGCATGGACAAAAAGGCATTGTTCGGTGAATCGCGCATATTACAATGTCCACTTTGCCATTCCACACATACCGAAATGATCTCGCAGTTTGGCTCTACCGCGTGTAAGGCGCTTTTCCGCTGCCTGGATTGCCTGGAGCCGTTTGATTATTTTAAGTGCCATTGATTGTTTATGCCCATGGAGGGGCAAGACAAATGTTTGATCGCCAGGGTCAAGGACAGAGTGAGTTAAAGTAAGCCCGTAACTAAGTAATTGATTATCAATTATTTTCCAATCGAAATCCATGATTCGCATGATTTATCCAAAAAAAAATGCGCGATCAACATAAAGTGATGTACCTTTGTATCATCGTACTAATACAGTGATACAAATTAATTTCCATGACACAGCAAACTACCGCCACACTTCGACCGAAAATGCCCGTTATGGCGCACCTGGTACTCGGTTATCCAACGCTGGCGGAGAGCCTGGCCACAGCGGAAACCTATGTGCAGGCCGGCATTGAAATGCTCGAATTGCAAATCCCCTTTTCGCACCCCACTGCCGATGGGCCGGTCATCACCGCTGCCTGCCAGGAGGCCGTTGAACAACAAGGTGTCACGGTGGAAGACTGTCTGGCGGCCATCAGACAGATCCGTACCCAGCATCCGGAACAGGAAATTATCGTGATGTCGTATATCAACCGGGTCTTTGCTTACGGACTGGAAAAATTCGCACGGACGATGATCGCGTTGAATATCAAACACTTAATCATTCCTGACTTACCGGTAGATAGTTCGCTGGCACAAACCCTCGCTAGCAATCAATTAAAACTGGTCCCCGTGCTGGCCGCCAACGCCTCCGATCAGCGCATTGAAACTTTGTTGAACCTGGGTTTCGACTTTTTTTATCTGATGTCCGATTTTAAAATAACCGGGAGTTCTTTTAGCCTGAACCCTCGACTGGCCGGCGTAATTGCCAAAATAAAAAACCACGGCCAAAATACGCCCCGGGTCGGCATCGGCTTTGGCATCAGCACCCCCGCACAAGCGCAACTGGTCGCCGCTGAAGCCGATATCGCCATTATCGGTTCGGCCCTGATCCAGGCACAACAAGCCGGGAGTTTATCCGCTTACCTGGAAAGTTTACAAGACGCTTTGATCGGCACAAAAGCGGAATTATAAAGCAAAACGGCCATTTGCGTGTTACTATGCACGACACAAATTAACAAAAATCATGCAATTCCAACCCATATTTCCCCTCCGAACCAGCCCTGTTTTAATCGCCGGACCCTGCTCAGCCGAAACCGAAGAACAGGTAATGACTACTGCACAAGGGCTTGTCAATCAAGGCATTGACTTATATCGAGCCGGTATTTGGAAACCGCGTACCCGTCCCGGCGCTTTCGAAGGCGTGGGAGCCCCCGGACTGAAATGGCTGAAACGCGTAAAAGAAGAAACCGGCCTGAAAGTAACGACGGAAGTTGCCAGCGCGCAACACGTGTACGAATGCCTGAAATACGGCATCGACGTATTGTGGATTGGTGCCCGCACCACGGTAAATCCTTTTTCAATCCAGGAAATCGCCGACGCGCTCGAAGGCACCGATATTCCGGTGATTGTGAAAAACCCGGTCAACCCGGATTATAAACTTTGGGTAGGCGCTATCGAACGGCTGCATAAGGCCGGTTTGCGGCGAATCGCGGCCATCCATCGCGGTTTTTCTACGTACGGAGATTCAAAATACCGCAACGTGCCGCGCTGGCAGATGGCAATCGATCTGATGCAGGAATTCCCCGACCTGGAAGTGATTTGCGACATTAGCCATATCTGCGGACGGCGGGATATTCTGGCCGAAACTGCTCAGAAAGCCTACGATCTCAACTATAACGGACTGATGGTGGAGGTACACCCAACGCCCGATACTGCCTGGAGCGATGCCGCGCAGCAAATTACGCCCGAGCGTTTTGGCGAAATGATCCGCGGACTTATACGCCGCACCACCGACACCACCGATCCTGACTTTTTGATAAAAATCGAAAATTACCGCGCCGAACTCGACGATCTGGATGAAGAAGTCATCAACCTGATCGCCCGGCGCATGCAACTGGTGCGTGAAATCGGTGTCGTGAAAAAAGAAAAAAACATCGCCGTATTACAGCCCGAACGCTTCCGCAGCCTGCGCGAAGCCCTCGGAAAACGCGGCGCAAAACAGGAACTCAGCGCCGAATTCATTTCCCTATTCCTCGAAGCCATACACCAGGAAAGTATTAATCAGCAGGATTTGGTGATGAATAACGGAGGTGCAAAAGCGCAGTCTGCCGTCGATTTATGGATTAATGACTAGGGCGGACTTTGGTGTACGATGTAAGTCCCCATTTGTAAATCCAGTACAACAGCATCCTACAATCTAAAACTTCAACTACAGAAAATGACCATCCTAGTCCTGGACAACTTTGACTCTTTCACCTACAACCTCGTCGATTTTTTCCGGCAATTGGGTTGTACCGTCAAGGTCTTTCGCAACACGGTTGATCCTGAACGCATTGCGCAGGAATCATTCGATTTGCTGGTGCTTTCGCCCGGCCCTTCCGTGCCGCGCAATGCCGGGAATCTGATGCAAGTAATCCATAAATTCTACCAGACCAAGCCAATCCTGGGGGTGTGCCTGGGCCATCAGGCCCTGATCGAGTTTTTTGGGGGTACTTTATCCAACATTGCGCCCGTGCATGGAAAATCCGTGCCGATCCAGCACGACGGACGCGGCATTTTTACCGACATCGAGCAGGATTGCAACATTGCCCGCTATCATTCGTGGGCCGGTACGACCATTCCGTCCGAATTTGAAGTCAGCGCCCGCTCGGCCGATGGCGTGGTGATGGCGGTGCGGCACAAACGGCTGCCGATCGAAGGCATTCAGTTTCATCCGGAGTCGGTCTTGAGTATGCAAAATAGTGTGGGTATGCGCATGTTGCGCAATGTGGTGCAAGGTCGTTTGTCGGCCGGCAATACAATTTACCACGAATTATCGCACAAACTGCAAACCGGCGCCCTGCTCCCAACCGAAACCTTACGGGCCTTTCTGAAAGCGGTGGAAGAGGGGCAGTTGTCGGAAGATCAGAAACAAATATTGCTGGTATCGCTCAGTCATCGGCTGCGCAATGCCCACGAATTGCGCAGTTTTATCACCGCACTCAGCCCGGCTGAAAGCAATTTTCCCGCCTTGCAGGATGGGAATTTATCAGACCATGTGGATATATGCGGCACTGGCGGATCGGGATTGCCGCGCATCAATACCTCCACGTTGACCAGCCTCTTACTGGCGCATTGCGGCCTTAAAATTGCCAAACACGGCAACCGCGCTGCCGCCGGCCGGTTTGGTAGTTTCAATTTACTGGAAGCGCTGGGCGTGCCAATTCATTTCGATGCTGAACAGGCTAGCCAAACGTTGGCAGAAACCAATCTCGCTTTTGTTTTTGCGCCGGAGGTCTTCCCGATTTTCAAACATTTCGCGCCGGTTCGCGCCAAAATTGGCGTTCCAACGGTGTTCAACGTGTTGGGGCCATTGGTCAATCCGTATCAACCGCAACGCCAGTTTATCGGTACTGCTTTCGCCGATTTGATGGATGTAATTTTTGAAACCGCGATTAAAATGGGCAAGGAACACGTCATCGTGGCGCGCGGCTGGGATGGCCTGGATGAAATTTCCGTCAGTGCGCCCACCCGCATGCTGGAATACCGCGACGGCAAAAAATACGACTATGAAATCAGTCCGGCCGATTTTGGACTCGAAATGCTGCCCTTTGAGGCCGTCAGCGCGGCCAATCCGGATGAATGCCTGGCATTAGCACGCGCCATGCTGGCTGGCAAACCGACTACCCAACACTATAAACTGATTGCCGTCAATGCCGCGTTTATCTACGCCAGATTTGTCGAAGATATCCCCTTGCCAGATGCGTACGCCAAAATGGAGCGGCTTATTTTTGCAGGCGCAATGGGTGATTTATTGGAAAAATATATGGCCATAACGAGCCAAACTGAGATTTTCACCGAAGAAGCCGATACTTATACCAAACTATGTCCACCATCCTCGACACCATCGTCGAACATAAACTAATCGAGGTCAAGGAGTTGTATGCCCAAAACGACTTCAACGACCTTACACAAAAGGTACCGGTGCTGACCAATACAACGCCGGCATTTTATACCCGTATCGCTGCGGCACGCGCTGCCGGCCAACCCTTTTTCATCACTGAATTCAAACGAAAAAGCCCGTCGGAAGGCTGGATCAACCGTGAGGTCGATCTGCCGGCGCAGATTGGCCGGTACGCAGAGGCAGGCGCCGGCGCTATTTCTGTGTTGACCGACCAGGCATTTTTTGGCGGCTCCTATGCTGACCTGCGGTTAGCGCATGCCACCCTACACGATCCCGTGCGAGCCATTGCGCAACCGCCTTTATTGCTGCAAAAGGACTTTATCCTCGACCCGATACAAATTTACCTCGCGCGACAGGCGGGTGCGGACCTGATCCTGCTGATTGCGGCTATTCTGCAGGCGGAACGATTGGATTTTTTAAAAAAATTGGCCGAATCGCTGGGCATGGGTGTGTTGGTGGAAGTGCACGACCAGGCAGAATTGGATAAAATTCAGCACCTCGATTTTCCGGTACTGGGGGTTAATAACCGC
>JBBRDQ010000265.1:0-6260 GCA_038203695.1 Chitinophagales bacterium
GCAAAACCAAACTCGCCCCTCCTGCGTCGGGACTCAAACATGGTTTTGCTTCATCCGCCTCCAAGCGCGCAAAACCGGGATTTGCATAAGGCCGCACCCTAACCCAAACCAAGATTTGGGTAACACTACATGCGAATATTGGGTTGGAATTAGGAGGTAGATTCAAGTTTAAAATGCAACAGAATTTAGGTTTCATAGAAGCGAAAAAAGGGCAAAAAAGAGAAATAACTGGACTACTTTTGAGTTGCAAAACATCAAAATATGCCACAGTTATCCCCCAATCAAAGGTATACAATCGAGACGTTAAAAAACCTAAAACATGGTGTGACGCTATATTTACGCAGTACCCAATAAAAATAAATTGGTAATTCCTGCGGTTCTAGAAAATTCCAGGTCTGGCATACGTTCGTTTTTAATCCCCGCATGTTGAGTTTAGCCTAAGAAAATAGCACCTTTGCCAAACAATTCACCCGCCCAATGATGCAAAAAATACTACCTTTTCTGCTTTTACTCTGCCTCCAAACCGCCGCCGCACAATCCTTCAAAGTCATCGGTTATTTGCCGACCTACCGTTTTTCCTGGCTGAACGACCTAGAATTCGAGCGGCTGACCCACGTCAATATTTCCTTTGCCAATCCCGATGCCCAGGGAAACATCTCCTGTGAAGGCACAAATATTGGCCCGGCGGTGACCAAAGCCCACCAGAAAGGCTGTAAAGTATTCATTTCGCTGGCCGGCGGTTATCTTACGCCAGCGGTAGATGGCTACTGGAACAACCTCACGCTCCCGGCCAACCGGCCGGCATTTATCCAGAAAATCGTGCAGTACGTACAGGCCCAAAACCTGGATGGGGTGGATATCGACCTGGAATGGCAATACGTGCAGGACTGGTACAGTCCGTTTATCCTAGATCTCAAAGTCGCACTGACGGCTATCAATAAACCCCTTACCGTAGCACTGCCCGGTTCATACCGGTACCCGGAGATAACCGATCCCGCGCTGGCCGCTTTCGATTGGGTAAATATGATGGTCTACGACCTTACCGGTCCCTGGGACGCTACCAATCCCGGACAACACTCGCCCTATCCCTGGGCCCAGCAATGTATCCAGTACTGGAAAACGCACGGGATGCAGGCGCAGAAACTAACGCTGGGCGTGCCGTTCTACGGCTACGATTTTGGCACTAATCCCGTGGAATCATTCACCTATCGCGGCATTGTCAACCAGAATGTGGCCAATGCGCAACTCGATCAAACCGGGCAAAAATTCTGGAACGGCATCCCGACCATACAGGCTAAAACGCAACTCGCGCTCGACGAAGTGGCGGGTATCATGATCTGGGAAATCGGTCAGGATGCCTTCGGCGCCAATGCCCAATACTCGCTGTTAAAAGCCATCGATGCCGTCGTAGATGCCGCAACCGTCGGCGTTTCTGCTGCCGATCCGCTGAGGCTGGAAATCTACCCAAATCCGGTGCAAGAACGATTGTCCATTAATTTACCCGATGAAGGAAATTACCGCGCGGTCATCTATAACCTCCAGGGCAATACTGTACTGGCACAGCAAGCCACCGGAGATGCAACCTTGCAAATGGAGGTGGCCAATTTCCCAGCCGGTATGTATAGTATCGCCGTGTATTCCGGTCATCGGGTGATGACCGGCAAATTTGTAAAAATGTAAGCCCCCCAGCCCATAAAATTATGAAAATCGCCCTGCTGTTTATGCTCAGTCTCGCTGCGCTGCCGTTAGTTGCGCAAACTGCTGCCGACGACTCCATCGGCCTCGCCATTGCCCCCGGATTAACGCCGGTAATTGCCAATGGCCAGACCGAAATCGGCTTTTTTAATACATTTATAACGTATCGCACCAATGATACCTCCGGTTATCGGGCCGCGCAACTCACCAATTTTCTGCAATTGCAACGCGGCATTTCACGCAATAACCGCCTGAGTGCCGGCGTGGATCTGGTTTTTTCCAACCTGCGTTTTGGTCCAGGCACGGAAGTCGCACCATTCGGTGTGTTTGGCGGCGATCCACCGTTCGGTTTTGCGACACATACGTTATCGGCCGTGGGACTACGGGCACGGTATGTGCCATTTGTGGAACATTATGAATTTACGCTGCAAAGCAGCCTGTATTTTCCGGTTTCGACGCAGCAAAACCGCATCACGCTGGGCGAAGACCGGACGCGTTTTTCTATTCAGGGCAATTATGCGACGCTTTTTGCGCCAGGTTGGTACGTGGTCGGACAGATCAGTCCGCAGGTGCGTATTTCCAATGAAGACCGCAAGCAGACCACCTGGGAACTGCCCGTCAATGTGTATCTCATCCGGCGCGTACTGACCACCGCCACCGGACAACGTTTGTACGTGTTCGGCAGCGGCGGTTATTTTTCTACGTTTGAAAAACGCTTTAAAGGTGGTTTACGGCAGGTCAACTGGCTGTTCAATGCCGGCGCGGGCGCGCAATGGGTTTTCAATGCACAATGGAGTGTGAGCCTCGGCTGGCAGGGATTACCGGCTTTTGATGAGACCAATGGCATTAAAAAGGGCTCTTATTCGGCGCTGACGGTGGGAGCACGGTATGTGAGTAAACGGTAAAGATGGGACAAGTGGTTGGTGTTATGAGTACCAAATGGATTTGGAATCGAAATTATATTTTGTTGAAACGCCCTAGTGTCGGAGTGACTCGCAGTCACCCCGACACTAGGGCGTTTCAACAAAATATAATTTCAGACAACGATTCAAAAGTTGCTTTATGAAACGACGTTCTGCTTCTATAGGGTATACAGCAGTAATTGTCGGCCAGTATCGCGAGAAACTAATAGAATTGCCTGTGGCTTAGCCGAATTTGGCGGTGGTGGCAAAAAGGCCGGCCGCTCAATAAACGAGCCATCGAAATGTTCGACTATTCCACCTTTGGCGGTCCGGTCAATCTCCAGATAAATGAGATTGGTAAAAACATTTACCACGCCGGTCACAGGATTGTTGTTGAAAAACGGATTGTCTGCCCCGGCAATTTCTTTTGTAGTAACGCCATCCAGAATGGTAATGCTGGCCACTTCATTGCCGCCCAGGTGGATGCGCTGCGACTTATCAATACTGGCAGCATTGATCCAGTCATTTTCAAAACCGCCCTGCGGCGCACTGGTAAGTATCGGCACAACGATCTGCTGTAAGGAAGGCTGCACATTGCCCGGCAACGAGCCAGAAACGATAAATCCACCCGACCGCGCAATGCATTCGCCTTCTTCCACGCTTACCTCCACATTCCCGGACAGTCCGGCCGGCACTGTGGCAATAATGTCACCGGGCGCTCCGCCCGTTCTGGACGTTGCTTCTACGGAGCCAAATATGACTTTCGTAGCGTCGGAAAATCCTTCCGTTTTCAGGAGCACTTCGTAACCGGCCGGATTGGTATTGGGCTGTACGGATTGGACGGAAACACTGCTGCCGCATTTGTCTTCGCAATTTTCAAGGCCAAAAATCAGCGTACATGCGGCCAGCAGCAGGGGCAATAAAGCAATGGTTTTCATAATACTCAATGGTTTTGGTGAAGGGCGGCCTCGAGGTTGGCAAGGGTCGCCCGGATGTTTGTTTCTAACGCCGGGATAGCGGTATTTAGTTTTGCAAACGCCGTATCGGCCGCAGTCTGCGCTTTTTTACGGGCCTTTGCCGGGCGAATTTCTTCGGCGCGTACGGCGCGGAACTGGTCGATCAGGGTCGTATTGAGCGGCAGCACGGTTTGCTGATGCACCTGAGTGAGCGATTGGGCGTACACATCGGTCAGTGCATCGGCCGCCGGGGCACCCCAGAGCACGCGCACGATCTCGACATATCCGCGGTTATTCTGGAGCAAAGAATCCCGTGCCACGTTATAAGCGCCGATGATTTTGTCGAAGCGGGCCATCGACTGGTTATCGATAAAGGCGTCGCGCACGCGGGGAAGTGCATCGCGCAGGTCTTTCAGGCGGTCGGCGTAGACAATTAATTCACCGGCGATTTTTTTGTAAAAAAGTTGCTCTTTCAGTGCGACTGTTTCCTGTAGATCAGCAATTTCACGGGTCAGGGCCGTAGCATTGCTGGCGTTTTGCCGGACGATGGTTTCGATGCTGTCGCGCAGGACTTTCGTGTTTTTTCGTTCGGCTTCCAGTTGGGTTAAACGCGCTTTTAATTGTTCGTTGTCGACTTGTAAACGCGCTTTTTCCTGTTCTTTCTTGTTTAAAACACGCGAAAAAGTCGCTAATTCGCGATTCCCGGTTCCTTTACGGGCCAACCAGATATTGATCGTCCGGGTTTTATCTTCGGGGATTAACAGCGTCCCGTTGGGTGGAGAAATCCGCTCAAATCCGTTCGGCGGGTAAAATACCACTTCGGCCTGACCGGGCGGAAATTCGAGGGTATATTCGCCATTGCTTTGGGTTTCGATCGGTGCGTTCGTACCGGACAAGGTGAGCCGGAGGAATTTGAGGGGCTGGTCATTTTCATCCATCACCCGGATGCGCACTTTCACCTGCGCAGACAACATGCCAGTACCCAGGACCAGCGCGGTCAACAATAACAATAAGCGCTTATTTTTCATCGATCGAGATAGATTGAAGTCCGGTGCGGACGGTCAGGTCCTGTCCATACAGGCGTGTACCGTTTTTTTCAATAACGAAATTGGAGGTGCTGTTCACCGCTTTAGGAATGGCGATTTTAAAATATCCATTGGCATCGCTGGTCGCGTTTAAATTCCCGTCCACCGTGATCTTTGCGCCCACGATAGGCCGTCCTTTTTCATTGCGCAAAGACGCTTCATACAGCGTCGTATCCGGCAAAAATTCGATCGCAAAACGAATGGGTTGCGTAGAAAGCAGGGTTGCGCTTTGCGCAGTTATTTTAAAACGCCGGTCTCGCAGCGGTTTGTATACCAGATGCACGGAATCGCCGAGATATTTGCCACTTAGTTCCTGAAAAACCGCCCGGCCGTTGGCATCCAGCGTTTGTGCATTCTGCCGCATTTTTTCGCCGATCCGCAGGTTCACGGTACCTTCCGCAAGTGCGGTTGCTTCGCTTTTTGCATCGTGCACGTACACTTCGAGGTCGAACGTGTCGGGTTTATCCGCACCAGCCAGCGCTTTTTGCACCAGCCAGCCCGCTAACAGCAATACAATCACCGCACCAACCGCTACAAATACCCAGCGCGGCACATCGGTTGCCACCTTTCCGGATTCGAACAAACGCGCGTGTTCATCGGACAAATGCAACAGCGCGGCATTGATTTTGGCCTGCATGCGGTTGAATTCATCGGTAGAAAGGATGCCCGCAGCGCCCTGATCGGCCAGTTTCTTGATGTCGGCCTGCTGCATCAGGGCAATGTTGTACAGCTGCGGATTTTTATCGCGAAAAGCCTGCAGCAGCAAATCGGCCGCTGCGCGCTGTTCATTTTCGCCGATCAATTGCCGGACGCGGTCGGATAATTTTTCAAAAGGCATGGTGGCGGGTTTTGTTTATCTAGCGATGTTGTTTTACCAGTTTAACGGTTTGCACCTGCCAGTCGGATTGTACCGTGCAGTAATAAATACCATCCGGCAGATTCGCGGCCGCGTTCCAGTACAGTACTTTTTCAGTCTCCGGATGAATTATTTCCGCATTGGAAATCTGCGTAATTAATTGACCGTCAGCACTATAAATTCGAACGCTTAGCGAAGTGGCTTGCAGCGTTTGTACCCGGATTTCCAGTCTATCATCAAAGGAATTGGGCGCAATTTTTACCGAAGCAATATCGGACATCGGTGCGTGGGTTGCCGTTAGTTCCGCATTCCACCAGGTCAGCACACTAGCCACGTTGCTGCGCAGCAGGTTGAAGTTGGAGGTTTGCGCCAGGTCAAATCCATAGGTCAGCACGCGCGCTTCGCCGTCCGGATGATACCAGACGGCCGTTGGTGTACCGCTCAAGGCGTAGCCGCTACCGCCAAAGAGATAGATCGGTGTGGCTTCCGGGCGCAATTCAAAACCGTCGGCGTACCACAACGTGCTAAATTGCCAGTCCAGATCGGTTAAACCGGGAATAGGCTGTCCGGAAACCGGCGTCACCAACGGCACGCCGGCTGCGTTGTCGTCGGCGTAGGATTGCACAGCATACTTGGAAATACCCAGGTGATCGTAAGCAAAATCGCCCGACTGAAACGATACGGGAGCCCCGCCGTACCGATCATATAAATAATCCAGTCCGACCAGCCATAGATTAGCGTTTGGCTGCGCCAGGTACGCCTGCAA
>JBBRDQ010000266.1:0-6058 GCA_038203695.1 Chitinophagales bacterium
ATACAAGTGCTGCGGATGCCGGGCCGTACTACCAGTAGTGCCATCACCGAAATCCCAACTCCAACTCGTCGGCTCATAGTAAGATAGATCATGGAAGGCTACCGCAAGCGGATCGAGCGTATCCTGCTGGTAGCGCCACCAGGCGATGGGCAGGTTATTCAAGCCCAGCGTATCGCAGGGAGAGCCATCCAAGGGGCCGAGGCGGTAGTTGGGGTGGTTGGGAACACAAAAAGCATTAACCGTTTTGAGTTGTAGCCCCAGTTGCTCGACCTGACAGGCTACCCCTTCTTCATCCGGATAATGGATAATGTGCAGCCACGGGCAACCGTTGGTAGCGGAGGAGTAGATTTTTCCGTCTGGTGCCAACTGAGATTGGTAAAAACTAAATGCCGTCATACTGGGATGTTCTTGCCGCACGGCTACTACCTTACGCGATGCACGAAGGTCAGTAGCGGATAAGTCATATTGGAAGACCGTATCGACAAAATTTTGATATAAAAAGCGCGAGTTCGGGGAAATGGAAATACCGCCAAAATAAGGGGTAACCCCATCCGGCGGATAAAATATCCGCCGCTGCCTGCTCAATCGGCCTGCACAGCGATCAAAATCAAATACATCTAACCACGCACCGACAGTGGCCCTTATTCCATTATACGTGGCAAAAGTATTACCATCCGGCGAAAAGCGACTTTGGCCCGACCCATTAAGCATTAAACTATCGACTTCTTGCGTATCTAAGCGGTGTATTCCAGTCGGATTAATTAGTATCCGATAAAAGCGATTGGAGTGGCGTTCGCGCACCATCATCCACCAATCTCTGCCATTCGCATGTTTTACAGCAGTTACCTGGCCCCGTACAATCGTATCTTCAATAATCGGCTGCTCCCGGGCCACTACTTTGCCCAATCCGCTGTTCGCGCTGCGTTTTATAACGGCATAGGAAAGATTGCGGTTAATCGTACTAATACCGGGAATGGGAATAAAAGCATCCCCGGCATAAAGCATCAACAGGCTGTCAGGGTGATCGGGCCAAGGCAAAAAGAGACAGCCCTGGGGACTGTTAGGGGTAGAATAATACTGCAATTCAGTGGAATTTTCAATTATTATTTTATCTAAACTATCGCCATTTTGCATGGTGAGAAAGTCCTTATTTTCGATCTTTATGCCATTGCAATAGGCTACTAATTGCCCGCTGGAATCCGAAAAAGAGGCGTTGGTGTGGTTAAAGTCCATACTACTGACCAAATTTTCTTCTATTTGAAGGCCGCCATTGTTGAATGTTAAAACCGAGAGGCCATAAAAGTCATTTGGCTCAGGTGTGCCAAAATCATAACCCAGCAGCCAAGTGTTATCATATCGCTGTGCAAGCGACGGGTAAGAAAAAAAAAGTAATAGCAGTAATGTATGTAGGAGACTTTTCATGGCAAAATAACAATAGCGTCTATGGTTGTGTAAAAAATCCCTCCTGAACTACATCTTTAGTGTGCCCTGTCCATTACAGTTTTTCATCAGTTCCGTAGGAACGGCATTTGTTTAGCGAGCGTACCGTTCCTATGGAACGGGCAATATTTTGTTGATTATGACGGTAATTTACACAGTAAAATGTGTGATAAGTGAAAATATATTTTCAATTTGCCCAATTCTTACACTTATTTAGCGGCTAATTGCCAACTAACCATTTGTTATCCTGCTACTTACCCACTCAAATCCTACGCCCGCCAACAGCGCCAACCCCACAAACGGCACCAGAACCGGCAGATTTATGGCTACCTGATGCATTTCCAGCACGCGCAAATACCCATCCAGCACCAGCACATGCACCAAATACAGCGAAAAGGAAAAACCGCCAACCCAGCAAAAAAAGCGTTTTAAAAAAGGCAGGAATCGCGTGCTGATCTGGTAGACAAAAAGGCTGAGCGCCGTATAACCCAGCAAGGCCGGCACATCGTTAAATATTTTACCGGCGTCGCCCATTTTGAAGATCATCAGGATCATAATGCCGGTAAAACCGACCCCAACTAATAGGAGTATACCGGGATTATTCCAGCGGGTATTTTGCAGCCATGCAGGTGATTGCGCTGTAGCAGGCAACCGACTCGCCAGCAGCATACCCAGCCCGAATTCCCACAAAAATTGCAGCAAGAAACTGTTCCAGGTGCGCTGGTCGCCTTTGCCGGTGTAGTAAACAATCAGCCACCATAACACGGAAAGGGCCAGGCAGGTCAGCAAAAACCGTCGGTCGCCCCAGTGGTTTTTCGCCCAAATCAACAGCGGAAAAACCAGGTAAAACTGCATGATCGCACTGATAAACCAGAAATGCCCGCCAAAACTTTGAATCCAGGATTCAAAAAACATCTGATACAGTAAAACGCCGGCCAGCCACGCCGCCAGGCGATCCGGGAATAGATCGAAGGAGATGGCCGCAAGCAGACTGATTGTCAAAGCCAGGGTGTACGGGAGCCACACTTTGGTCAGGCGGCGGCGATAAAAGGCTATGGGTGATAAGGGTGTCTTGGACAAGGCCAGGCCAAAACCCGATAACAGAAAAAACAAATGCACGCCCGTGCCGCCAAAGATGATGGCTTTTTGCCACAATGGATCGAGCGGTACGCGTTGCAGCGCGTGGTAAATTACAATGGTGAAAATGGCGTAGCCTTTCGCAAAGTCAATATATTCAATCTTGCGACTCATCTTTCCTCAGGCGCAGTAGACTGGCCAATCACTTCATCCACCGAAACATAGCGTTTGTGCTCCGTGTGTTTGAAATGTTTGTTCGGGTTGCGCATTTTAAACAGACCGGTAAATTGGCGCAGCACAAATTTAGGTACCTGCCACAAAGCCGCCCATATCGGCGGGGGCGCATGGTCCAGGTGCAACGTCCACAAAATATTCAGCGCAAAAATGCCCAGCGCAATCGCCAATGCCAGTGACCACAGCGGCGCAAAAAACAAGCCCATCACGGCCAGCAATCCGGCAATACCTACCTGGATAAACATCGGCAGCACCAGCGTGACAAAACCAAAGTACAGTTGATTAAAACCCAATCGCGTAAGCCCGCGCAAGAGCAAGCCGGCAGCATTGGGCAGGTTCTGAAAGTACGAAAACAACCAGCGACTGCGCTGCGTCTCCACCGCATCGCCGCTTTCTACCTTTTCATCGTAGACAATGGCTTCGCGGGCATACGCAATTTTCACATCGCGCCGGAGCAGGAAATTTTGCAAAATTTTATCTTCCTGGAGCATTTTTTTTCCCTGCGTCTGGCCCTGCGCAATCGCCGGACTGTGCAGATAAGCCTGGTACAAAGCCGTTTCCGTCGCCATACCCGAGCCACTGATTACCGCCGAGCCTCCCAGCAGGTATGGGACATACCGTTCCAGGTAATTTTTATAATGCTCGCCGGTGCTGTCGAGGGCTGCATACGTGGTGTCCAGATTTTTGGCCGTGCGCTGTCCCTGGATACATTGGTACCCGGCCGCTACATACTGGTTCAGTACTTCCAGCAACTGCGGATGCGCCAGGTTATCGGCATCAAATACGGCCGTGTAGTCATGCGCCCGCTGGAAACGATCCATGGCATACTGGATACTTTTGGCCTTGAGGCGCAATGGCGGATCAGGTTGTAATAAAATAAACCGGGGGTCGTCAATCTTGAAATCGACCGGCGGACATTCATCCGCAACCAAATACACCAAGTGGTTGGCATGCGTCTGCCGCAGCAGCGATGTCACCAAGGGGCCGGCAATAGCCGCGTTTTTATAGGCCGTAATAATACAGGCATAATCGGTGCTTACATTTTCGGGGACTTGTTTCGAACCTGCCAGTCGCTCTTTGCCAAACAACTGCGCGAGCAACGTAGTCACAAATGGATACACCAGTTGTACGATAAAAAACACCGACACGACGGCAAAAATCAGGTAGATGAAATACAAAATACGGCTCGGTTTTACAGTTCAATAGGTGCAGCAGACTTGGACGATGTGGTAAGGGTATTGCGCGCTGCTTCCCATTCATTGTCCGAATGGCCAAAGTTCCACCGAATTGCTTGCCAAAATGCCCGGCTATTTTCTTTCTCGGACTTGGCTGCGTAAAACAATAGGTGTTTCGGAATAACGACTACCCCTACAAACAGGTAAAAGACCATCCGCTGCAAAATTCCGAAATTGCGGCGCATAAACCAAATACGGTTGCGCGTCAAATAATACGTCTTAAGCGCGCCCATCTTTTGCACGGTCAGGCTTTCCTTGTGAAAAACCAGGGCTTCGGGTGCCACCCAAATACTAAACCCGACACGTCGAATGCGTTCACACCAATCCAGTTCTTCGTAATACAGGAAAAAATCTTCGGTCATTGGCCCGACCTGGTCCAGTACCGGGCGCGGCACAAACATCGCTGCACCGTGTGCGTAAGCCGTTTGGTGTGCCTGGTTATATTGTCCTTCTTGCAATGTACCGTTGCCAATGGTGCGATTGCGACCGGTCCATGGATTTATCGGCGTCATACCGGCGTATTGAATAACCGGGATTTGATCGCCATATTCGGGAAAATAACAAATCAAGGGGCTAACGATCCCCAAATCGGGACGTTGGGCGCATATTTCCAATAGGGCGGCGATACACCCATTGGTCAATTCAGCGTCGTTATTCACGAAGAACAGAAAATCGCCGCCGGCTTTGCGCAGGGCTAAATTATTGCCTCCTGCAAACCCCAGGTTGTGCTCGCTTCGGATAAAGACGACTTCCGGATAGTGCGTAGCGAACACCAATTCGGGATTCGCTACGCTTCCGTTGTCTATCACTATTATTTCAACCTGCCGGTATTCCTGTCGCCGGATACTGTCCAGCAAAGCACAGGTGGCTGCCGTTTGGTTATAATTAACTGTAATAATCGAGACCATTACACTGCTTCTTTCTGCACAAAGGCGGTAAATGTTCGTAGAATGATGCCCATATCCGTCCAAAAAGAGTTGTTATTGGCATATTGTACATCCAGCGCGACCCGTTCTTCGGCGCTCATATCCGCATGACCGCGCTTCGTGACTTGCCACAAACCGGTGATACCTGCGGGGGCCAGAAAACGAGTACTCCACGCATCGCGGGTCATTTGTTCGGCTTCATAAAGTGGCAAGGGCCGGTTACCCACCAGCGACATATCGCCCCGCAGCACGTTAAGGAGTTGCGGTAATTCATCGATACTTAGTTTACGAATAATCCCGCCAACCCGAGTTACCCGCGGATCATTGGTAAATTTCATAAATGTAGTAGTCGCTCCGTATTGATTCAGGTGTTGCATTTCAAGCAGCCGAGCATCCGCATCGGCATACATGGAGCGAAATTTCAAAAATTCAAAGGATTGATAGCCTGCACCTATGCGTTTAGAGCGATAAATGACCGGGCCTTTCGATTCTATCCTAATGGCCAGCGCGGTAAAGACCAAAAGCGGGGAAAGCAATACAATGCCAAATGAAGCCCCGGCAATATCCATCATGCGTTTGACCGGCGAGATGCGCATCAACTGGGGTGCAGCCGGCTTTTTTTGCGCAAAAACGGCTAATTGTGATTTATACTGGTGCAAAAAAGCCAATCTGGCTGTTAAAGCATCCCATTGTACCGGCAACGTATAACAATCATCCAAGCCACGCTGCACGAGGATACGCGGACTGATCAGTGCTTCCTCTGTAGCAAGGGCAATGATTGGAATATGACAGAGTCGTGCATTGGATCGAACCAATTGCACCAACCGAAATTCGTCTTCTTCGAGCGAATCGAAGTTGAATAAAATGGCATAGGGTAATTCAAAATCATTGTCAGCCTGCGCTCTTTCAGTCAACCATTGAAAAGCATACACTGGCTGTAAAATGCTTTCACAGGTGAAATCACTGCCTATGTTTTCAGCAGCGGTAAAAGGGGGGCTGAGACTGTGCTCAAAGCCCACAAATAGCAATGTTTTAGTCAATAGACTACTATGTACGGATAGACCCATACTCGTGTGCTTGTTTGTTTTTCTTTGCAGAAAAAGGTGGAAAAATAAATCTATCAGGCCGTAACTTCCATTATCCGAT
>JBBRDQ010000267.1:0-6024 GCA_038203695.1 Chitinophagales bacterium
GCGCTATTCATTGCATCACTAAAGAAATCGGCGTAAATGACCCGGTGCATGTGGTGCATCAGCAGTTAGCCTGCCAGAACAACGCAGCTGTTACCGGGTATCCAGTGTACGCTACGCTCGAACATCGGAGCGGGATTGCGGCGGCCGACGTTTTTTATACGACTAATCCGAACGGATCCTGGCAGAGTGTGCCTATGCAGTTAATCGCAGATACCACCAATGTATGGTCTGCCACGATCCCGGAACAGGCTGCCGGCGGCAAAGTCTTCTATTACCTTGAGGCTACGGCTAATAGCGGCAAAACCATCGTACATCCATTGCCGGCACCACAGGGTACCTGGTCGTTCTGTGTAACGGATATCGTGGACAGCGAGGAAGCCCCAACAACGGCGTTGCTGGAAATTTATCCCAACCCGGCTAGTGCGATCACCTGTATTCCTGTGCGTACGTCCGTAACAACAACCGGTACCATCCAGATTTTCAATGCACTGGGACAATTGGTAAAGACGGTTTTTGACGGTACATTTTCAACGGGCGATTCTAATCATTTCCTGGATGCCGGTCTGCTGAATGCCGGAACCTATTTTGTGAAATTACAGACCGGCGGGCAGATGATGATGAAAAAACTGCTGGTGCGATAAAGCGTAGGTACCATTACTTGCCTTTTAAATATTCATCGGTAAAATGCGCTGTATGCTTGGGTTGCGCAAATTTTCCCTGGTTGTAGGCTGCTGAATTGCCACGGGGAATGGAAAGTGACGTCCAGGTATCGGCCGTCATTTTTTAAACAGTTTCAAGTTGAAAAATGGTGATTTCCGGCCGGACATTGAAGCGCACCTGATGCAAATGTCCGAGTGCCCGGTTGATGTAAAGGGTGCGGCCGCCACTCAGTTCAATTCTGCCGGCGGTATATTTTTTATTTTTGACCGGCAGCATCGGGGGCGGCAGAAACGGCGGTTTACACTGTCCGCCATGGGTATGACCCGACAAAATCCAGCCATTGTAGTCTTTCCAGATCGGTAAATCGACTACATCGGGATTGTGGCAAAGCACGAGATTCGCCAGGTTATTATTCAGGTTGTCCAGTGCTTTTTCGGGGTAAAAATTGGTGCCCCAGTAATCGTCTAATCCAATGAAATTCAAGCCGTTAACCGATAGTTGTTCGTTGCGTAAGGTACGGATTTGCCGTTCGGCCAGGATGTTTACAATTTCGTCCGCTACCTTACTGTTCGACCAGTTTGCGGCATAATCGTGATTGCCTAAAATCGCCAGGGTGGCTTCTTTTCCGTAAACAGGATTGGCCAGAACCACTTTTAATTGATCGAATTGTTCCGCTGATTCATACGACACAAAGTCGCCGGTGTACACCACAAAGTCCGGATTGAATTTTTGGGCCTTTTCAAGCGATGTAATCAGGTAGCCGCGATCAAAACGGTTGCCGACGTGCATATCGCTGATCTGCATGAGCGTCTTGCCCACTAATTCCGGAGGAAGATTCCGGATTTGCATGCTAGTCTGTACGAACTCCAGCCAAAACGGCTCCACCTGCCAGGTGTACAATCCGGTAAGCGCACTGGCGGCTATGGCGATTTTGATAAATTTTCTTCTTTTCAAGGTGTAACAGTTAAGGTTATGGAACACTGCCGTGCTTTTAATTGCGGTCCGATTGTTTCCAAAAAACAATTTAAATTTGAGGGTTTAATGGCAGGCAGATGCCGTGGATACGGGCAAATGCGGACTATCATAGATTTAAATTTTACGACATGACAAACATTAAAAATGCCTGGTTTCGCTATTTCATGGTTGCATTGCTGGTCATTCCGGCTGGATTGCTATTGTTCTCAGCCGCTAATTGGAAGGGGCACAAGAAACACGAACACCGCATCGTGATCCAGTTTTCTTCCCGCGATTCGCTCTCGGCCGACGGGCTGATGCACAACCTGCGCAACATCGAAAAAGACTGGCCGGAAGCCAAAATCGAAGTCGTTTTTCACGGCGGCGGACTCGATATGATGCTGACAAAAACAACGCGGTATGCCAAGGATTTGGAAATGCTGCATGACCAAGGTGTAGAAATGGTCGTCTGTGAAAATACCATGGCCCGCCGCAAAGTCACCAAAGCCGACTTGTTGCCCTTCGCCGGTACCGTGCCGATGGGTGTGGGTGAAGTAGTGCTGAAACAGGAGGACGGCTGGAGTTATTTGAAGGGTGGAAATTAAAGTGTCGTTATGCGTATTTTTACTGGAACTTGAATCCCAGCGCTTCGATGTAACCTTTGTTGCCGGTGCAGTTTTTAAATAGGCATTTTTCCAGAAAACCGTCCAGTGCTTGCTGTACGGCCTTGCGGTCGGGTGGACTTACTTTGCGCACCTGCTCGAAGGTAGTGCGGGTGGTATCGGCAAACTGGATGATGACGTCGAACCCGGCAGGTCTGGGGAAACTGACGATCCCGCTGGTATTGTCCATTTTTTTATAGGGCCAGAAATGCCAGCCGATCTGGTTGGCATCCAAGGTTTTGCGAAAATCGTTGACCCATTCATCGGTATTCTCGCCGGTCTCGCCGCAGTAGATCGGCACCTGGTATTTTTTACTGAAGTCGATGTATTCCTGGATCACGTCTACGGTAGCCGCAGTCCAGTATTTATGAAAGGTATAGACCAGTTTTGGGTCGAACGGTGCACCGAACACCTTGAAATTGGAATCCCACTGGGCGCCACCCAGAAAGATCAGGTGATTGGTATCGACTTCGCGCACCGCCTTGACAATCTGCTTGTACAGCGGCTCCAATAATGGATTAAAGTGCGCTACATCAAAGAAATGGGGGATTGGTTCGTTGAGCAGATCGTAGCCCATTACCGTCGGTTCGTTTTTGTAATGCAGTGCAATTTTTCGCCAGATACGGATGGTTTCCTGTTGATTTGCCGGGCTTTCGAACAGGAATGGATAACCCCAACTATCGTCGATATTGTCGCCGGTTTGTCCGCCAGGTGCGCAGTGCATATCCAGGATCACGTAGATGTTTTCCTGTTTGCACCATTGAATGACGCGATCCATCAGGGCAAACCCCCGGGCTTCTCCGCGACCGCCCATGTAGTCTTCGTTGGTGAAAAGTTTGTAGTGAAACGGGATGCGAATGGAGTTCATTCCCATCGTTTTCAGGTAATGAATATCGGCTTTGGTGATGTAGTTATCCAGGTATTTTTTCCAGAACAACTGGGTAGCATCCGGACCGACCAGTTCTGTAAACGCTTCGTTGATGAGTCGCGGCGAACTGGTATTTTTGAATTTAAACATATAGCCTTCCGGGACCAGCCAGTTGCCTAAGTTGGTACCTTTCGGATAGAATGGTTGGCCGTCGCGACCGATCATATTGGTCTGCTTGACGCTGATGAATCGACGGGTTTGGGCGTGGGTAACTGCCGTAAAGGCAACCAGGCAAAACAGGAAAAGTATAAAGAAGCGCATTAGAGATTCTTGTAATTGTTAGTTTGTCAAATCGGTAAGGGGCGAATACGTACACTTGACGAATCGATTAATATTAATGCGCCTTCTAATAGTGGCGTCTCAATTGTATCCCAACAAACTGTAAAGAGATGGAAAAATAATTCTGGATTGATATGATGAATACGAAAAATAATAACAGATGGAACAGTTGCCCCGGAGAACGCCAGTTGTGTTCCAAAGTCAAGATCATGCGCAATAATTACTTCCTGATTGTGGACAGCAATATCAAGAATTTCCGCATCAGAAAGCCGGTTTGAGTAATGATCCGGAACAAAGCGACAGGTGTGACCTGCCGTTTCTAACAAAACTCCTAGTCGTGGACTAATACCAACATCCAACAGAAATTTCATGCACGAGCAGGTTGGACCGGCATAAGTGGCACGTAAGCAATATCCATAGCGGCAGCAGCGAAAGCAAATGCTTCCAGGATATCTTCATTTTCTAAAAAAGGGAAGTCTGAAAGCAATTGCTCCGTATGCATTCCACCAGCCAAATAACCCAATAACGTTGCAACTGGAAATCGCATGCCACGAATACAAGGTTTGCCTGCACAAACAGTGGGATCAACTGTAATTCGAGCGTAAATCGGATGTTGTAATTCCATAATAGTAATTTTTAATACAAAAGTAAGTTGAATGCTTGACATTTAACGGTTTACCTCTCGTACTTCAAACGCATCGTATATATCTCTTGCAAAAATACGAGATTAAATGGTCAAACCACAAATTATAAGGCAAATGAAACGTGATTATAGTCAACGCAAAGTGGTTATGAAAATGGCTGTTTTATAGTCCATTTAAAATCAATGTTTTTTATCCATCCATCTTTCAAATCCACTTTAATCATGGTATAATAACCAACACAATTACTACGCCACCGCCACTGTCGTCATCATCATCATCATGATCAGGTTTGCGCTGTAGCCACTGAGCAGCAGCAATCTTTCCGTTGAAATACCCATATTGCTTGCGTCGTGCAAATAAATGGCGTAGTCATAACTCATTTTACTCCACTTCAGCGTGGGTTTGAGCACCAGGATTTGTTGGCCGTCGCCATCTTCCAGCACGAAGTGATAATTCCAGAAACCGGTGGTTTTGAGTACGAACACTTTTTCTAACTGATTCGGTTCTTGCATTTTAATAATAACGTGTCCTTTCCAGTTGATGGTCAGATCGCCGATGTCTTCGCTGTTGTGAAAGATGTCGAAATTGGTCCACCAGATATTCCGGGATTTAATAGAAAACAGATCGGAACCAATGCGGGCGGTGCCTTTGCTGGAAAACCAGTCCTCGTATTCCAGGGCGACGATTGCATGATCTTGTGCGTCCAGCACTTCAAAGTTGCCGCGCATACCTTTGGAGATAATTTTGTAATTTGGTAACTCGTTGTTAGTCATTGAATTAAGTTATGAGCGTGCAGTGATGACGATGTAATCCCTAGATTAGCAGAAAGCGCGGAGCCTGTAGGGGACGCCTTTTATAAATCGGAGGTAAATGTAAGAAACGTGCCAAATTTAACCCAAAATTCACAGCCCAAACCCTTCTTTCCACCGACAAATAGCCCACCTTCGCAAAAAACAAGATACATGCGCCTCCCTTTTGTCTTATCCGTCCTGCTGCTCGCTTTCTGCGCCTGCAAATCAATGCAACAATCCCGAAAAAATACCGGCAACTGGCTGGTGCAGGCTCCCGCAGGTACACAGTATTGCCAGATCGATACAGTTCAGGGACGGGCCATCATTCCGAATGGCCGGGTGGTAGCGCCGATGGGTCGCACCGTGCGCATCGCACCGCACCCGTACGGGCTGGTGCTGTCGCCTGATGGCTCGGTGGCAGTGACGGCTAATTCCGGCAACCGACCGTTTTCCATTACCATGCTGGAGAATCCGGCCTCCGGTCGCCCAAAAATACGCCAGGTGCCGGAAGGTGCGCAAAATGACCCGAAACTGCTCGAAGATGTCTTTATGGGGCTGGCTATCACCGCCGACAACCGCAGTGTATGGGTCGCCGGTGGTATCTCCAATAAACTTTTCCGGTATGACCTGCGCACCGGTGCGAAGATCGATTCTATTCTGTGCGCCCAGCCCGACAATCCCGATGGCTACCTTGGAGACTTGGCCCTGTCGCGCGACGGCCATACACTGTACGTGGCGGATCAAAGTAATTTTCGGCTGGTAATAGCCGATACGCGCACGCGAAAAGTGCTGCATTACGTACCCGTAGGTCGGTACCCGTTTGGGGTTACGCTCTCGCCGGATGAAAAAACGGTGTACGTCGCCAATGTGGGCATGTTTGAATATTCTCCGCTTAAAAACCTGAAAGAGAACGATTTAAAAGGAACAGGTGCTGATTTTCCAACAGTTGCGTACGGTTCCAAAGCAATGCGCGAGGGGTATAAAAATGACAAACTGGATGTTCCGGCCCTGGGCGACCCGAATGTCCCGGAGTCTTTTTCAGTCTGGTCGGTGGATGTCTCGGGCACAGTGCCTGCGGTGAAGCAACGGATCAAAACCGGTTTCTT
>JBBRDQ010000268.1:0-5967 GCA_038203695.1 Chitinophagales bacterium
AAAACCAACGAAGCTATTTACAAAACCTTCAAAGGTGACCATAACAGTGCCGATTGGAAGGCTTTCGAAGTATATGCCAAGCGGGTTTGGTTTAGTAATGGCATACACCACCATTATAACGAGACCAAGATTATGCCCGGTTTTTCTGCGCAGTACTTCGCTCAATTGGTGCATGGCAGTGACCAAACGTTATTACCCCTCGCCGCTGGAGAAGACGTGGATAAATTTGTCGCTACAATAAGTCCGGTTATGTTTGATCCGAACATTTTGGCAAAACGTACCAGTAAAGAAGAAGGTATCGATGTGGTTACCGGCTCCGCAGTTAACTTTTATGAAAATGTTACGACTGCGGAAGTAGATATGTTTTACGCGAAAAAAATTAAAGAAGCTGGCACCAATCCTCCGATGTTCGGACTGAACAGCAAATTGGTAAAAAATGGCACAACGCTGGAGGAGAAGGTATGGAAGAAAGGGGGTATGTATGGCGCTGCAATCACCAAGATTGTGGAAAATCTGGAAAAGGCAATTCCCTTCGCGGAAAATGAGCAGCAGAAAAAAGCGATTGGTTTGCTGGTTGAATATTATACAACCGGTGATCTTCGCAAGTTTGATGAATACAATATGGCGTGGGTAAAAGATACGGAAAGCACCATCGATTTTATTAATGGTTTTATCGAGGTCTACCATGATCCTAAAGGCTATAAGGGTGATTTTGAAGCAGTTGTGCAGTATAATGACCCGGAAGCCACGCAAAAAATGAGTGTGGTGAGCGGACATGCCCAATATTTCGAAGACAACTCCACCATCCCCGCCGCTTATAAAAAAGAAAATGTAAAAGGTGTTTCCTACCGGGTTATCAATGTCGCCATGGAGGGCGGTGACTGTGCACCTTCGACCCCAATTGGCGTTAATCTACCCAACAGCAACTGGGTCCGCGAACAATATGGTTCTAAGTCTGTCAGTCTCAATAATATCGAGAATGCCTACGGTAAAGCCGGTGGCGCATTGGCCACCATCGAATTTTCGAATGACCCGGAAGAGGTTGAAAACGCTAAAAAATATGCCGAAGCCTGTGGTAAAATGCACACTGCCCTGCATGAAGTGATCGGCCACGCGAGCGGCCAACTTAAGCCTGGTATGTCCGAGCCCAATGTGACCTTAAAACAATACGCGAGTACCCTGGAAGAAGGGCGGGCTGATTTGGTAGCGCTTTATTATATGCCCGACCCTAAATTGGTAGAGTGGGGATTATTGCCTGACGCGAATGCCTACAAAGCCGAGTACGATCAATATATCCGCAGTGGTATCCTCACCCAATTGCGCCGCATTCAGCCAGGTACTAACTTGGAAGAAGACCACATGCGCAATCGCCAACTCATCGCAGCATGGGCACTGGAGAAAGGTACAAAAGACAGCGTTATCGTCAAGCAAAAGCGCAATGGTAAAACCTATTACGATATTCGTGATTATGCCAAGCTACGCACATTATTTGGCCAGTTACTGGCTGAAATTCAGCGTATCAAATCAGAAGGCGATTTCGATGCTGCCCGCGCAATGGTAGAAGGATATGGCGTAAAGACCAATGCCGAAGAAGTAAAGGAAGTCAAAAGTCGCTATGCCGCTCTTCCTACCAAAGCGTACAGCGGATTTGTACAGCCACGCCTGGTACCAGCCCGCGATGCAAACGGCAACATTACCGATGTTAAAGTGGAAGTTGAAACTGATTTCGTGCAGCAGATGCTGCGTTTTGGACAGGAGTATGGGTTTTTGCCGGTAAATAATTAGGTATAAGTAATTGTAAGTCAATATATTATATTAAAGAAGCCAGGTACGCTTATGTGTGCCTGGCTTCTTTATTTACAAGGTGCATATCAATCCGTAATTGATTGAAAGTCTTTCACAGCCGCCATAAAGGCACCGGCTTTAATTTTTGTCTCGCGCAATTCGCTTTCCGGATCAGACTGGTACAACAGGGTAGCCCCCGCACAAAATTGCAATAATCCGTCCTGAATATGCGCAGTGCGAATGGTGATCGCAGTATTCACATCGCCATTAAGCAGCAACCAGCCAATGGAGCCGCCGTAGTAGCCCCGGGTATGCTGCTCGATTTGTTCGATATACTCCATCGCCGCAATTTTCGGAGCGCCAGTCAGCGTACCCGCATTGAGGCTGGCTATTAACGCATCAAAACCACTGTAACGCGCTTCCAAAACCCCGCTTACCTGGGCAACTGTATGCGTAACATGCGAGTATTTTTCAATAATGCGGTAGTGGTCAATCTCAATACCCGGTTTACAAATGCGCGCTAGGTCATTGCGCCCCAAGTCGATCAGCATGTCCAACTCGGAATTTTCCTTCGGTGAATTGAGCAATTCCATCATCAGGTGGTGATCTTCAATCGGATTGTTGCTACGACGGATACTACCGCTAATGGGCCGCAGGGTTGCCCGTCCGTTTTCGTACCGGAGCATTAGTTCCGGACTGGCACCTACCAATATTTCATTGCCAAAGTCAAAATAGAACAGATAGGGCGATGGATTAATGGCTTTGTAACGAGCATATAATGGCAGCAGGTTGCCCTCAACAGTAGCAGTCAGTTTGCGGCTCAATACGATTTCCAGCAATTCGCCTTCATGGCAAAGTTGAATACCACGTTCCACATAATCCATAAATGCATTATCATCCGGCGTAACGGAAAATTTTCCAATAGTCAGGTTTAGATTCTCGAGAGATTGTGATGGGGAAACAGTGTTTATCTTGGCCAAAACTTCCGTTAAGTCAGCCTGGGCATTCCCTGATTCTTCCCGAGTAACATATAGCGTTAGATCCTGGGTTAAATGATTGAAAATGAGTATATTGTCAAATAAAAAAAGGTGAAAATCCGGCTCCGGACACGCTTTTTTGTGTTGAATATCTTCGAATAGATAGACAAACTGGTACGCTAACGCGCCATAAAACCCCATGAAATTTTTGTCAGTGCTGTGAAACGCGGCTAAGATTCGCCGTAATGGCTGCACGATATTTTGTCGATCCAGCCGCTCATCCTCCGAACCGGAAAATGGTATTTGTGGAATGTGAAGTTCCAGATAAGTATCGGTAGTATGTACAATGAACGCAGCAAATTCAGTTTTGACGAATTCGAAAAATACACGACCGCGTGGCTGCAATAACCGCAAGGTGAGTAAATTATCCTTGCCAATACATTCCAGGGTTGGCTCAAAACCCACCACCGACAATCGGCTGGATTTATCGGAAGCGGAGGCCGATTCGAATAAACAAGCGGGTGCACCATGCTGTAAATGGCGATAAAGCGCTAGGGCATCGGTATAAGGCAATCGGGCAGTGACGGTGTGCATGTGCTTTTCTTAAAATGTATTACTGTATCAGTACAATGATGCAATATTCATAAAAAAAATTCACTTTCGCAAGTACTCAGTCAATTTTTAGCGGATGGGTACCTAAATTTCGCATCCGTACGCATTATAGGCCAAAAAGAAAACGGTTAAAGTTCGTCCGCCTAACGTTTTAATGGGCTAGATTGCTATCGCATGTTCAAAATCGAGTACATTCGATCTTCCTTAAACCATAAAGTTTGGCCATGGCAAATAAATATAAATAGATATGCATAAATTTTTATTGTCGTCGATACTTATGCCGACCCTTGTTTTGGCGTTTTGTATGTGTTGTACCGCACAAAATAAAGCACCGTTTCTAATCTTTGGTGTAGAGACTGGTGGTAGTTTTTCGGTTATACCTGAGCGCAGTACGGGTATTTATGATCGCTACTTTTTTTTAAGGACAGCACCTTATATCAACGTGCAACTGCGAAAGAATCTATACGCCGGATTGAACTATGAAATCGAAACAGGCCAGATTAATGGCACAAAAATTACCCCTTTAACTGGATTTGGCGTTAATTTTCGCTATTTGTTGCCGATCAATTTCAAAGATAAATGGATAGCGAATAGGCTACAACTATACTCCGAAACCTCCTGGCTGCTGCTTGACCATGCCATTGACCGGAGTATGCCTTTGGGTGTGAAATATCTTAGCAAATATGCTAATCTAAATATTCAGTTTGCAGCCGGATTCAATTTTAGGATTTTTAATTCAGTGTACGTTAGTTATGCGATCCGCCCGATGTTTTACACCGAAGGGAAGCCATTTCAGCTTTCAAAAAAATTGGCTTTAGAGTACCACTTTGGGGAGATAAGAGAGAAATATATTAAACCTGTCCGCGAAGAATCGCCGAATGAATACCGAAGAAATCGCGCATTTGATGTGTCTTTTTTTCTAAAAAAGGTAACATTTGGCAGTTCAGTTACCTATCTTATTGATAAACAAGACGTTAATAATGCATTAACATGGGAATCGTGGACCTGGAATATAAATGCTGCTGTATCATTGACATCTGACATTGATGTAGGCATCGCTGCTTTGCCGATCTGGGCAAAGGAAAGAAATGGAGTAGTGCAACGAAATTTTCTGACAGGCTTTTTTACGCAGTATGATTTTTTGAGACAAAAAAATGGGGAGCGTTTATTTATTGAAACCGGCTTTTATAAAGGAAATATATGCACGTGCGGAGAAAGTAATCCATATTACAAACCTGGTTTAACCTACATACCTTTTGGGGGTGGCTGGGAAAAAAGACTGAATCATGGTCCGGTTTCGCTGGACATTTCTTTCCTGATTTATAAAATTGCTACAAAATTGCCCATCGATAAATGGGCTTATAATCAGTATGTCGTTGGGTTAAACTATAATTTTACGCAGTAAAATAAAAGAAACAGTACCGACCCGCCCACGTACCGGAAGCTGCGGGTTTTCCGGTCGGATACTGTCTCTCTCAATATCTTAATTGTTGATCTGCAATCGCGCCGTGGTGCGGTCGGTGTCTTTACCCATCGCCTGTTTCATCGCGCTCATGGCTCTTTTTAGGGCTACCAGATTTGCTTTGCGGGTGGCATCCACGTAATTATATCCGTAGTACATGGCCACGCTTGTTTTGGCCCGACCTGGCGCAGTATATGTGACAATGGAATTTCCGGCAGCATCCGTGATCTCCATCTGCAATTCGAGTTCGACACGTGTAACGTTGAATGGCATTCCCAACAGATTTGCGGTACCCATAGTGGCAATCGTGGGAAATACAAAGCCCCAGCCCGGATGGCGGCGCTCATAGGAAACCAGCTTAAAACGAGCATTCCCAGCCACCATACTTCCATTGGCGTTAATATTTTCTTCCAACTCGTTTTGCAGTAACCGCGATACGTCGGACATGGCTTGATTGGTCACCCCAACCGCAAGCCAGGGATTGGGTCCTTCGACCGCATACGCATAATCCCGATCCAGGGCATAATCAAATGCCTGGGCAAAACTGCGGGCGTGAATTAAAGTTTTGAGCCGCGGAAGCGGTTCCGCGATACGTTGATGGGTGTGAAAATCAGTGGGCCGAATCGTGCGGCAGGATGTCACGATGCACAGTAACAATAGGAAAAGAAAGACGGTGTTTTTCATGTGTATAGATTTTTGCCGCAAGATGTGGGCAGGAGTATGCGCTATCCAATAGCGCAACACCGTGGCCGTGTCGGCTTAACATAGTTTAACCTATTTAGCTCTGACCTTAGGATATTTTTTTAATTAAATTATTGATAATGAAATAATTAGACGTATGTTAAAATAGTACTGTAAAATCTGCTTAAGGAACTTTAACGAACGCAACACAGCGTATTTAGCACGAATTTTCAATTACGGCCCAACTACGAATCAGAACTTTTATCTTTGACCCATGCGCCGTACCATACCTACCGTTGAAGAATTCGTACAAGGCATTCGCAATGGCAACCGTGCGGTGCTGGGCCAGGCAATTACGTTGGTGGAAAGTGCGCGCCCCGAACATCAAGTCCACGCACAATTGGTGATCGCACAATTGTTAGCCGAAAGGGCACCCGCTTCACCAACCTT
>JBBRDQ010000269.1:0-5967 GCA_038203695.1 Chitinophagales bacterium
GATCAATCGCTTCCTGTTCAAAACCAGCGTAATCAAATGGCTCCAACAAGGGAGCAGGTTTAATCTTCGATGTAATTTTTGCCATCCGCAAAGTTCAATTTTTTAGACCGCATCTCTGACACACTTTTTTAAACAGTCTCAATTTTTAGCAAAAACAGAATCTGCACCCTATCTTTCGCCCGACAAAACAATACTTCTAACCTTTTTAACATGGATGTTTCACTATGAGAACCAATAGTTTATTGACCTATTTGCTCTACGTTCTACTCGCCGGTTTGATTTTGCTAGCCGGTAATAAGGCTTGTGAAATGCAAAAGGAAAAGGCTGATAAAGCCCGCTTTGAGGCAGATGTACAGCAATCCCTGCACGACCTGGGTTACAAATCCGATTCCCTTGCTGCGGGAGGAAGTAGCTACGATACTACGAGGACTACCGCTTCGACGACCACCACAAAAGATGGCATCGAGGTAGAAAATACCCCGAATCGACCCGCAGCAAATACCAAAGTAGTCGCCTCGCCACCAGCAACCACCAAAGCAGCAACCACCAAAGTGGCAACCGCTCCGGTCCAATCTACCACGACGACTAAAAATGTGACGACGACAACGCCTACTGCCGTCAAGCCCGTAGTGCTACCTACCGCCGGCAAGGGTAAATATGCCGTTGTAGTTGGCACTTTCTCCAAAATGGAAGGCGCGCGTACGCGGTTGGAAGAGATCATTAAAATGGGCTACACCAACGCGGAAATTGGCAAAATACAAGACGGCAGATACGCAGTTGTGGTCGTAAAACGCACCAACAACAAAACCGAAGCCCAGCAATTATCCGATAAACTCAAAAATAACGGCGTGGAGGCACGGGTACTGAGCAACTAACTAAAATCTGTGTTTACAATGCTCGGGGCGCTGATAATTCACCATGAATTATCAGCGCCCCGAGCATTTTGTTCTTCCACCAGTGTTCGCATTACTAATCATCGTCCCGCCCCATTTTCAGCAGGATTTCCAGTGCGTCCAAATGCGCACGAAAAGCCGTTTTCCCCAATTCGGTAATCCCATACGTAGTCTGCGGTTTACGCCCTACGAATTGTTTGCGCACCATCACATATTCAGCTGCTTCCAACGGTTTGATGTGACTGGCCAAGTTGCCATCGGTTAATTGTAACAGCTCTTTCAGCGTACTGTATTCCACCCAGTCGTTCACCGCCAGCACGGACATGATGCCCAGCCGGTTGCGGTGGTCAAAAGCAGGATTGAGCTGGGTGATGATATTTTTCACAACAATATTTTATTTAATGATTAATGGTTAATGTATAATGGTTAACGGGCATTGCTCCTAGCCACTCATCAGTTAACCATTAATCGTTATACATTAACCATTAACCGTTAACCGTTAATCATTAACCGTTAACCATTAATCATTATTTCCGTTCATATTTCCAATACATCCACGATCCATAAATGATATGCAGCACCCCAAAACCGATTGCCCAAAGCAGGAATCCGTACGTGGGAACGGCGGCTCCCACCAGTCCGAGCATGATTTCAAGATAACCCAGATAGGCGACATCGCGCAAGGTGTATTTGCTGCCGCTTACTAAGGCCAATCCGTAGAACAACAGCGTACAGGGCGCCAAAAGGTACACATATCCTTGTTGCAGCAGGATTAAACTAAAAAAACCGCCGGTAGCCAGCGGCGTCATCATGGCCCAGAGCAATCGTCTTGAACTCGCATCCCACACCCGCTCGCCGCGTTGACGGGCTTTACGGGTGGTGAAAAAAACACCCCCCGCAAGCGCCGCTGCTAACACCAATATAGCAAGGAGTACGAGTACGCTTTCGTAACCGAGGCCCCATTTTCTTGTTTCTAACACCAAATCGTAATAATTCTTCCGTGTACCGGCCAAAGGCCCAACCCCTAAGTATCCATACATCGCCACGCTGCCAATCAAAGCGCAAAATCCGGCCCATACGCCGGATAAACCACTAAGACTTAAAAAACGGGTGCTGCGCTCCATCAGGGCGCGCATTTCAGCGATGTGTTCGAGTTGTTGATCTGTATTGCTCATTTGTAAAGCACTTTGAAATGCAAAGTTAGATAGAGATTTTAAATAACCCAGCATTTACAGGAAAAACTTTTTAGCGGCTGCTTTGGTCTTGTTCCCCTACCTTGGCGCGACATTTATGCAAGACGCAAACTTAATATACGGCCATCACCCCGTTACGGAAGCCATCCGGGCGGGTAAAGCAGTTGAAAAAGTATATTTTCAACAGGGTATTCGGGGCGATCTGGAGAAAGAAATCCGCCAGTTGACCAAGGAACACGGCATACCTATGCAGGTGGTGCCGCGCGACAAACTCAGTAAAATGGTGAAAGGCGCGCATCAGGGCGTTGTCGCTTATCTCGCGCAGGTTGCCTTTTTATCGCTCGATGATGTATTGCCGTTTGTCTACGATCAGGGACAAATTCCGCTGTTTGTCATCCTGGATAGCATCACCGACGTGCGCAACTTTGGCGCGATCTGTCGCTCGGCGGAATGCGCGGGCGTACATGCCGTCATTATCCCGCAATCTGGTGCAGCACCGGCCAATGAAGAGGCCATGAAGGCGTCGGCTGGCGCACTCGCCCGCATCCGCGTATGCCGGGTGCGCAGTCTTTTTTCTACTGTCGAATGGCTACAGGAGGCTGGCATTCAGGTAGTTGCCACGGCCTTGAGCGAGCGCTCCATGCCGGTCTTTCAAGCCGATTTCACGATTGGCACGGCGATTCTGATGGGCTCGGAAGGAGACGGCGTGCATCCAAAACTGTTAAAAATGGCCGATGCCGTAGTTAAAATACCACAGGCCACTGATTTTGATTCGTTCAACGTAAGCGTGGCGACTGGCATCGTCCTGTATGAAACCATGCGGCAGCGCGGGGTGTAATACCCCCCTGCCACATAGGTGTGCGACAGGGGGGCTTCCATCTTGTCAAAACTAATAAATAGCGCCTGTACAAAATTCTTTGTACAGGCGCCGTCACTCTAAGTATCAAAATTTTATCAAAATATCGGTTGTGTCATTGCGTGGGCAGAAAACAGCTAGCTTGTTGGCTACATCGCCTAAGCCCACGGTATCCCATTTGATCAGAACGTCAGCCCCTCCCGGTATGCTTGTTATCTTGGTACGGCTTTCCAGCGGTTGTACTAAATATGGTGAAGATACAAGCGCTTCAAATTGACCCTCTGTAAAGAAAATACCTGAACAATTCGCATAAAAATCCTTGGCCAAGTTATCCGATTGATTTTCAAAAGTTAGACGCAGCCACGCATCTCTTGGGTTAAGTATAAAGTCAATTGTTTTACGATTGCCTCTTTCAATAATAATTCCTTTTGGTTTTACGAATCCCTCTTTCTGGATTGCCCAAAAAATAATTTCTGAATTTTTCCCATCTACCTCAACCATATAGACCCCATTTGCATCCGTGGAATCGGAATCCTGGGAAAGAATTTCAGAACTTGGTCCTGTTGATCTGCTGGCAGCCAAGGTTACTTTTACGTCTGCCACGGGTTGCCCGTTTGCACTACTCGTAATTCTTCCGGATATTATCGTTGTTTTCTTACAACCCGTCATTAAACCAAGCAAAAGCAGCAAAAGCGATAAGTATCTCATGTTTTTGATTTGGATGTGTTAACGATTTAAAACGACCCGGTGTGTAAAAACGCCGACTGGCTTGTTTGGATCAACCACCTGCAAAATCAACTCGTGCTCGGAAATGCTGACAATCAAAAACTTTATTTCGTCATAAGAGAATTCAACGATCAAATATTTGACATCATCATCTTTTAATTCCCATTGCGACGTAATAGTTTCATTGGGGTCATCTTCATCAGGGTCGCAAAGCACAGCGCCGACACCCTGATTTAATGTTCCATCTGATTGAAAAGTCCAGGGATTATCTTCATCACAGTCGTCCCCAAACTCAACAAAAGTACCATCCAGATCAAGGTCTTCAAATTCATGCATACTCGTCCATGTTCCTGTTGTAAGCAATTCCTGTAAGGTCGGAGGCGCCGGATCTTTTTGGGTGCTGGAGGAGCAGCCAAAAGGCAGCAACAAGCAGAGTAGGAAGGAAAGAAGGTAATGTTTCATTATTTTCTTTTTAAAGAGTGAAAAAATTATCGGATAATCACAAATGTGGTACTTAAAGGAGTGATATTGCCCAAATCAAGATAATCGTGCTGTATGAAACCATGCGGCAGCACGGGGTGTAGATAAAATACCTACATTTGATAATCGATTCATCGCTTTTTGACTGAAATGATTATGCAAACACGTTTCCGATTACTCCTGATTTTTATTTTTTGTTCGGGCCAAATTAGCGCGCAAGCCCCTTTCGATTGCGATTTCACTGCCAATCCCTGCCTGTTCTTCAGCGAACAGCCAGAACCCATAGACAGTGCCGTCGTAACGTATGCGACCAATGTGTGGTCCATCGACGAATGGGACAACGATGCCGGTTGTGTCATCCCCCTTTTTAATATTCCGCAATGCGAAAACCTCGATCTGGAGGTTTTTTATCCGCAATTGCCGGCCGGAGAGAAGCGGCCGTTAGTGGTGTTAATCCATGGCGGTGGTTTTATATCTGGTAATAAAGCGGATTTCCGGCTACAGGCACGGGCACTGGCGCAAAAAGGCTATGTAGCGGCAACTATTAATTACCGGTTGTGTAAACGCAATAACTGCACCCTCATCGCCAATACAGGTTGCTTTAATTTATGCAATGCGAATTTCCTGCTCGACTTCGGCACTGGCATGTATGTAGCGGCACTGGATGCACACAATGCCATCCGTTACCTGCAAGAACACGCGACACAATATGGGATTGATCCAGAAAATATCCTGGTAGGTGGCCACAGTGCCGGTGCCTGGACGGCCATGAACCTGGCTTTTTTGGATCAGGATGAAGCCGATGGGTTGGCGGCGTGGAAAAATACCTGGGGCCCGCTCCATCCGGTTTCGGGCATACGCGGGGTGTTGTGCTTAGCCGGCGTAGCCTACGATACCGCTTTTATCGATGCTGATGAACGAATGCCGGTCTTTTTCGTACATGGCACCTGCGATCCAACCGTCGGATATGGCCACGACGCGCCTTTTCATTGTAATAACAGTTACCCTAAAATCTATGGCGGCGGCGATATAGCACAACGGTTTCAGCATCTGGGCATTCCTTATTATTTATTTACGGGGGTAGGAATGGGACACGATATCAGTCCGTTGCAGGATATCTGGAACGACCAGATGCTGCGTTTTATGCGGGAAACGATGTTATGCGGCGTTCCGACCCAAAAACACGTCATCTATCAACTTGATCCGACGAGTGCGGAGTGCGATCTATTGGAGTTCGACGCCCCGGGTTGCGACCTGCAAGTCAACCATGCACCCTACCCGACGGCACCCATGCCGGCTTCGGCTTTGTGGACAAGTTTTCCGCCGCCCTGTGGATCGCAGGCGGCAACGTACGCACCCAATTCCAGGCGTTTCATGCAGGTGCGCCCAACGATTACGACTGATTTTTTCACCGTGGAGATTATGGGACAACTCGGCGTTGCGACCGTGGTAGTATTGGATTTGCAGGGCCAGGAATTGCAGACTTTCCAGTTGCAGGCAGGGAACCTGCAGCAAGTGGATATAAGCGCTTTAGCAGCCGGCATGTATCTTCTACACGCCACGGCAACAAATGGTGCTACGCAAAATAGTTTTGTGGTAAAATATTAATACTCGTTTTTCAAATATATAAACGGCTGTTCGATAGAGACCGAACAGCCGCTTTAACATGGGCTTCCATGCGATTTTATGAAGTCAATCTGGGAACGCTGTAAACGCAATTCCGCTGGATTAGCGGCGTGGGTTAGCCGAAAAATAGGCTAACACAAACGGCAATGCGCGCACCAGCAACAGCGACCCTAAGGCAACGTACAAAATGAGC
>JBBRDQ010000270.1:0-5959 GCA_038203695.1 Chitinophagales bacterium
GCGCCGCCTTTGTTCCAGCGGAATTGCTGGCCTTTCAGACCGTTCATTTCTACCGGCAATTCGGCCGGGCTGCCCAGTTTCTCTAAGTATTGAATTTTATAACCCATGATCTGGGCCCGGAAACTCAGGTCAAGGTCTTCGGTCAGGGTATCACTCTGCCAGCCACCGGCTTCGGTGATTACTTTTTTGCGCCACACGCCGGCAGTGCCGTTGAATTGGAGCAACAGGTTGCCATACGAGCGACCGGCTTGTTCTACCGTAAAGTGTACGTTCAGTTGCAGTGCCTGCAAGCGGGTGAGGAAACTGTAATCGGCGTTGATATGTTCCCAGCGCGTTTGTACGATCGCATTTTTTGCATCTTCAAAGTAGGGCATGGTGGTGCGCAAAAAGTCGGCACGCGGCGTAAAATCAGCGTCGAAGATGGCGATAAAGTCACCGTTGGCGCGTGGCATGGCCTCGTGTAAAGCACCGGCTTTGTAGCCTTGGCGATCGACGCGGTGGATATGTTCGATATTGTAACCGAGCGCCTTATAGTGGGCGACACGGGCGGCCACGATCTCCACCGTTTCGTCGGTAGAGTCATCGAGGACGTGGATTTCAAAACACTCTTTTGGATATTGCTGGGCCGCTACATAGTCGATAATACGCTCGGCCACATACATTTCATTGTACATCGGCAATTGTACGGTCACAAACGGCGCGTTGGTATCGGCCGGGTCGTACTGGCGGTAGGTAATATTGGGATTTTCGCGGTGGTAACGCTTGTACAGGTACAACAGGTGAAATTGCAGCAGACAGTAAATCGTCACTGCGCTCATGGCAGTAAAGTAAATGAGCAGCATTAAGTAGCCAAAATCCACAAAAGCCTGGTACTCGAATGCTTGAAAAAGGGAATGAAGACCGTACATATTTAAATGGTTGTGTTTTGCTTAGGAGAGGTGGTTGGTTATTAAAGGTATTTGAAAATGGTGGCAATGATCTTGGTTCCGGCCAGAAAGGCCCCTTTTAAGGTCCCGGAAACTTTGCTCTTTCCGGCGGCCCGTTTGCGGTAGCGCACAGGAACTTCAACACATTTTAATTTTAATTTGGCGGCTTTCACCTGCATTTCCACCGTCCAGCCAAAGTTTTTATCTTCCATCTTTAGTTCCAGCAGTTTTTGCCAGCGAATGGCCCGAAACGGACCCAGATCGCTGAACGTGTAACCGTAAAACCAGCGGATCAACAAGGGCGCGAGCCAGTTGCCGAAGCGCTGTGGAAAAGTCATCGCACCCGGCTCCATACCGCCCAATCTGCGCGAGCCAATGACCATATCTTGCCCGTCGTTCAAAATCGGTGCTACCACATTTGGTAGTTCCTCGGGATAGTCTGAATAATCGCCGTCCAGAAAAACCACAATTTCCGGCTGTTCTGACGCAGGCAGGTTTTGCAGGTAACGCATTCCAGCCAGACAGGCATTCCCATAACCACGCTCCGGCTGACTCACTACAATGGCACCATTCACTTTTGCCGCTGCTGCGGTGCCGTCGGTAGAGCCGTTATCACACACGATTATATGTCGAATCCATGCTTTTGGAAGTCCGGCCAGCACGAAAGGCAAGGCTTCTTCTTCATTCCAGGCAGGAATCAGGATGTCAATGAAGGGTACTTGAGGCGGTTTATTCGCCATTTTTAAAAGGCTGTAAACACACTAAGTGTTTGATTGTCAAATAAATGGATATTCGCATTAAATTTCTAAGATTGTAGATGCCAGGTGTGCAGTACCAAAATCATTTCCAATATCTTAAAACGGACGTTGCAAAATTAACACATAGGGTTAAGAAAATGTTAAAACGGGATGTTAAAGCCCATGTTAAAGTTTTGTAAACGCCTGTATGAAAATAATTGAAAAAGTATTTGTGGCGAATTTTATTTCAAAGATCAGGAAAAATCAGTGTATAAAAAGTTTGTACCCCAAAATTTTAGTCGCATTTCAAATTAAATTCGGCAGGCAAAGATAAGGCGGGAAAGTGTTCATTGTACGCAAAGGGTACTTATTATTTTAACAATTTTCAGTTGAAAATGGACGACCTAATCGCGCATACTTTTAAAGCGGCTGGTATAAGGCATCTGCCAAAGCGAGGTGCAGGTCAGATTGCGTACCTTTGCGCAAAAATACTGACACATGACACCAAGGCTGCCGTTTTTGCTGGGAATTTTCACGCTTGTTCTCGGCTGTATCGCGCTTTTTACGACTTGCCAAAAAGAACAGTTTACCACGAATCCAGCCGACAAATTGGCATTTTCGACCGATACGCTGCGTTTCGACACGGTATTTACCAAACTAGGTTCGGCGACCCGGATTCTGAAAATCTATAATCGCCGCAAGGAAAGTATTCGCATTTCGAAAATTTACCTGGCAAACGGCGCCGATTCGCGTTTCAACCTGAATATCGACGGTATTTCCGGCGACAGTCAGGAGAATCTGGAGATCGCGCCCAACGACAGTATGTACGTGTTTGCCGAAGTGACCATCAACCCAAACGACCCGGAAAGCAGCAGTCCGTTTATTCTGAATGAAGACCTGGTCTTTGAAACCAATGGCAATGTGCAACGCGTGGTGCTGGAAGCCTGGGGACAGAACGCCGTCTACCTGCCTTCGCGTTTTGGTGCTGGTGGTATTGCGGGCTTTGGTTGTCAGGGTGGCGAATGGCTCTGGGATGATCTGCGGCCGTACGTTATTTACGGGGTGTTGTTCGTGGATGAATGCACGGTGCGCATACCTGCCGGTGCCCGCGTCTATGTACACGGCGGACTGGCCAAATTCACCGATATCAGCGGTACCACGAGCCGTTACAACGACGGTTTTATTGCATTTACGGGCACCGGTAAATTGCTGGTGGAGGGGACGCTCGAAAAACCGGTTATCTTTGAAGGCGATCGCCTGGAGCCTGAGTTCGACGAACTACCGGGCCAGTGGACGGGCATTTGGTTGCAGGCGGGTACGACTGGTCACCGCATCGATCATTGCATTATCCGCAACTCGATCATTGGGATACGCGTAGATTCTGCGGCGGAACTCACAGTGCGCAATACGCAGATTTACAATACGACGAGTCCGGCCATCATCGGTGTACACGCAAAAATAGACGCGACAAACTGCCTTTTTTATGACAATCCGGGCTTTTGTATTCAACTGGAATACGGCGGCAACTACGAATTCAAGTATTGTACCGCAGCGAGTTATGGCGTGGATGGCGATGCCTTGCGACTGAGTAATGTGCTTTGTCTGGACCAAAATTGCGAGAACTACCGCATCAATACGCTCAAAGCCCTGTTTCAAAACTGTATTTTCTATGGCAGTCGCGCCGATCAGGTGTCGCTGCTGGATCGCATTGACGACCCTGCTACGTTTGATTACCGGCTGGAACATTGCATCGTGCGGGTGCGCGATCTGATCAAACCAACGGCGTATCCCGATTTTCTGGATCATTGTCAGCCGTGCATCAACGCGGACAGCCAGGACACGATTTTTGTCGATCCCAATCGGTCAGATTTTCACTTGGACACGCTGCATAGTATTGCCAATCGGTACGCGCTGCCGTTGCCTGGCGAGGACAAAGACCTGGATGGAAAAATGCGGGACGCGGCACTGCCGGATGCAGGGTGTTTTGAGATTGAGTTTTAGGGGGTTAAATCCGGTAGCGCAACAAGAGTTGCCCGTACTGATTGTATTCTTTAAAATCCTGAATTCCTATTCCGTTCTCATTGGTTACTGTAATAGTACCGATAGAAGTTAATCCGTGGCCGTAGCGCAGACCAATATCAAAGTGTGGTGTCAATGTGTACGTTATGCCGATAAGACCGGATAAATCAGTTTTGTTCAGGAAACTGTCGTCAAATGGTATATTCGTATTTACCAGTACGCAAAACGCAGGACCGGCGTAAGCCGACCATTTACACCTACTATAAAAGTGCGCTAAAACGGGTAGATCGAGGTAGTTTAATTGCCATTGTACGGTTCGTGCAGGCTGCGGCGGATCGAGCGCAGTAATTTTATACGTACTTCCTTTGCGAATAAAACCGGGCTCGGCAGAGATACTAAAGTGCCTAGTTGGATGGTAAGCCAGATAGATATTACCACTAAAACTCAAGAGTGGTTCCACGTTATCTTTAAAACTGCTCAACTTTCTGGCGTTTATATGAGCAATGCCTGCTCCTGTCTGCAATCCCCATTGGAATTTTTTAAAGGATTCATTTCGCAAGGGTGCTTTGTCGGAAGGATTTTCCTGGCAGAACCCCGTCTGAATAGCGGCAAAAAGTACTGCTGCAACTAGTAAGATGGTGCGCATAGTGTAAAGCATGATAAATTCGTTTTGATGAAAGGAATATTAGGTTTAGCAAATAAGACGTGCCACCTTAAAAATGAGTTGCCTGATGTATAAAAAAGAAAAGATTAGTTGAGCAATTCATAATAGACAAGCCAGGCAAAGTGTAATCAACAATTTTATATCAAAAATCCACCGCAATCGGCGTCTCAAAAGCCGTGCGCAACCAGCCGTCTGTCCGCTTTTGAAAGGCACCCTGAAACAGCGGATTTTGTGCCAGTACGTTCAATCCGAAATCGTACAGCCGGGGCGAAACGCGCATGATTAAATTATACGTGCGAATCTCATCATTGAGGCGCCGGTAGATTTCGCGGTCGTAATTTTGAAATTGCGCCGCATCAAACTGCTTGTTAATCAAGGCTTTCCGGATAAACTGTGCCGCGATGTACCCCGACATCATCCCCGTCCCGATCCCTTCGCCGCTGGTTGGGCAGACCAGGGAAGCCGCATCGCCGACCAGCAGGTATCCGTCGCCAAACGCCCGCCGCCGCCGACTGGCCAAGGGCAAGCCCCAGCCGATGGGCGCTTCCAGCGGTTCGGCGTTTGCAAAACGCGGGGCCATGTACGGGTCGCGTTCCAACACTTGTTTAAAAAGATCGCGCAGATTGTGTTTGTAGCGCGCGACTACTTCGCTCACCATGCCGTACCCGACATTCGCCTCGCCATTGGGCAGCGGGAAAATATAGAAGTAGGACATGGGCAGTCCCTTGGGAAAGTAAATTTCAATCAGATTTTTCGGGTGCATATCGGCCACATTGCGCCAGTATTGCCGCAGGGTGCCGGCATAATGACGGCGCGCTATTTTGCGCTCGCCGAGGTGGCGCAGCAGTACCGAGTGGTCACCATCGGCACCCACTAGCAATTTAGCGCTTATTTCCAGGGTTCCGGTGCTGTTTTGCGCTTCGAGCCGCCAACCATCCCCAGTGCGTTCGATGGTGGTAACTTTCGTACCCGGCCGGAAATCAGCAAAACGGGCATCCAGTTTATTGACCAGAAAATCATCGAAGTGCAGGCGTTTGGAACACCAGAATAGCGGGTAGGGGTGGGGCGTCTCTGCTTTTGGCTCATACATAAAATGAACCCGTTTGCCGCTTTGTGTGGTGAAACGCGCGCCCCACGACGGCACAAAATCGGGACTTGCGGCTATTTCACGTGGAATAATATCCGGATCGAGGTGATGCAGCACGCGCGCCACTTTCAGGTCCAGCCCGTCGCCGCACACCTTGTCGCGCGGGAAGACAGCCGCATCGACGATCAGGTGCGGAATGCCCAGTTTGGCCAGAAAAAGCGAGGTGGTAGCCCCGGCCGGACCGGCGCCGATGATACAGATATCAGTGTGGATTTGCTCCGATGTCATTGCTGAACAGTTTACGGGTGGTCTGGTCTACTTGGATGGTTGCCGCAAAAGTACGCGCTGTGGCCGGGCTGCCTGCTTTTTGTCGGGTTATGTTTCGCACCGAACGAAATTTCAGGCAGGCCAGCGGGTTAAAGCCAGAAAGACCTACTTTTGCGCGACACGATATCAAGCATGACCAACAAACAAATTGCCTACGCTTTCGACGATCTCGCCAACCTGATGGAACTGCATGAGGAGG
>JBBRDQ010000271.1:0-5911 GCA_038203695.1 Chitinophagales bacterium
GATGCGCGGGTGCATGCTGCCGTCAATTGCGCCTCTTATTCCTGTCCGAAATTGCTCAATGAAGCGTACACGGCCGACAAACTCGACGCCCAACTGACTGCGAGTATGAAGTCATTTATCAACGACCCATCCCGCAACAAAATCACGGCCGATAAAGTCCAGGTATCCGAAATTTTTAAATGGTTTGACGGCGGTTTCAAACGCGACGCTGGTTCGGTCCGCGAATTCCTGAACCGGTATTCCAAAGTACAGGTCGGTGAAAAAGCCAGTATCGAGCATTTGGATTATGACTGGAAATTGAATGAAGCAAAATAGGCCCGGTTGGTAATTTTAAACAACCTTTTTCGTGAGGCAACCAAAGCGACTTGCATTGTACCCTATATACAAACTAAAATGAACTTTCTGTATGTATATCAAGGCTTTACTTCCCGTCCTTTTGCTACTTCCATGCATGGCGCTTGCCCAGCACAAATCCGGTCATTTCGGCGAGCGAATGCTGCTGGGCGTTAATTACGGGTTTACGGAAAATTTCGTCAGCGACCGCAGCAATCAATATGAAGTAGTCCATTTTGCCACTGCCCGGGCCGGTCTTTCCATCACGAAACATTTGTATGCCGGTATTCAGACACGCTTGATCCGGGCGCGCAATTTTGAAACCCCCGCCCAGAATTTTTACATGGCCGGGGCATGGGCGAGGTATTACTTTATTCATCCGGCGCAACCGGAATCTTCTGAACGGTTCGGCATTTTCCTGGAATCCGGGTTTTTAGTCGGCAATTATGCGTTCGAAAACCGCAATTTTGTCGAATACGCTTTTGCCCGGCCTGGTAGCTGGTATATTCCGATCGAACTGGGTGCAGAATTCAGGGTATGGCGAAATTTCACCCTGGAAGGAGCCGTCAACCTCTTCTACAACAATGGCGGCAGCTGGGATCAGCAAGGAATCGGGTACCCGAGTTTGGGTGTAAACTGGCATTTGTAGGCGGGTTGGTAGTGCCAAGTTGTGCGTGATGAATTCCGTAAAAATGTAGATTTTATCACGCACAACTTGGCACTCCCTAAATTCGGGATTTTTATCGGAGCGCAGCATCTTCAGATTAGGTGCTTGGCTATGCCATACGCTACATTTATAGATTTTCAGTAAAAACAGGTATTTTTGCAGCAAATTAGCGTAAAAATGGCAAAGAAATTAGTTCGGTTCGACTGGGCGATGAAAAAAATGCTTCGCCACAAGGCCAATTTCGACATCCTCGAAGGCTTTCTGTCCGAATTGCTGGGCCAAGAAATCAAAATCAAGCAAATCCTCGACAGCGAGCGCAACAAGGAAACCGAAGACGATAAATCTAACCGAGTGGATGTACTTGTGGAGTTCTCAAATAGCGAGTTGGTCATCGTCGAAGTTTAAAACAGCAAGGAGCACGATTACTTCCACCGGATGCTGTACGGCACGTCAAAAGTTATCACAGAGCATATTAAGGAAGGACAGCCATACGCCGAAGTCAAAAAAGTGATTTCGATAACCATTGCCTATTTTGACTTAGGGCAAGGCAAGGACTATGTTTATCACGGTACGACGATTTTCAAAGGAATACATAAAAACGACATTTTGGCACTCGCCGAAAAGCAAGTCGAAATGTATAGAAAGAATAGCATCCATGAAATTTACCCCGAATATTGGGTTATTAAGGTTGGTAAGTTTGGCAATCGTGTGAAGGATAAGTTGGACGAGTGGATTTACTTTTTCAAAAATGCTGAAATTAAAAGTGACTTCTCGGCCAAGGGATTGAAGGAAGCTGGTGAGCGCCTGGGCGAGATGAAGCTGAATGAAAATGACGCAAAAGAATATAAGAAGTATTTGAAAAAATTGCGAGACGTGGCCAGCGACCAACATACTAAAATGGCCGATGCGCAGGATTTGATAAAAAAAGGAAGAGAGGAAGAGAAAATGGAGGCTGTTATTGGATTGGATAGAATTGGCTTAGAAAAAGAGAAAATAGCCGAAGCGTTGAATATTACCGTCGCCAGAGTGATGCAAATAATTGAAAGTCAGCGTAATAAATAAAAATTGCCCAACAAATCATTCAACGCCAACCGCCGCTAACGCTCAATGCTCAAAATTCAACGCAGGCGCAGCGAACAATTCCAACAAGGGTTATTTAAAATAATAAACGTGTATTTTAAAATAAAATAAAATTTTATTTTAAAAATAAAACTATATCCAATTTTTATGCTAAATTTAAATAGATGAACAAATACTTAATCAAAAATTAGCCCCAGCGTTTACCTTCGCCGTACAGCAAAATGAAAAATCAGTATGGCGAATAATAGCTTGTTTGAAAACTATCGGGTCGGTCCGGGTCTGTGGGATGAAATGTGTTCGCCCGAAGGTGCTATCCGTACACAATACGCCAATGTGGTACGCGAACTCAGTATGTTGCCGCCCGACGCATTGCTGCGCAAAGAGGAACTGGCGAAGCAACTCTTTATGAATCAGGGGATTACGTTCACAGTCTATTTTGAGAATGAGGGCATCGAGCGTATTTTTCCGTTTGATATCATTCCGCGGATCATTGTGCAAAGTGAATGGCAGCACGTGGAAGCGGGCATCCGGCAGCGCCTTACGGCCCTCAATCTTTTCCTGAAGGATATTTACGGTGAGCAGCACATTATTCGCGACGGTATCGTGCCGGCGAGCCTAATCGTGTCGTGTCCACATTTCACCCGCGAGGTTTTTGGTATCCAGGTGCCTCACGATATTTATGTGCACATCGCCGGTATCGACCTGATCCGCGATGCCGACGGTACCTATTATGTGCTGGAAGATAACCTGCGGACGCCTTCCGGGGTAAGTTATATGCTCGAAAACCGCGAAATCACCAAGCGCATTTTCCCCAATCTGCTGTCCGACAATTCCGTTAAAAAGGTGTCCGATTATCCCTTGCTGCTCGGTCAGATCCTGCGCTCGCTTTCACCGCGTTCGGTGAGTCAGCCGGTGGTGGCGCTGTTGACACCGGGTGTGTTCAATTCGGCCTATTACGAGCATACGTTCCTGGCCCGATACATGGGCATCGAACTGGTGGAAGGTCGCGACCTGGTGGTGGAAGACCATAAAGTCTTTATGAAAACGACCCGTGGCAAACGCCAGGTCGATGTAATCTATCGCCGTGTAGATGATGATTTCCTTGATCCGCTGGTCTTCCGGCCCGACAGTACACTCGGGGTGCCGGGACTGATGTCGGCCTACCGGCGCGGCAATGTCGCCATCGTCAATGCGATTGGCAACGGGGTCGCCGACGACAAAGCGATTTATGCGTATGTGCCGGATATGATCCGCTATTACCTGAATGAAGAACCGATCCTGCTCAATGTCCCTACGTACCGTATGGAAAATGTGGACGAGCGCGAACACGTATTTCAAAATATGGAGCGGATGGTGGTGAAACGCACCAACGAATCGGGCGGTTACGGCATGGTCATGGGCCACAAAGCCACGCCGGAAGAGCTCGATCAGTGCCGGCTGGATATTGTGGCCGATCCCCGCTCCTTTATTGCCCAGCCGATTCTGCAACTCTCGACGGTGCCCTGTTTTATCGACGGCAAACTACAGCCCCGGCACGTGGACTTGCGCCCCTACGCGCTGTGCGGACCGGGCGGTATTCAAATCGTGCCGGGCGGATTGACGCGGGTAGCGCTGCGCGAAGGCTCGCTGGTGGTGAACTCATCGCAGGGCGGCGGGAGTAAGGATACGTGGGTGGTATAGGGAGCAAAGCATGAAGCGTGAAGCATGGAAATGCCTTGGATTTGACCAAATTGCAGCCACCCGACGTATATAATTGCTATCCACCAATTTATTGGTGGATAGCAAGCCAACAAGATTTCCTCTATCTACCAATTTATTGGTGTAAGAGATTTCCAAGTTAGAAACACCAACAAGATTTCTCAGCCCACCAATTTATTGGTGGGCGACCAAACCCACAAAATTCCTCCGCCCACCAATTTATTGGTGGATGATCAAACCAACAAAATCTCCTCAACCCACCAATTTATTGGTGGTGGTTAAATAACAGTTTATGCTCAGTCGAATTGCCGATTCGCTTTTTTGGATGACGCGCTACATGGAGCGTACCGATGGTATGCTGCGCATGTTGCGTATCAATTTTATTACGTCGCTAGATCGCAGCGGACAGCCGGATTTCAGTTGGGAACCCGTGCTGCAGATTTTTACGCGGCTGCCGCCGGAAGAGACGGTGCGTATGGCGATGAACGGCAATGAGGTGTTGCGTTACCTGATTTTTGACCGGCTGAATGATAATTCTATCCGCAATATTGTGGCGCGGGCGCGGGAGAATGCGCGCGGTGTGCAGGATCATATTACCAAGGAGGTGTGGGAATGTGTCAACGAATTTCACCTGAAACTCAGCGATCCCAAACTCGAAAAAGCGATCGATCGCGACGAACAAATTCTGATGCTGGGTGATTTAATCCAGCATTATTTGTTGTTTTGCGGCGTCACCGATGTGACCATGCCACGCGGACAAGGCTGGAATTATATGAACCTGGGCCGGTATATCGAACGGGCCGTGCAAACGGCGGATATCCTGGATGTGCGGTTCGGCACTTTGAAATACGATCTGGATAATCCAGCCGATGTACCGTACTGGCGCAATCTGCTGTTGTCGCTCAGCGCCTACGAATTGTACCTGAAACGGTACCCGGGGCCTTTGGATGGACAAAATATAGCGCATTTGGGCATTTTGAATGCGCAGTTTTCGCGCTCGCTGGCGTATTCGGTCTTTCGCCTCGAAACCATTATCCAGCATTTGTCGGAAGAACAACTGGAGACCTCCGATCCGCTGAAGCGACTGGTGGGCCGCCTGCGCGCCAAAGTGGAATTTTCCGATATGGATTCCATCACCCAGCAGGGCATGCACGCGTTCCTGACCGAAATGAAAGCCGATTTTCACCAGTTTAGCAACGCGTTGGGGCGCAGTTATTTTGGGTATAATTGAGGTTGATTGGTTGAACATATTTGAATACCCACAAATCTAATTTCAACCTGCCGGTTTGCCGGTGGGGCAGCACAAACAACAATGCCGACATTTAAGATTCAGCACCGCACCGAATATCACTACGATCGTTTTGTACGCGATAGCAGCAACCAGATAAAAATTTACCCGTACCACTCTCCGCACCAGGATACTACGCGGCATGAACTGATCATTACGGGCGATCCGATGGTCAGCACGTTTACCGATTACTGGGGCAATCAGGTGGGCTGGTTTATGGTCAATGAGCCGCACAAACACATGAGTATCGAAAGCCGGCTGGTGGTTAAAACCCTCGCACTGGACGCGAATCCACTGGCAACGGCGACGCCACATGACTGGGAAACCATTCAGACCTCCATCACCACGGACATACGCTTGCTCGACCTGCGTCAGACGGAGCCTATGAAAAATCAGGCCGCCATCCAGGCAATATTGACCGATATAAAACCCGACAGTCCTACACCGGCAATTTTTATCCAGCGCTGTTCCGAATACATTTTCCACAACTTTTTATACTATAAAGGCATCACGACCGTCGAAACGACCGTCGATGAAATCCTGGAATTGCGCTCCGGGGTCTGCCAGGATTTTGCGCATTTATTGCTACAGATCCTGCGTACAGCGGGTATTCCGGCGCGTTATGTCAGCGGTTACATCTGCCCCAACAAAGATGGTGCCCGCGGTGCCGGTGCCACCCACGCCTGGGTAGAAGCCTGGTTGCCCACCCTCGGCTGGGTCGGCATCGATCCAACCAACAATACCTGGGTCAGCGATCGGCACGTTACCCTGGCAGTCGGCCGTCACTTCGGCGATTGCAGTCCCATCAAAGGCACTTTCAAGGGGCCGGCCAACCAGGAACTGAA
>JBBRDQ010000272.1:0-5889 GCA_038203695.1 Chitinophagales bacterium
TATTCAACTAAATCTGCTTTCCTGACCATGAAAACAACGCTATTTACGGGTATTATTTGTGTATTATGCGCCTGCCTTGCTATTGCGCAGCAGCCCGGCGATCATCAGTTTCAATTTCAATTTCACACTGACCTGAAAAAATGGGTGCGTGCGCCTGACGGGAATTGGTTTGGAGCAGGTTGGTCGGGTCCCTCTCCCGGATTCGCCAGTGGTACCCCGTTTGTAATAAAGTGGAATCCGGAAACAGATAGTGTGCTTTGGATAAAGGACGTGCCGATAGTTACAGAACTTGTATTCGATGTGAGTGTTTTGCCTGTGGCAGATGGTAGTGTATACATAGGCGTGAGTTCTGACGCATGTGATTATAACATCAAAGATGGGCTGGCTAAATTAGATGCTGACGGCAATATTCTCTGGAATATTACGACGCCCGACGAATACAGGTTTAGTAGAAAAGTATGGTTGTTGCCGGCGGGAAATGGCAATTTGCTGTTTCAAACCGATGAGTGGCAAATTCGCTACAACGCAAATGGTGTGATACAATCGCAGCAACAGGCCGATTTCAAATGGAACGATCTTTTATTACTTCCAACTGGCAATTACCTGGCCTACGGCAACTATAAAATTGCCATTAGTGATCCATTTGCAGGTATTGTAGAAATGCCTTTCCCCGAAGTGATTATTGACGCACTTCCATTGCCATCTGGGAATTTACTGGTATTAGGTGACCAGAATATCTATCGCATAACGCCCGGTTTTGATATATTGGCCCAAAAACCACTCAGCGCCCAAACGTCCGGGTACAAAATTTTAAACACCGATGATGCCTATTGGATTTCCAACAGTACCACTGGACTAAGTCGTATTGATACCACCACCCTTGCGGTTATTTCTACGGCCAATTCGGGGGATAATTACCGCGTCACTTCATTGATGTATATGCCGGGCGACAGTCTTGTATGGCTCGCGGGGGAGAGTAACTTTGCCCGCAATCAGACGGTTTTTCTGACCTCCGTACCGAAGGACAATCCGGTTATTACTGCTGTAAGTTCCATTGCACTCACCGGTATTCGCCTCGAAAGCCCGCCGATACGGTATCCATTCGCATACATTTGTTCAAATTGGCAGACAAGTTCCGAAATTGTATTTGGGAAAATTTATGGAACAATAAAAAATACCGGGAATACACCCATACAAAAATGCTACATCAACGGCCAATTTGGCACCTGTAGTTCTATTTGCCCGATTTCCAACCAAATTTCCCTCCTCAAAGAGATTAACCTGTTGCCTGGCGATTCTATAGAGGTCGCGCTGCTCGAGCATTTGACGGTAAATGATCAGTCCGTGGAAGCCACTAGTTTTAACCTTTGCTTTTGGGTGTCTGCGCCCGACAATCGCATAGATGCGCATCCGGAAGATGATCGGTATTGTGCGCTTGTTTCGGTTACCGTGCCGATTGCCGAACCAGTGGCAACTGCACAATTTGTACAGGTTGCTCCCAACCCGGCGACCGACGAGATTTTGTTTAGCATTCAATCTTCTGCGCCCGTCGAATTACAGCATACCCTCACGCTTTTCAATATTGCCGGTCAGCAGGTAATGAAAAGTAGGTTTGTGGGTTCAACCTATACTTTGCAATGCGGCTCATTGGCAGCCAGCGTCTATTTTTATGAAATGGCGGATGCAAATTCGGTGATAGGCAGTGGCAGAATTGTTTTCAGGCCATAAATGTTAAGTGGTCGTATTCCCACCCGAACCTGTTATTGTACCTACGCTTACCTTTGCAGCATCGCGTTAACTTAAATTTCAAAATCCTGACCGCACTAATTCTTACACTGGTAAAAAGCACCGCCTTTAGTTGTGGTATTGTCGTGTTGCATTATAGTAGACCAGGGTATGGTGATTGATGGATGAAGATGTATTTTTGCCGCAGGTGTCAAGATCAGCACGCCGGAATCAACTATGAAATACAGCAATCTTTACGGAAGCATTTTTTTGTTTTTACTATTTGGCGCGGCCTTGCCAGCCCAGCAACTTACCACCCCGGACGCGCTGACGCTGCGGTACGATCAACCCGCGCAATACTGGGAAGAAGCCCTGCCACTCGGAAATGGCATTCTCGGCGCAATGTGGTGGGGCAAGCCGCACAACGATGTGATCCAGCTGAACCACACCGGTCTATGGTCGGGTGCGCCGCGCAACTGGAATAATCCGGATGCCAAAAAGGTCTTTCCGGAAGTAAAAAAGAGGATGGCCGAAGGCCGCTATTTTGAAGCGCAGGAGTTGCTAAAAAAAATGCAAGGCCCTTATACACAGGGGTATCTGCCGCTCGGGAATCTCTATCTGGATTACCGCGATAGCACTAAATTCGTCGAACGCACCCTGCATCTGCCCACTGCAACGGCTAAACTGGTGCGCAAAGACGCCGGCCGGATTATTACCGAAGAAATGTTTATCAGCCATCCCGATGGTGTGATGGTGTTACACCTGCAAGGCAGCGGCGGTGCCAAGATTAGTTTTCATGCCGGTTTTACCGCTGAGTTGTTAAGTAAAATATGGGTAGAGAATAACATCCTGAAAATGCGGGTCAAAGCACCATGGATCGTGCAGCCGTCGTACCTCGGTGAACTCAAAGGGGAAGATGCCGTGCAGTACAACGACTGGGGCGGTGTCGGTATGGAAGCGGAAGTCTGGCTACGGGTACAAACCCAAAAAGGAACAGTGACGTATGAAAAAGACGGGATTATGGTCAAAGGCGCCGACGAAGTCACCATCCTGCTCACCGCCGCCACTACCATTGACTCCCCGGAAGGGTACCCGTCGCCGGAAGCCGAAAAAATAATGACTAAGGCGGCTGAAAAAAATTACAAAACGCTGGTTGCAAATCACTTGAAAGATTTTCAGGGGCTGTTTAACCGGGTAGAACTGAATCTGCCGCAACGCGGCAATCGCCAGGCGACGACCAATCAACGCATTGCCAGTTACAGCAAAGACCACGACCCGGATTTTGCAGCGCTGCTATTTCAATACGGTCGGTACCTGCTGATCTCGTGTTCGCGCGAAGGTGGCCAGGCGGCCAATCTCCAAGGTATCTGGAACCGGGAGGTGCGTCCGCCGTGGAGCAGCAATTATACGATCAATATCAATACCGAAATGAATTACTGGCCGGCTGAGGTTTGCAATCTTAGCGAATGCACCGTCCCGCTGTTCGAACTGATCAACCGGGTCGCCCAAAATGGCGCTAGCACCGCCACCAAAAATTACGGCCTGCCCGGCTGGTGCGCCCACCACAATGTCGACCGCTGGGGACAATCGGCACCGGTGGGTGGTTATGGCAGCGGCGACCCACGCTGGGCCAACTGGCCGATGGGCGGCGCGTGGTTGTCGCAGCATATTTGGGAACACTATCTGTTTACCGGCGACACCGCTTTTTTGCGGAAAAACTGGCCGACATTGCGTGGCGCGGGCCAATTTGTGGCGGGTATGCTGGTCAAAAACAAAGCCGGTTATTATGAAACTGCCTTCGGTATTTCTCCAGAAAATGGCTACCTGAAAGACGGTAAAACCATCGTCGTATCGCCGGGTCCGGCAATGGACCTCGCCCTGACGCGTGAAGTGCTTACCAATGGCCAGCGCGCTTTGCAGGAACTAGGCCTCAAAGATGTAGCGTATCAAACCCAACTCGATTCGTTGTTGCCAAAGTTGCAGCCGTTTCGCATCGGCAAGGATGCCCAACTGCTGGAATGGGATGCCGAATACCCGGAGGAAGACCCGCAACACCGCCATTTATCGCATTTATATGCGCTTTATCCGGGCAATCAGATCGCGGCGCGGGGTGAAAATGCCGGTTTGTATAAAGTAGCAGGTATCACCCTCAATCGCCGTGGCGACGCTGCGACGGGCTGGAGTATGGGCTGGAAAATCAATCTCTGGGCGCGACTGGCGGATGGGAATCACGCGCTGCAAATCCTGGATAACCTCATTGCTCCGGTTGATCTTGCGCAAAAAGACTGGTCGAAAGGCGGTATATATCCCAATCTATTCGATGCGCACCCGCCGTTTCAAATCGACGGCAACTTTGGTGCCACTGCCGGTATCGCCGAGATGCTGGTACAGTCACACGACGGCTGGATTCGCCTGCTGCCCGCCTTGCCCGTCCGTGCGTGGCCGACCGGTTCGGTACGCGGCTTGCGTACGCGCGGCGGTTTCGAAGTCGATATCACCTGGGGCAAGGAACAGACAATCCGGGAGGTGCGCATCGTCTCACACCTCGGCGGAGCATGCCTCCTGAGCTCGTATAATGCCCTGACCTTAGATGGGAAAACGCTGCAACCCGTCTTATTACCCCTGCTGCCCGAACAACGCAACCCGATGCTCGAACCGATTAAAAGTCAATGGAGTACCGTTTCCGAGGATGTGGACATTTACAATGGCCTGGTGCCGGGACCGTATGAATTCAATTACCGTATCACGACCCAACCCGGACAGGTGCTGGTATTGAAAGGGAAATAATGATGTACGAATGCTGATCGATGCAAAGAACCTGATATCTCCAGTCATCCACTACCCCGACCAGCATCGTTCCTAAGGCAACGCCCCCACCATTTGCTCCATGCGCAAATACAATTCCGACGCAACCCCGGCAGCGCGTAACTCACGCTGGCACCGGCGGCGAATCGCTTCAAAATCAGGCCGCTGCCGTACATATGCCACCGCCAGGGTGCGCAAACTTCGGTTGAACGCATTGGGAATCCAGCGCTGCGCCCGCTCCGGATCATCGATGAGCAACTGCTCCAGCCAGTCCAGATCGCGGTAAATCTCCAGCCAGGCAAAGCCTTTTTCTGCCATCCATTGCTGCCATTGGTACGCTACTACTACACTGTCGGCCGGGTCGCGTATCCATTCGCGACGATGGACCTCGCCCTCAATACGGCCCTGGCTGACCATCAGCGTATGCGTATCGGCACCCGAACTTTGCAGACCTTCGGCAAACGGCGCGACAATTTCCTCCACGAGGTTATGCCGGATGCCAATATGCAACTCCGCCAGAATACCTTCGGGATACTGGGTTGCGCTGATCACGACTGATTCCCAACTTCCGGTATGGAAGCGGCGAAAACAACGCAAGGTCTCATTAGTGTGAAACCCATGTTGCTCAAAAAAAGGTTTTAACTGCGAAAAAGGCAAGAGACTAAAGCGTGAAACGTGAAGAATGAAAATGAAATAAAAGTGAAATTTCTGCACCCAACCGATTTATCGGTTACAAAAGTCCCCCGCAAATCAACTAACCAAATCTTCCCCTCAACCCACCAATTTATTGGTGGGTCATTGGTGGGTCATTCCCTAAATCACCCCCGCAGCATATTATAAAACCCCACACTCCGTGCCAGATCCTCCTCCGTCAATTCCACCAATTGCATCGTCAGCGGCGCATCGCCTGGCACCGCCATGCGCACCGCACCAGCCGCATTTTTTTTATCATGTTGCAGCAAACGCCACAGCAGCGGTATTGAAACCGGCGGTATGTCACGTCGCGTAAAAAAACGATCCATCGCAGTTTGAATGAAAGCAAATGAAACCCCCTTGGTAGTCGGCTGCAGGTAACTTTCACACAACATACCGATGGCAATCGCCTCGCCATGTGTCAGCGGCATGGCACTGTCCAAGTAATAACTTTCTACCGCATGCCCGATCGTGTGGCCGTAGTTGAGTAACATACGGATGCCTTTTTCATGCGGATCGTCGGTCACTACCTGTACTTTTACCGCTGCGGATTGTTGCAGGATATCCAGCCAAACGTCGGCAGTATTTCCCGTCAGCGTAAAGCCGCTGGCAAGTTGTTGCCACAGGGCAGGGGCACCGATAATGGCATGTTTCAGCACTTCGGCA
>JBBRDQ010000273.1:0-5821 GCA_038203695.1 Chitinophagales bacterium
CGATCAATCGCTTCCTGTTCAAAACCAGCGTAATCAAATGGCTCCAACAAGGGAGCAGGTTTAATCTTCGATGTAATTTTTGCCATCCGCAAAGTTCAATTTTTTAGACCGCATCTCTGACACACTTTTTTAAACAGTCTCCTGAACACAACAGTTGATAGCCATTGTCGGTGTCGCTTACTATCATCTGTGACTCATCGGTTTGGTCGATTTGCATTGGATTCAGGTGAACGATACTGCGGGTTTGCTCAAAAATCCAATCGTAGCGATTTATACGCCTTTCTCCTTTATTTTGATTTACGAAGTTTACCTTTTGGTACATTATTTACCGCGTTCCATTACCCGATACATCGGTAAACAGTACGAAATCATCATCCTTATCGTCATTCGACGTATTTTTAAAGATCTTTCCAAACTGGAGTTTACTTCCGATTGGTTTACGGTGAAGAACGATTTGCAATTCACGTATGATATTATTGCCGTGTTGCTATTATTTGCTTTAATCCTCGTTTTTTACCGTTTAAACCCTAAAAAGCGGATAAAAGTGTTGAAACGCGCGAGCAAAGTCGGGAAATGGCAAATTTCATTACCATGAAAAAAGTAATAGCGGTATTTCTGGTCCCTTTATTTTTAATTTTAGCCACCCTTAATTTTGGACACTGGATTTACGAAAATTTCTTTTCCATCAGTCAATTAGTCGGCTCAATTCGAAACATCAATACCATATTTTCTGACGAATTTTTCACTGTTTTAATCCTCATTGATGTGCTTTTACTTTTAATTTCGTTTCTGCACACCGACGAATTTAACAAAGTCATTCGCAATTCCGGTTTCATTATCTCCACCATTTTGATAAAAATTTCCTTTGGCATCGATGGTTTATTGAACACTGTTCTGACCGTTGTAGCCGTGTTGATTGGCGTGATTTTTTAGCTATTCACAACCAATATGATAAATTAGCCCGTTGATGTATGGAGTTGTATCAAAAGTCCCGCAGCGCTAGAACTTTATAAAGTTGCTCTTTTCATTTTTTTTCAAAAAAAAACCAACTATTCTCGCAGATTTGCCCCCGCAAAATAAAAATTATATGATCCGTCTGCTTTGTACCCTCTTCGGTTGTAGTCTCCTCACCCTCGCATTCGCCCAATCCAAACCAACCCTCAACGCCGAACTGCTTAAAACCATCGGTATCCGCAATATCGGTCCGGGAGCGATGTCTGGGCGCATTACCGCCATTGCGGTCGACCCTACCCATCCGGAGGTGATCTACGCCGGAGCGGCTTCGGGCGGCGTATGGCGCAGCAAGAGCGGCGGTACCAAATGGGAGCCGATCTTTGACAAGGCCCCCACCCAGAACGTGGGCTCGATCGCTGTAAATGCCCACAATCCCGACGAAATCTGGGTTGGTACGGGCGAGGGCAATCCGCGCAATTCGCAGGATTTTGGGGCCGGCATTTTTAAAACCATTAATGGCGGTAAGGACTGGACCTGTATGGGCCTGCAGGATACGCGCACCATTCATCGCGTAATCTTGCACCGCGACAACCCGGATATCATCTTCGCCGCTTCGCTGGGCTCCAGTTACGGACCGACCGAGGCGCGCGGTGTTTTCAAGAGTACGGATGGTGGCAAAACCTGGAAGAAGGTATTGTACGTCAACGACTTAACCGGTTGCGCCGATCTGGTCGCTGATCCGCAAAACCCCAATAAATTGTACGCCGCTATGTGGGAATACCGCCGCTGGCCCTGGTTCTTCAAGAGCGGTGGCAAGCGCTCCGGTCTTTACGTGAGTTATGATGCCGGTGAAACCTGGACCCGCCAAACCGATAAAGACGGACTACCGGAAGGCGAACTCGGGCGCATCGGAATAGCCGTTTCCAAAAGTAATCCCGACGTGGTGTATGCACTGGTGGAAGCCAAGGAAAATGCCCTGTACAAAAGTACCGACGGCGGTAAAAAATGGCAGAAAATGACCTCGCGCGGGATGGGAGACCGGCCTTTTTATTACTCCGAAATTTATGTCGACCCGCAAAACGAGAACCGGGTATATTCGATTTTTACGACCGTAGCCCGTAGTGAAGACGGCGGCAAGTCCTTTGAAAACTGGGCGGGCTGGATCATTCACCCCGACCACCACGCCTTCTGGATTTCCCCCGACAACGCCAATTATATTATCGACGGCAACGACGGGGGTCTGAACATTACCCTGGATGGCGGCAAAACCTGGCGGTATGCGGAAAACATCCCGGTGGGCCAGTTCTACCACGTCGAGACAGATAACGAAACGCCTTATAATGTGTACGGCGGTTTGCAGGACAATGGTTCTTGGGTCGGCCCTTCCGCCATCTGGAAACCGGGCGGCATCCGCAACTCCGACTGGCAGGAAGTGTATTTTGGCGACGGGTTCGAGACCATGCCGCAACCCGATGACCCACGGTATGTATATGCCCAATCGCAGGGTGGTGAACTCGGCCTGGTCGATCGCAAAACCGGCGACACCCGCTATATCAAGCCCCTGCACCCGGATGGCAAAACCGAACTCCGGTTCAACTGGAACAGTGCGCTGGCACAGGATCCGTTCGATGTGCACGCGATTTATATGGGTTCGCAATTCGTGCATCACACCCGCGACCTGGGTCAAAACTGGCAGATTATCAGTCCCGATCTGACCACGAACGACACGTCGAAAATGCACCAGGATATCTCCGGGGGTCTGACCTTCGACGCAACCAATGCCGAAAACCACTGCACGATCATCGCCATCAATCCATCGCCTGTACAGCGCGGCGTAGTCTGGGCAGGCACCGACGACGGCAACGTACAACTCACCCGCGACGGCGGCAAAACCTGGGATAATTTTGCCGGCGACCTGCCGGATGCCCCTAAAAACGGCTGGATTCCGGCGATTGAAGCCTCGCCAGTGCACGCGGGAGAGGCTTTTGTGGTGCTGAATAATTACCGACAAAATGACTGGCAGCCCTATCTCTATCACACAACCGATTTTGGAAAAAAATGGAAGCGACTGGCCAATCCACGCAATGTTTCAGGTTATTGTCTTTCGGTAGTGCAAGACCCCGAGGTACCCGCTTTATTATTTTTGGGCACCGAACAGGGCCTGTATGTTTCGATTGATTACGGCGACACCTGGCATTTATTTCCCGGCGAATCTTTACCAGCCGTGCCTATTTTTGATCTGAAAATCCAGCGCCGCGACAGCGATCTGGTGCTGGCCACTTTTGGGCGCGGCATCTGGATTCTGGATAACCTGAGTATTTTTCGCGACCTGGCCCGTTCCAATGCGGCTGCGCTGGAGCAGCCGTTCAAACTATTTCCGGCCCAGCCGGGTATTTTGGCCGAATTCCGCTCCTACGATGGTCCCCGGTTTGCCGCCAGCGCCACCTATCAGGGCGACAATAAAGGTACTGCCGTGCGCATACCGGTTTGGGTGAAACCAGGCATTACCAAACTCGAAAAAAAGAACGACAAGAAAGCGGAAGCAGCCGATCAAAAAGACAAGGAGGACAAAAAAGACAAGCAAAAAGAAGCGGGCGGAAAACCGGCCACCGACGTCAAAAAGAAGGAAAAAGCCACGGTTATGATTTTTTCAATGGCGGGCGACACGCTGCGGCGTTTTAAAACGGAGTTGGATTCGGCCTTTAGCAGTTCCATTTCCTGGGGTATGGACACCAAAGGCGTGCTGTTCCCTTCCAAAAATGAACCCAATGCGGATCAACTCGAACCGGGCGGCGGTCCGCAGGTTTTACCGGGCAACTACTGGGTAAAAGTACAGTATATGGGTTATCGCGATTCGATACAGGTGACGGTACAGGAGGATCCGCGCTTGCCTATTTCAACCGCAGATCGTACTGCAAAAAATGCCGCTACCTACGATTTGTATAAAACAGTGGAGCGCGTCACCAAGGCTTACAACCGGCTGAAAGACGCGGAAAAAACCATCGGACTGGTGGAAGGGCAGTTTGCCAATGTACCAGACAGCACGAAAAAGGAAATTATCAAATTGGGGGGCGTGATCCGGGATTCCATTGCCACATTGAAAGAAAAATTTTTCCAGCACAAAGAAATAAAAGGCATTCAGCGCAACGAGGAAAACATGAATGCGCGTTTATACAACGCGCTTGGGTATATTGGTGGCGACCGTGGCGCACCCAATGCAGGCGCCCAAACTTCCATTGCTACCGCCAAGCGCCAGGCTGAGGCATTGATCGAAAAAGTCAACACCTTGTTTGATGGCCCATGGAAGGAGTACCGGATCAAAGTAGAGGCGATGAAATATTCGCTTTTCAAAGATTTTGATAGGATATAATCGGGCAACAGATGGTTTTTTATTTAAAAAAAGTTTTTTGTCCCAAAAAAGCACTTCATTTGCGCCCTGTTTTAAAGATCGATCACAGTTCGTCGCAAGACTTTGCTTCTGATGACCAAAATAACTACCATTAAAACAATCTATTAAGCAATTACCCCTTCTATCCTTTTTAGTATATTAAGTACATTTTAACCTACTATTTACATGTCTGATAATCAGCACAAACTGACTCGAATCGGAGTCTTTTATGATGGTAATTATTTTTTGCACGTTTCCAATTACTACGCTTATCACCACGATCGCCGCAATCGCCTGAGCATTGCCGGGTTGCACGAATTTGTGCGACATCGCATCGCTGACGAAGAAGGAAAGGACTTTCATTTATGTCAAATTGTCGATGCACACTACTTTCGCGGGCGTTTAAGTGCGCAGGAAGCCAGTGCAGAAGGCAATCGGTTGTATTATGATCGGCTTTTTGATGATATTCTGATGATGGAAGGCGTCACGACGCACTATCTGCCGGTTCGCACCGTACAAGGATACCGTCAGGAACGTGGCATTGATGTCTGGATGGCGCTCGAAGCATTCGAGTTGTCGCTCCACAAACAATTTGACGTCGTGGTTTTGATCGCTTCGGATAGTGATTTCGTGCCGTTGGTGCGCAAACTCCATACGCTTGGCGTGCGCGTTATGCTGATGGCTTGGGACTACGAATTTTTTGATGAAGAAGGCCGCCGCCGCAGTACCGTTACTTCGCAGTATTTGCTGGAAGAAGTAACCTACCCGGTCGGCATGCACAACTTTATCGACGACGACAACGATCCTAATTTTGCGGTGACTCGCTTGTTCGTCGAACGTAAACGCATCCCACATCCTTCCGAAACGCCGATCCTGGAACCACTCTTGATAGATGAAGAGGAAACAGAAGTGCGTACCAGCACGATTTTCAGCCTGAAAGACGGGTATGGTTTCATTACGTTTCCGCAAACCAACAACCTGTTTTTCCACTTTTCATTCCTGCTCGAAACGGACTTCAATGATCTGCGCGAAGGCGATATGATCGAATTCACCATCGGCAAAAATGAACGCGGTGATCCGGTCGGAAAGAATGTGAAACTGATCAAGTAAGCGTTTTGGACGTTTTACAGAAAAGGCCCGACGGAGTGATCTGTCGGGCCTTTTTGCGTTGGGCAGATTAATGGGACAACGAATCGAACGGATTCATACAGGTTTATACGGATTTTAAAACCCGTCAGGTCTGAAAAAAACGGATTTTTAGGACAGACTGCGTCAGTCCTGCTACTGCGCTTTGGTATTTTCACCAGTACGTCCGGCTATAGTACAAATACCAAGCGCGACACAACTCAAAACTCAAAATCCAAAACTCTCTTAAATTTAAGCCTCAGCAGGTGTTCCGCTTCACTCTTCCAAACCCAAGCCCAGCGCCGCAGCAGTGTCTCTGACCTGCTGCCAAGGTACAGCACAATGATTGGCCCT
>JBBRDQ010000274.1:0-5761 GCA_038203695.1 Chitinophagales bacterium
TGCTGCCTCAGCGGCGGATGAAGCAAAAAACTGTTTGAGCCTACCAGATCACCAAGGGCCAACGGCCCGACACAACCATTCGGCGAGTTTTTTTTGCGCCGCCGGTGGGGCGAGCAAAATGGTTGGGTTTTTCGAAAGCCAAGTCTTTTTGGTTACTTTTTGGACGCAAAAAGTAACAAACGCCGTGCGAAACGCTCAATTTTGCACATTACCCATCATCCTGATACGAACATTAAAAAGAGCCCTAAAATCCCAGCACTGGTACGGCTTCGTACTTTTTGCCTTGCCGCAAAAAGTAACAACCCCTAGTACCCTCATTTCACCATAATCGCCTTTTCCGCATCAATATACATCGTCGGTGTTCCATCCATCAACATCACCTTGCCACTGGCACAGATAATCTTGCCTTTCAACACCTGCTCAGGGTTGTAAGAGAAATTCGGAATATTCTCCTTCTTGATAAACACCGTGAAAACCTGATTGGGAAACTGTTTATCCAGGTTGATCAGAATATTTCCGGCCCGGCTAGTGCGCGCTCCGACTGCCGTGCCGCATACCGCGCAGTTCTGGTTAGTACCGGCCAGGTTTTTGGCCTGCACCGTATTGAACTGATTCGGCCCCAGGCTCGGCGGATAAATCGGCTCCACATCCCCGCCGGCGATGTCCGGCAACCAGTCCTCGTTGTTGCGCTGACTTTCCAGCATTGCTTCCAGGTCGTCGGGCAGGCTGGAAAAGAAGTCGATGCCAGTTTCCGCCTCGATGCGATCAATCGGCACGGAAAAAGTGGCCAGCGGATAGGTTATTTCCTGATTGGGCATTAAAAAACCAATCGCTTTTTTATTGGTCAGATCAAGGGCGATTTTCCAGTAATATTTCGGAATGCTGACCTTATTGACACCGCGTGCTACGACAGGCAGGTCGTCGGATAAAACCGGTCCGGTCACTACGTACAATTGTGTCGTTGGATGCCGGTACAGGTAGCCGCGGATTTTATCTTCCAGTTGTCCCCAGGAGCCCCGGTTGAACTCCGCTTTTTGCGGCGACATATTCGAGTAAAAATAGGATTCGGACAGTGCTTTGGCCGACCAGCGGAAATCGGCGGAAGGCGCGAGGTGGCCACGATCGTAGCCAAATCCGTCGTAGTTGTAGGTGCTGTCCGGTTTCAGGGTTTTCAACATATAATCCGCTTCGACCGCGCTGCCAGTTTTGATGGCGGTATCCTCCCGGAAATCATTGCTGCGCGAAACCTGGCCGGTCAGTACATCCGGAAGAATAATATGCGCTACCCAGCGCGCCTGTTCATGCGGTTCTGAATACTCGAGAGCCAGCGCACTGTGCCGTACGACCGTTCCGCCCGGTAGGGTAGTGGGCAGTCCGACCGCCGTCAGATCGCGCTGGATCATCTCAAATTTGATCGATTCGAGTTGGTCCAGATAGGTTACTTTTTGCCGTTCGATCTGGGCGATGGCATCCTTGACCTGCGCGGCTTTTTGCTCCAGGGTTTGGGCAGTGGTAGGAAAGACGCCGGCGAGCAGCAGCAGGGAAATATGGATATAGCGCAACATGGTATCTTCTCTTTGCGGCAAAGGTATATTCCTGTTGCCACAAAATCGCTGCGTTGTAAGGTGTACGATTGGGCTTTGCAGCCGATCGCTCATTTCTCAACCGCTCGCCGCTTGATTTACGCTACCTTTGCGCCAAATTGGACTTAGTATATGACTTTTGAAGCGTTGAATCTGAATACCCCCTTGTTGAATGCCCTGAAGGATATGGGTTATAATCAGCCGACTCCCATCCAGGAGAAAGTGTTTGCCGTGGTGATGTCGGGCCGGGATGTCGTGGGCATTGCGCAAACAGGGACCGGGAAGACCTTCGCCTATTTATTGCCGATCCTGCGCCAGATGACCTTTTCCAAGCAAAAAGAGCCGCGGGCATTGATCGTGGTGCCGACCCGCGAACTGGTGGTGCAATTAGTCGGTGAAATAAAAAAACTGACGCCTTATATGACCATTCGCGTAGAAGGTGTGTATGGCGGGACTAATATAAATACCCAGAAACAACTGGTTTACAACGGATTAGATATGCTGGTGGCCACACCGGGCCGCTTGGTCGATTTGGTGCTAACGCGGGCAGTGAGTCTGAAATCGGTTCGTCATTTGGTGATCGATGAAGTGGATGAAATGCTGGGGCTCGGGTTTCGCGTGCAATTGACCAACATTTTGGACATGTTGCCTCGCAAGCGGCAAAACCTGCTTTTTTCCGCCACCATGCCCGAAGAAGTCGACGACCTGATCGAGACATTTTTCAATACACCGCTGACCATTGAAGTGATGCGCGCCGGTACTCCGTTGGCGCGCATTGTGCAACGGGCCTACCACGTACCTAATTTCAATACCAAAATCAGTCTGCTCGAACGCCTGCTGGAGACCGACGAATCCATGCGCAAAGTGCTGATCTTCGGGGCTTCCAAAAAATTGTCCGATCAGATTTACGAGCATTTGAAAGCGCGTTTTCCAGAGGAGTTTGAAATTATCCACTCCAACAAATCGCAGAATTACCGCACGCGTGCCGTGAAAGAATTCGAAGAAGGCAAATTCCGCGGTCTGATCACCACTGACCTGCTGGCACGCGGTCTGGACGTCACCGATGTCACCCACGTTATCAATGTCGACACGCCCGACACGCCGGAAACGTATATTCACCGCATTGGCCGGACGGGTCGGGCCGACCGCGACGGTGCAGCGGTCATCCTGGTCACCGAAGCCGAGCGCCCGGCCCTGGAAGCAATCGAAACGCTGATGGACCGCCAGATCCCACTGCTGCCGTTCCCCGATGATATCCCTGTTTCTACGGTACTGATTGAAGATGAAAAGAATACCGGTCCCGGCAAAAACTACCTGCCCGACCAGCCGATTCGGCAAGGCGCTTTTCACGAGAAAAAAGCCAAGAACAAGAAAGTCAACATGGGCAATGCCATTAAAAACGCCCGTGAACGGAAGTACAAAAAGCCGATTTCACGGGGCAGTAAACGCAAAGGCGGGACGAAATAGGCGGACAATCCTTTGTATTGGCCCCTAAAAATGCGGTAAATAAAAGGCTGTGGCTGATTGGGTTTTAAAGCATATAAATTATGCGAATATTGGGTTAAGATAAATGCTTGATTGCCAAGGCTAGTGACGGGGTGACTTTAAGTCACCCCGTCACTAAGCACTTCCTAATCCCAACCCAATATTCGCATAAATTCTATTTTTTTACTTTTTTATACGCAAAAACATATAATACGCGGATGCAAGTTTCAAATGCAACCGTTCTAGGTTTTGTCAGGGCAGGCAGGTTCAACTTGTCATCACTCAAATACTATAGCGGACATCCTCAACTATAGTCTGTAAGTCCATTCACTCCGCGAAAATATCCCTGCGATCAACCTCCAGATTGGGGATAATGGGCGTGGCTAAGATTTTACTTTTTTTCAAAACCACTTACCTTTACCCAAATTGTTGCAATACAGTAAATCACAGACGCGATGAGCATCTTGGAACGCTTGGCCCCATCAAACCCTTGCCGTCAGTTTGACGACAACGAGCGTTTGTTTCAAGCCTTGAAAAAATTAGACAACCGCGCGATCCTTTGCGTACAAACCAAGGCCATGCCTTCGGCCCGCAAATTCGCGCAGCAGTACGGCCTGTTGCCCGATAGCGCGGACGAGGTGCTCAACCAAAGCACGCTTATCTTTTTGCGAAAAATACAGGATGGCGGCTATCAGTTTCAAGGCCATGCCCCCTCCACGTACCTCGTAGAAATCATGCGGCGCGTGGCCCTTATGATGACCCGAACCCAAGGAAAACAGCACGAAGCGCTTGAAAACCACCACGATCTGCACGACCCGGATGTGGAGGTCGCTCAGCAGCAGCGCGAATCTGCCGACTTGGTGCGGCAGTTTTTGGCGCAAATGGGCGAGCCTTGCGAAACCGTCATCCGACTGCAGCACATAGATGGATATAGCGACGACGAAGTGGTGCGCCAGGGCTGGACCCGATACACCACCACCGATTCACTGAAAATAAAACGCAGCGATTGCATGAAAAAACTAATACAAATTGCGCAACAATGGAGGAGCACAAACAATATTTGAGCGATCATGCCGACGAGGCAGAACGCCGCGCCGCAGCACAGGTAATGGAGGGTCTCCAAGGGCTTCGCCTCGAAGATAAAGTGGCCAGCGTGGCCGTTGAACGCGCCGCTTTATACCGACGCATCTTCTGGCAGCGCATCGTTATTGCAATGGTCGCGTTGGCATTCATTGCCGGCGCGGCATATTTATTGGTGGGAAGAAAAAGTACCTCCATTGCCCCAACCCCGCCACAATTACCCGTTGAACAACCCCAAAAATCGCCAGTTCCCCGGGATAATCAGGTTGTTCCGTCGGAAAAGGGCAAAGATAATACAGGGAGCGTACCCATTGCCCAAGTGCGCCCCAGCGAGCGGTTGGCCAATCCGCGTTACCCCGCGCCCGAAATCACCCTGATACGAGGCGACCAAGAGTCAAACAAAACCTTTCAAACCCTGCTCAATCAACTGTGGTACACCGATTATCCGCTAAGGGGTTTGACCAGCAAGGATCCTTTTAAACAAGCCGACGAAAACTTGAAAAACCGCGATTTCAATGCCGCATACATCGCATTGAATCGTTTGGAAAATCAAATGGCCGTGAACGACACCCTGCGCTACCTAAAAGGTTATTGTCTGCTGGAAATGGGCGAAGGCAACGAAGCGCTGGCTAATTTTGACCCGCTGCAAGGCCGCCACGCCGCCTGGGAACCGCAATTGCAATGGTACAGGGGCTTGGCGATGTTGCTGGCAGGCGAGCGGGCGAAGGCGTTGGATCTGTTCAGGCAAGTAAAAACCCTGCCCAAACACCCTTACCGCAAACAGGCGGAAAAGGCGGCGGGATTGTTGTCGAAGTAAATATTTTAATCCGCTTTCGGTAAAACCAAATTGATACTGCGATGCTAAAAACAATCTTTTTGGCCTTTTGCCTTGCCCCTTGTTGGCTCGCTGCCCAAATCGTTGATTCCGTCGCCATCCGGCAGGTGGACAGCCTGTTACAGGCATCCCGTGCGCTGACTGCCAAAAGGGACTTTGACCAAGCCCTCGACCTTAATGCCGTAGCTGAAAAAATCGCACTGGAAAAACTGGGGCAGGAGTCGGCAGCCTACGGCACTTGTTGTTCTAACCACGGTAGAATATTGTTTCGCAAAAGAGACTATACAGGTGCTGAAAAATGGTACCTTGAATCCAAAGCAATCCAGGAAAAAGCCCTGGGCAGGGAACATCCCGATTATGCCGCAAGCCTGCAAAACCTCGCAGGGCTGTACCGGGTCATGGGTCAATTTGGAAAAGCCGAACCGCTCTACCTTGAATCCAAAGCCATCCGGGAAAAAGCCCTGGGCAGGGATCATCCCGATTATGCCTCAAGCCTGAACGGCTTGGCGATTCTGTACTATGACATGGGCCAATATGAGAAAGCCGAACCGCTTTACCTTGAATCCAAAGCCATCCGGGGAAAAGCCCTGGGCAGGGAACATCCTGATTATGCAGCAAGCCTGAACAGCCTGGCGATGCTGTACCGGGTCATGGGCCAATATGAGAAAGCCGAACCGCTGTACCTTGAATCCAAAGCCATCTGGGAAAAAGCCTTAGGCAGGGAACATCCCGATTATGCCATAATCCTGAATGGGCTGGCGATTCTGTACAAGGGCAT
>JBBRDQ010000275.1:0-5752 GCA_038203695.1 Chitinophagales bacterium
ACTACTTAAATGGGTTAAATGGGAGAAGGGTTTGTACAAAAAGGCGGCGGTCGTTTGGCTAAAACTACAATACAAAGACAATCCCAGATTGTTTGATCACTGGAAATTGGTACATCCTTAATTGCGATTTATAAACAAGAAGAGCCGTGTGAAGGGAGACTTTCACGCACGGTTCCGGGAGAACGTGTGGGTGAGATTCCTGTGCGTGACTCGATTATGCGGCAGCTTAAGAAGACGACCTAGATGGAAAATAAAATTGTAAAATACTTTTCTCAAATTACTACTCTTAGCCAAGATGAAGCAAGAGTGTTAGAAGACGGTATGGTTGTAACCGAATTCAAGAAAGACGCTTTTTTGCTAAAAGAAGGACAAACCTCTATTGACACTTATTTTATTTTGGAGGGCTGCATCAGACAATATCTTTTGATTGACGGAGAGGAAAAAACAATTAATTTTTTCACAGAAGGACAATGGATTATTTCATTAACAGGATTATCGCAGAATGCTCCTTCGTCACATAATTTAGTTTGCATGGAAGAAACCTCATTGGTTGTCGGCAACGAACAAAAGGCTCAGGAATTATTTAAGAAATTCCCACGCTTTGAAACATTAGCCAGAGCCGTTATGGAAAAATCTTTTGCTGAGCAACAGCAATTAATTACATCATACGTAACCGATACACCTGAACAGAGGTATTTAAACCTTCTAAAATCCAGACCTGACTTGTTTCAAAGAATTCCGCAATATCTGATGGCAAGTTATATTGGTGTTAAGCCCGAATCGTTGAGTAGAATTAGAAAAAGGATTGCTACCAATAAACATCATTAAACTTTACCTACTAGTCTTCACTATATTTTTTATTTTTCAAGTTTGAAATACCCCATACCATTAATGCCAATTCTATTAATAAAGCAAAACTTAAAAGAATAGAAAAACCATCAAAGATTGTACTTAATATTCGACCAAAAGCCAAACCTGATGTAAACAATACACTTATTAAGGTTGCCATTCTCCAATATTTTGAATTTTTAATTCCTACTATTAAAAAGATACCCATAACAAAGTACAAGCCCATTACAGCCCGGAAAATATTTTTTAGTTCTAAATCATTAACTTCAAATCCAAATACAGCAGGTAATATTTTGCTTGGATAAAGACCATAAATAAGACCCACAATAATTACAATACTTGAAGAAATTCCTAATTGTAGATTTTTGATAAAAACGTATCTTTTCATCTTTTTTTATTTTTAATTTCAGATCATTTATAACTCCAAACTAATTCATAAAATATCCTATGCCTAAGTTTTTTGAATTATATACTAATAATAATATTGCCTTTTTTGTGCCCTTTTTCTACATATTTATGAGCATCCGCAATTTTAGACAAAGGATAAGTATTATCAATAACTGTTTTAATTTTTTCAGTTTTCAATAATTCCTTTAGCTCCAAAAAATAGATTAAGCGTTCCTTGGCAGGAAGCATACCAGTTGAAGAAGACTTCGCTTTTTTAGTGCCAAACAATGATGTTTTAACTATTTGCCATAAAAGCGGGAGGCTGATTACAGAAGAAAGATAAATACCATTTGCGGTGAGCGATTTTTTACATTCTGTAAAAGATGTTTTTCCAACAGTATCAAAAATTATATCATACTGTTTCTCAGCTTTTGTGAAATCGTTATTGGTATAATCAATCACAAAATCAGCACCTAACTCCTTGACCATTTTAATATTTGCAGTGCTGCAAACTCCAGTTACTTCTGCCCCAAACTGCTTCGCGATTTGCACTGCATAAGTTCCCAAACTACCCGAGGCTCCATTAACTAATATCTTGTCTCCAGCCTTTAGTTTAGCAAGACCTTTTAAAAAATTCATCACAGTAATTCCGCTTCCGCTTACAGGTGCAGCTTCTTGATAACTGATATTTTCAGGCATTGTGGTGATTACGTCATTAATATTGACACAAGTATATTCTGCGTAACTACCTAGAGTTGTTGTTCCGCCAAAAACCTTATCACCCACTTTGAATGAAGTAACATCCTTCCCTATTTCTTCTATTTGACCAGCAAAATCAAATCCGAGAATTGTTGTTTTGGGTTTAGATAATCCCAAGTATAACCGACCCACATAGGGTTTGCCTATTCTCATCATAATGTCTGACCCTGTTACTGTGGCTGCATAATTCCTCACCAAGACTTCATTGTGCTTTGGGATAGGCTTTACGGCTTCTTCCAATGTGAAAACTTCTGGTGTGCCATACTTTTTGCTTACGCTTGCTTTCATTTTTTTACTTTTAGTTATGTAAATTATTTGACGGGACAAAATTACTTTGCTTCAAACATCTATTCATTGACTTGAGTTAAGAAATGAAATGGTATCTTTGGACAATAAAAAGCCGACCGCATAATAGGGGTTTTGCGTCATGGGGGCTGACGTGCTTCGAACAAACATTTGTGCAAGGTTCAACAGTTGTGCTTCGTATGAACAGTAGTGCTAAAAATCCCCCACAACGCAAAGCCCCAAACCGTGTTAGCCGCCGCAGGTCTTCCTCCGTGTCGTTACGGCAGGATTGGAAAGCGGATTGTCCGGATATAACGGATTAAACCAGATTTTCTGGCAGGCTGACGCCTGCGCTACAAGTCGTGCCTATTTATAGAAACGGCTGTTGCGATGATCATGGTAGATCATTCGAATCCCTGTCGGGACGGGAAAATCCGTTTTAATCCGGGTAATCCGTTTTCCAATCCTGCCGTGACGGGTAGTTTTTGAGCTCCAGCAGCGTCTTTAACCTGCTGCCCACGTACAGCACGATGATCCATCAAAATAGAGCAGACGTTCTATATTGCACCTTCACGCAGTGTATTACTGGCAAGCAATAAATGGAATGTAGCAGCGTCTGTTCATTGTGGGTACCTTGGCAGCAGGTCGCAGACACTGCTGCGGCGCTGGGCTTGGAGTAACGGGGACGTGGGGAGGAACACCTGCAGCAACAAGTATTTTTAACCACAGCAGCAACTAAAACCTGCCGCCCTCGGGCGGCACAATCAGCCTAATAAGCCGGCATATTTACATGCAGCGGCTACCACCGCCGCGCCCCTCACTTCCCCAACATCTCAAATATCTCCTCCACCGCGTCAAAAGATTTTACCCCCACTTTTTCCTCTTCGCCACCGCTCAGGCTGATGCCGGCGGGCTGAATCGCCGTCAGCCAGGCCGACAAGGTCTCGGCCGACGCATCGCTGTGTAATAAGATCGGGTAAGTAGCCGCCATTTGTTGCCAAAAGGCCCCATCATTCGGTCGGAATTGCGTGAAATCTATCCGAAAATAGGCGACATGCGGGGCCGCCGCCGCCAGCAATTGCTCCATCGCGCTGTTGTTGTTTTTATTTTCTATAGCCAGGATGACCGACAGACCCGTCAGTTCGGGCAGCGCACCGGCATACCTCTCGGCTTGCACCTGTACCGCATCCAACCCGAAAAATGCGGCTGCTTCGCGGATATAGGCGGTGGAAGCCCTGGAAAACTCACCGACAATTTGCGGCCCTTCCACCCACTCGCGGATGGCTTTCATGTACATGGGATCGAGGTAACCGGGGGTGTTTTCTTCCAGATTGAAGCCCAGGAAATCGGCTTCTTTGGCGGCAAAATAACGGGCATCGGTCAAATTCGTGATGCCGGAGGCTTTAATGAGCATGATTCACAAGTAAATAAGCCGCAAAGATAGCGGTGCGACGCTACTTTAACCCATCCGCAAAATAACTTACGCAAAAAGGCTCCTGAATGGTGCTGGAATTTCCACCTGACTTAAGTCCCAGCACTTACTTACTTTTGCCAACCCAAATTGATTTTTTCACGTCTAATTTTCCAACATTGCGCAATCGCACCTATATCTGGCTACTATTCGCCGCCAGCATCGCCCTGATCGCCTGGAAACTGTATTCGAACAAGCAGGAATTGGTCGCCGAATCCGAATTCAGTCGCGTTACCAATGCTTTCGTCCCGGTGGAAGTGGTACAACCCCAGCAAGAAACGCTGTCCAATCACCTGGAAGCGGACGGGATTTTTCTGCCGGCCAAGGAAATGTTCGTCATTTCTGAAACGGCCGGACGTGTGCTGGAGGTCTTCAAAAACAAGGGAGAATGGGTGACGGAAGGCATGGTCATCGCTAAAGTTGACGACGAATTGCTGCGCATCGAATTAGAGGCTACGCAGGCCAATTTGGCCAAATTGCGCAAAGACCGCGAGCGCCTCACCAACCTGATCGAAGGCGAAGCGGTGCCAAAAAACAAGATTGAAGACCTGGAATTGGGTATTCTGGCCGCCGAAGCCAAAGAAAAGGGCCTGAAAAAAAATATCGCCAACACGAGTATCAAAGCGCCGATGACCGGCACCATGGGACTGCGCTTTATCGAGCGCGGCAGCGTGATCGGTCCGGGGATCCAGGTGGCGCAGGTGACCAATCTGGAAAAATTATTCCTGATGATCAAGGTGACTGAACGCGACATCCTGAATGTGCAAAAGGGCCAGACCGTACAGGTCGTGGCTGATGTTTATCCGGGCACCACGGTGGCGGCGAAAGTGACGAATATCGGCTTGCGCGCCGACAATGCCTTTAATTACGACGTGGAAATAGAGGTGCCCAATCCGAAAAATGCGCCTTTGCGCGCCGGTATGCACGCCAAAGCGATGTTTACTTTCAACGCGAACCGGCAGGGGATGACGTTGCCACGCAAGGCCGTGGCCGGAAGTTTGCAGGACGCTAAAATTTTTGTCGTGCGGGATTCGGTAGCCGAACAACGCGCCATTAAGGTCGGTGGCATTTATGGCGATAAAGTAGAAATACTGGGCGGTTTGCAAATGGGAGAACAGGTAGTTGTAACCGGCCAACTCAACCTCAGCAACGGAGCCCGGGTGCGTGCCGTAAATAAATGATTTAACCGTTCCTTAGCCTAACTTAACCAACTAAATTCCGTGCTGTTACGCCAGATTATTGCCTATTTCCCCACGGATAATACCGAATACCAGGTCCGTGGTCATGTCAAAGCCCTCGACGGGGTGCGCGGACTGGCGGTTTTAATGGTGTTATTCAGTCATTTTCTGTTGCCAGAGTTCATGCCGGATGCGGCATGGGCGCGGTTGGTTGGGGGCGGCTGGTTGGGCGTAGATCTGTTTTTTGTCTTGTCCGGTTTCCTGATTACCGGTATTCTGCTGGATGCACGCAATAAACCCAAGTATTGGTCCAATTTCTACCGGCGGCGCATTTTGCGCATTTTCCCGCTGTATTATTTTTGCGTACTTGTCGTATGGTTCACGGTAGTTTTTGTGGAACATGCGCCGGATCGGCTGCAGCATTACGACAGTATGATCTGGTTTCTGGCGTTTATGCCCAACGTCGCGATGGCGCTCAAAACCACCTGGATTTATCAGAGCGATTATTTCGGCCTGAATCACATGTGGTCGCTGGCGGTAGAGGAACAATTTTACATGGTATGGCCGTTGGTCGTGTGGCTGGTTCCGCCGCGTTATCTGGCGATTTTGTGCGTGCTGATCATCCATTTCAGCACCAGTTTCCGGCACTGGACCGACGATGCTTTTCACCAGACCTGGTCGATGGCGTCGTATGTATTGCCGTATTGCCGGCTGGATGGACTGGCCGCCGGTGCGTTTCTAGCCATTTATTTCCGGATGGGCTGGGCGAAATATATTCCTTACAACCGCTGGCTGGTGCGTATTTTGATCCTGTGGATGGCCT
>JBBRDQ010000276.1:0-5699 GCA_038203695.1 Chitinophagales bacterium
GAAATGGTGTCAGCAGCGACCTTCGGGGTGACCCATTCTTCCGGCTCCGCATCTGGAAACGCGTTGCGATTCTGGGGAGTGTCGAGCAGCGAGGGGATGATAACGCTGGCGCGGATATTCTTGAATTTACCCATGTCGTTAATCATTGCCGCCAGCTGCAGGAGCAGCGATTTGGAGAAAGCATACGCGACCTGACCTTTGGCTTCGGCGGGGTTGATAGCCGGTCGGGCACCGATGAAAATAAACTGACCACCGGTGCCGCGCCGCTCAAAATAAGCCATAAGCGGGCGCACGATGTTGTAGGCCGTCATAAAGTTCAGTTTTATCAACTTGTCGAATTCGTAGCCGGTAGTTTCGGCCAGCGTACCGGGCTGCCATCCACCCACCAAGCACACTGCGGCTTCCACATCTGGGTCTTTGGCAAGGATACCATTGACGTAGCCTTCCGAAACGGTCTCGTCGGTAAGATTTAGAAACTGGGTCTGGATGCGCTCGGAATGGATACTTTCGCTAAAAATACGCGAGTTCTCGCCCAGACCGAGGGCAGCATAAATTTGGTAGCCATCGCTTGCGAAACGACTGACGACGGCCTGCCCCATGTTGCCGGCCGCGCCGGTGACGATGATGGATTTCATATTGCTTCGTGTTGTATGTAAAATCTGGTACAAAGGTAAGGGAGCGGATAGCTGCAATGTTTACCTGCGTAACATTTTGGAAAATACTTTATGCTGACACCGTTCCTTACTGAAAACTACAGCGAAACTCCGCTCTTTGGCAAATCCACACCTTCCATACCTGCGCTGCAAGCAACATGCCCAACGGCGGGGCCAGCAGGTAAATCCACAGGTAACTAAAATGGCCCGCTGCTACAGCCGACGCAAGGCTACGGGCCGGGTTCATGGACATACCCGAAAATGGGCTTTCAAACGTGATACAGAGCACGATATAGATCCCGGCAAAAAAACCGGTTTTACTAGCGGTGCTTTCAAAATTGCTGGAGTATAGCACCAACAGCACCAATCCGAAAGAAATGAGCATTTCGCTGCCGAACGCTACGCCCACGCCGTATGCGCCGGGGAGCGTCTGTACAAAATTGACCTCCGGAGCCGCTGCTTGCGGGAAAAACCAGGCAGCGCAAAACATCGCCGCTGTACTACCCAATGCTTGTGCAAAGGCGTAGCGCACGGCCATACCGCCATTTATCTTTCCCAGAAACCATTGGGTGAGCGTCATTGCGGGGTTCATGTGCGCACCCGACCGACGACCCCAGGGCGAGTAAATCAGTCCCACTGCCGTCAGTCCCATAGCGCAACCTATCAGGAAACGACGCAGCAGGGCATAATCTGCGCGGACGTATAAGGGGGATGCCGGCAGCCCAAACAAAGCAACGAAGCAAGTAGCCGAGAGCATAAACATCCCCAGCGCCCAGGCTTCCACGAGCGGAAGGGTAATTTTGGGCGACATTATTTGAGGCGTGTTTTGCTCCAGAAATTATCACCCCTACATGCAGTAGAGAAAGCCATGCTGCGGGCGACCAAAATAATCAATTTCATTGCCTGTTATTTTATTGGTAAAAAAATACGCGTCAGTCAGAATTATACGCTGAACGCTCTGAGCCTCAAAAGAAGAACGAAGATATCTGCGTAAAAGGCAGTATGACGGGTTTTTTCTGCTTCTTGTGTCGGATGTCCAAGTCAATCAGCGTTTTGAGTACTGCGCCCACTGACCACGCCTGGTGTACTGCGCCCTTGCCTCCCCGCGGTATTTTTCCGTCAAAAATTTCAGAAATCCCAAAGGCGCAGTCGTGCTGGTAAAAGTGTTTTTTAAGCGGGTTGAGCAGGTTTTGGCTTTCTTTCAAAGCCGCTTCAGACCAATTGTTTACCTTCATGTAGGCTGTGATGTATTCGCCTAACAGAAACGGCCAAACCGTACCCTGGTGGTAAGCCGTGTCGCGCTCCCACGGCCCGCCGTTGTAGACTGGACGAAAATCCGGGTGCTCGGGAGCGCGTGTACGCAGACCGAAATCGGTCAACAGATGTTCCTTTACTTCTTGTAAAACCGCTTTCTCCTGTTCTGCCGAGAGCAGGGAAAATGGCAGACTCACGGCATAGATTTGGTTGGGGCGGATGGACGGATCGGCCACGAAAGTGCCCTTTTGCCAGGTCACTACATCGTTCAGCCCGCCGCCCTGCCGCACAAAATATTTCGGGAAATTTTGAAATAAACGCTCTGCCACCGCTGCGAACCGCTCATACGGTTGCTGGAGTGTTCCCGCGAAATACTGATAAATCCGCAGCGCATTGTACCACAATGCCTGAATCTCTACCGGACAGCCGTGGCGCGGGGTGACCACATAGTCGCCAATGCGGGCATCCATCCAGGTGAGTTGCGCCAATCCTTCACCGCCACTCAGAAAGCCTTCTTCGGTAGCCTTGATATTGAAGCGGGTACCCGACAGGTGGTGCTCCATAATGTCGGTCAGTTGGCCAAAGCACCTTTCAATAAACTCAATATCGTGGAATTTTTGGTAGTATTCATAGAGTGCCACGAATAACCAGAGCGTGGCATCAATGGTGTTGTATTCAGGCGTTTCGCCCTGATCGGGAAAACGGTTGGGCAGCATTCCGCCATTCACATGACGAAGAAAAGTCTCTAAAATGGACTTTGAAATGGCTTGCTTGCCGGTGGCGATGGTCAGCCCGCGCATGGCAATCATGGTGTCGCGGCCCCAATCCGTAAACCACGGATAGCCCGCGATGAGGGTATAGGCATCGTCGCCTCTTTTTACCAGAAACTGGTCGCCTGCAACCATCAAGTCGCTCAGAAACGGGTGGTTCGCAACGCCTTGTACCAGACTTTCGAGGCGGTCCAACTCCTTGCGTTTTAACGCTTCCGGGTCTTGCTGCACCATTTTTTCGTCGGTTGAGAAGGTCAGGAACACGCTTTCGCCGGGCTTCAGCACGGTTGTAACATGACCGATGGAGCAGTAGTCCTCTTCGAAATCGAGACCGCGCTCCTGCTCACGGGCGTACTGCAGGTTTTTGAACCAGAAGCGCTCCTCCCGGAATTCACCTTTTGAAAACGCCCAGAAAACGGGCTGTGCACCAAAGTAAGCGTACACCGCACAACGGCCTTCGTCCCGTTTACACCAGAAATCGTGCGACGCATCTTCGCGGTACAGGCCGTGGTAGTCGCGGTGAACAAACATCGGATTGAGCCGCAATTGGAACGCGCGCTCGCCAGTGTTTTGGTATTCCACGACGGTTGTATTAGAGCCGTGCGCCATAAAGACAGTTTTCAGAATGTGGTTGCCGTCGGCTTCAAACTTGAAGCGCGGAAGGGGTTTTCTTTCAAAAAACTGAAAGAATTGATGCCCATGCGGGTGTACATTGCCCGGAAACTGGTTGCTGGAAATGCTGTAGGCGCCGTCGCGGCTAAATACGATCGATTCCTCCACTTTCGCCACCAGCACCCAGCGATCGGCTGGTGGATGCAGCGCAGCGGTTAATAAACCGTGATAGCGGCGGGTATTCGCGCCGATGATGCTGGACGAAGCAAAACCGCCGATGCCATTGGTGACAAGCCACTCGTGAGCGGCCAGTTCACTGAAACTTTTGGTGTTGTTGTTATTGGTGTACATGGCTGTGTTTTTTACCCGCCGGTTTCCAGAATTGACCGTGCCTGTTTGGCGGTTTTGAAACTTAATGGTACAAAAGTCGGCCCTGGTAGCGAGGTGGTTTTTTACCTGCGTAACATTTCAGAAAATAGTATCCTGGAATCCAGTTTGCACGGCGATTTTGCATCTCCGAAATTGATTCCGGGTTACTTTTTCTCGGCGATCAATTTGGCCACCAGTCCTGTCCATCCGGTCTGGTGGCTGGCACCCACGCCCCGTGCTGTTTCGCCGTCGAAATATTCGTAGAACAGTACCAGGTCGCGAAAATGCGGATCGTCGGCGTACAGATCCAGCCCGCCATGGACCGGACGGTAGCCATTGGTATCTTTTTCAAAAACAGATACCAGTCGGCCCGACAACGCATCGGCTATATCCGCAAGGCTCATCCACTGGCCGGAGTCAGTTGGGTACTCCGCTTTATATTCCGCTCCGTAGAACTTATGGTACTCGCGTAAAGCATTGATCAGCAAGTAGTTCATGGGCATCCACACCGGGCCGCGCCAGTTGGAGTTGCCACCAAAAAGCCCGCTGCTGCTTTCGGCCGGTTCGTAGCGCAAGCCAAATTCCTGTCCCTCAATCTGCACCGAGTATCCATTCTGGTGCGCCTTCGACAGGGAGCGAATGCCACCAGGCGACAGGAATTCTGCCTCGTCGAGCATTGGGCGGAGCAATAGCGTGAGCCGCTCCTGCGGGATGAGCGAGAGCAGGAGGTCGCCGTTGTCCGGGTTTTCCTCGAGTACGAGGTAGTCACCGTTGTCGCGGCGGTACTGCTGAAACCAGCGCAGGCGGTGGGTGAAATCGGGCAGATTTTCCAAGTATTTTTTGGGCAATACATAGGCCGCAAAAAGGGTGGACAATCCAACCAGCGACCTGATTTTCAGGGGAATGTACGCTCCGTTGGGCAGGGCGAGTATGTCGTAAAAAAAGCCCTCCTGTTCATCCCAGGCACCCGTCCAGTCGTGCCCGATACGATTGAGACTTTCAGCGATGTAGATAAAATGCTCAAAAAACTTGGTAGCGACGTCTTCAAAAGAGCGGTCGTGTTGGGCGATTTCCAAGGCCATTTCGAGCATATTGAGGCAGTAAAGTCCCATCCACGCGGTGCCATCGGCTTGTTCCAGATAACCGCCACCGGGTATCTCGTTGGAGCGGTCGAACACCCCTATATTATCCAGTCCCAGAAAGCCGCCTTCAAAAACGTTGTTGCCTTTGTTGTCTTTGCGGTTGACCCACCAGGTAAAGTTGAGCAGCAATTTCTGGAAAGCGCGTTTCAGAAAGTCAATATCGCCTGTTCCTTGTTGTGCCTGTTCTATTTTATAGACTTGCAAACATGCCCAAGCGTGTACCGGAGGGTTCACATCGCCAAAAGCCCACTCGTAGGCAGGCAGCTGGCCATTGGGGTGCATGTACCACTCGCGTAGAAACAGAATCAATTGATTTTTAGCAAATTGTGCATCCACCATAGCGAGTGGTACAGTGTGAAAGGCCAAATCCCAGGCTGCGTACCAGGGGTATTCCCACTTGTCGGGCATCGAAATAATGTCCTCATTGTTGAGCGTACGCCAATGGGCATTGCGCGCGGTTTTGCGCGACTTTGGCGGCGGCAACTGGCCCGGGTCACCATCGAGCCAGCGGGGCATATCTATGTTGTAATATTGCTTCGACCAAAGCATTCCGGCGAAGGCCTGGCGTTGGATGCTGCGCTGGTCAACATCTGCGAGCGGAGCGGCTAAGTTTGTATAGAAGTGGTCGGCCTCCTGCTGCCTGGCGGCAAAGTTTGTCTCAAAGTCTTTTCCAAGCGGCGCTTTTTGTTGCTTTTTACTCAAGCGAAGGCGCACCGAGACATGTTCCCCTGCCGGTACTGTAAAGCGATACATCGGCGCAAACTTAGTACCGTCCGTTTTACCTTCCAGAAAGTCGAAGTCGTTGCCGACTACGGCGCGGTGAAAAGCATCTTTTACGAAGGGTGTATCGTTCGACTGTCCCCAAAGTTGCGCCCGGTTGTGCTCGTTTTCGGTAAACA
>JBBRDQ010000277.1:0-5697 GCA_038203695.1 Chitinophagales bacterium
CAGTTCAAATCCAGACAAGAAGAATATTGCATATTACGTTCGGTTATCGATACTACTATCAAAAATGGAAACTCCGTTTTTGGTGCTATCTCCGCTTTGGCTCACCTAAAAATGCCGCCGAAGGCGGCTGTATAGTTACGCCAGTTATAATTACAATATTTATTTATCGACAGACAATGGCAGTTCCTGGGACACGATTTATCCTGAAGATTCCAACGATCCCTGGAGCTTGGTAAGACCCCAACAACTCAACTGGTTGGGTGATGTCATGTTGATTTATGATGAATACTCCTACAGAGGCTTGCGTTCCGCAGATATTGGCCAGACTTGGCAAGCGGTGGACATGCCGTATCAAATCGTGTATTTTAACGGAAAATACTACGGAATAAGCAAATGGGGCCAAAATCTGGTATCGAGTGTGGATGCGGGCCTGACCTGGCAAATAGAACCAGGCCCCAACAGCGCCCTTTTCGGCGGGCTGTATTCCTCGGGAGACCGATTGTTTGTGATGGGAGCGGATCAATTGGTTACCAACACGGCCTTGTACAGTTCTACCGATGGTGTAAACTGGCAATATGCCAATGATGGATTGCCGGCATTTTTTCAGTATCCGTCGACCTCAGCGTATGAAATACGGACGAACCATATCTGGAATTACCAGGGAAAATATTACCTGCATGACCCCACGATTGGGCTTTTTATTTCTATAGATACCTGCAAAACCTGGCTGCCTGTTCGCAATGACCTGTATGGAAGTCTGGAACTAGTGGATACTACTTTTTTTAGTGGTCGTTCCACTTTTGGCGGCGGCGTTTTAAAAAGCGCCCTACCGCAAAACTACGGGTCAGTTTCCGCCGGGACCGTCTTTAAGGATGACAATGAAAATGGGGTGCAGGAGGCTGGCGAAATTACCCTGGTGGGCGTTCAAGTCAATATTACCGAACCCAATGCCTGGTTTCCATTCTGGTTTTCCACTACGGGCACTACCGGCCATTATGCGATTCGTTCTTTGCCGCACGGCGGCGATACGCTGCGGGCACAGGTATTATCGAACTATGTCGATAAAATTACCCCGCCGCTGTACATTGTCAATGACAGTAGTAACGACCGCAATTTTGGCGTTCACTTTACCGCCGACATGACGGATTTGTCTGCTTCCGGTACGTACGCCGGACGGCCCCGGCCAGGGTTCGAATTACCTACTTTTTTAAATTATAAAAACGATGGTACCCTGCCGGCAAATGCCACGATCTCGGTAAAACTGGATCCGAATTACCAGTACATCAGTGCAACACCGGCACCTGCTGCGGTATTTGGCGATAGTCTGGTGTGGAATGTAGCCCAATTGCCACTTTTTGCCCATGACCGTATTCACATTCGCGGTACGCTGAATCCGGACGTCCCGTTGGGTACTTTAATCAAGACAAGCGGGTATGTTATGTGCGATGTAGCCGATTTTGTGCCTGCCAACAACCAATTCCTGTTGTCTGATATCGTAGTCGGTGCCTACGACCCCAATGAAAAACGCGTAGAACCTGCTGCCGGACTCACCGCCGCCGAAATCGCTGCAGGCAAGGAATTGCTGTACACCATTCAGTTTCAAAACACCGGCACCTATGAAGCCGCGCGCGTGCGCATCACCGATCGGCTGGATAAGGCGCTTAATTTCAGCACGTTGCGCCTGGTGGCGGCCAGTCACGACATTACCCGTTTTCAATTATTGCCGGGTGGTTTGCTGGAAGTCGTTTTCGATCAAATCGCCTTGCCCGACAGCAATGCCAATGAAGCGGCGAGCCACGGCTTTGTTACGTTCGCCATTCAGCGCAATAAAGCCTTCGCCGCCTATCCCTACAATATCATCCGCAATAAAGCCGCCATTTATTTTGATTTCAATGAGCCGATTATTACCAATACGGTCACATCGACACTACTGCTAACACCGGTCGGAACCAAGGAGCCAATTGCAAAAATTGCCAAAAGCGAAGACCTGCTAATTGTGCCCAACCCAAACGACGGGCATTTTACCGTAACTACCACCACCACATTGCTCGGATCTGGTCAATTGACGCTGTTCAATACAACCGGTCAGGTTTATTACCAGCAATCGTTGCAGGACTTATCGCAACCTATCCGCGTGCATGCAGCCATGCTGGCGAGTGGTATTTATTTCGTGCAGATAAGGGGTAAAAGCGGCGTTTTGACGGGGAAGGTGTTGGTGCAAGAGTAGTCAGGTGTAGTGTCGGGGGGACTCGCAGTCACCCCCGACACTACAACCGAATTTTACCCGCCCCACTTGCGCAATTGATTCAACACCGCCGCAAAGTCTTTCGGTAGTTCGGTCTTGAATTCCATGCGTTCTTCCGTAAAGGGGTGGTTGAGTCGCAGCCGCGCAGCGTGCAGGGAAGTGCGCTCCATCAGTGGGCGTTCGTCTTCGCTGTGTTTACCCGATTTATAGGATTTTCCCTTTATTTCCGACAAATACAGCGCCGGGCGTTTGCCATATACGGCATCTACTGCCAGCGAATAACCGATGCTTTGAAAATGCACCCGAATCTGGTGCGTACGCCCGGTTTTCAACAAAGCCTCGATCAGCGTGAAACGGTTAAGCCGCTCGGTCACCCGATAAAATGTGAGCGACGGTTTGCCGGAATTTACGATCGCCATCCGCCCGGAAATTACCGGATGCTCGCCAATGGGTTTATCAATTTCACCTTCTTCGTGGTGCAGGATACCGTCGAGCAGCGCGAAATAGTATTTATCGGCCGTGTGGTGTTCGAATTGCAGGGAAAGATGGCGGTGTGCTGCCTCGGTGCGCCCGAAACAAAGGATGCCACTGGTCTCGCGGTCCAGGCGATGCACAGTGAAGATGCGTCCGTACCGGCGCTCTAATGCCGCGTGCAGACTGTCTTTATTGCCGGCCCGATCGGGGATGGTGAGCAGTCCGGCCGGTTTATTTACCACCAGCAGGTGTTCGTCTTCGTGGATAAGTTCGTATTGCATAACAGCGGCGAAGGTAACACGAAGAAACTGTTTCTACATTTTACCCCTTTTCTTTATACAAATCCTTTTAGTTTTGCGGCTGCATCCACCGAACATTCCTGGCGTGGCATGGTTTTGAAGACAAAAACAGGAAACTTCTTAACCCGTCACCGTATTCAATAATTCAACAAATCTCCCAGTATCTCCAATGGATAAAATGATCAGCCGCTTCCCCGACCAGCTCACGGAAGCCCTCCAAATCGCCGAAAAATTCAAATTTAACAAACACAATGCGCCTTTGCGCTCGGTTTTTATCTCCGGTCTCGGCGGTAGTGGCATTGGTGGCAATTTCGTGCAGGAATTTGTGCGCCCGGTCTGCAAACTGCCCGTCGTAGTCAGCAAAGGATACAGCGCTCCGGCCTGGGTCAATAAACACACACTGGTAATTTGCTCGTCGTATTCGGGTAATACGGAAGAAACGCTCAGTACGCTCGAAAGTGTCCTGCACACGGGTGCCAAGATCGTTTGTATCGCTTCCGCCGGCAAACTGCTTGAAATGGCCCAGAAAAACGGGTTCGATTACGTGCAGCTGCCCAGCGGATGGAGCAGCCCACGGGCTTGTCTGGGTTTCTCGGTGGTCGCACAACTGGGTGTGTTCCGCGTCGCCGGACTGATTCCCGCCAAATTGCTCAATCAGGTGGCCGCAGCGCAGAAACTGATCGTGCGCGATGAAGCCACCATTAAAAAGAACGCGCACAAACTGGCCGGTTTTCTGGTCGATAAAACCCCGGTTTTCTACATCGCCGATCACATGGAAGCCGTAGCGGTCCGCTGGCGTCAGCAGATCAACGAAAATGCCAAACTGCTCGGCTGGCACAATGTCGTGCCGGAAATGAACCACAACGAACTGGTGGGCTGGCGCAACAACCGTCCGGATATCGCCGTGATCTGGCTGCGCAATAAAGACGATTTCAACCGCACCAGCGTGCGCATGGATATCAACAAAGAAATCATCGAACATTTTACCGCCTCGTCGATTGAAGTATGGTCGAAAGGTAAATCCGCCATTGAAAAAGCGTTTTATCTGGTTCACCTGGGCGACTGGATGTCGTTCTACCTGGCCGAGTTGCGCGGCGTCGATCCGGTGGAGATCAAAGTGATCGATTACCTGAAAGGCGAACTGGCCAAAGTATAATGGGTAAAAAGTGGGGCGAATCAAGCGAAAACTGAAATCATCCTTTTTACCCACCGCACTTTTTTGCCGTATTAATTGCCTTTTGTCAACACAACTACTGCCAATGAAACATCTTTCTTTTGACCATAGCCCTGCCGCGCCGTTTATCAACGCGGCAGAACTGACCGCTATGGAAGCACAAGTCGCCGCGGCGGCTGCACTGCTGGACAGCCGAAAAGGACCCGGCAGCGAATTTTTGGGTTGGCTGGACTTGCCGGTAGCCTACGACCAGGCCGAATTTGCCCGCATAAAAACGGCCGCCGCGCGTATTCAGGAACAGTCCGAAGTGCTGATTGTCATTGGCATCGGCGGTTCGTACCTGGGAGCCAAAGCCGCCATCGAATTTTGCGCGCATAGTTTTCACAATAACCTCACCGCTGCGCAACGGAGTAGGGGAGGGGTGAAAACACCGGAGGTTTATTTTGCGGGGACAAACCTTTCTGGCACCTATATCACGCATTTACTGGAAGTAGTCGGCGACCGCGATTTCTCGGTCAACGTAATTTCCAAATCGGGTACGACGACGGAGCCGGCGGTGGCGTTCCGCATTTTCAAGAAAAAACTGGAAGAAAAATACGGCAAAAAAGGCGCTCAGGCGCGTATTTATGCCACTACGGACCAGAAACGCGGTGCATTGAAGACCCTGGCGACCCAGGAAGGCTACGAAACATTTGTCGTGCCCGACGATGTGGGTGGCCGTTATTCTGTGCTGACTGCGGTTGGTTTGTTGCCGATTGCGGCGGCTGGGATCGAGGTCGATGCGCTCATGCAGGGCGCTGCCGATGCACGCGACCGATATGCTTCCGCGCCGTTTGCCAAAAACGATGTGTTGCAATACGCCGCTGTGCGCAATATTTTGCACCGCAAAGGCAAAGCCGTGGAACTGCTGGTCAACTACGAACCGCGCTGCCACTTCATCGCCGAATGGTGGAAACAACTTTACGGGGAAAGCGAAGGGAAAGACGGTAAGGGCATTTTCCCTGCCTCTGTCGATTTTACCAGCGATCTGCACTCGATGGGTCAGTATATTCAGGATGGCCGTCGGATGCTCTTTGAAACAGTACTGGAAATTGGTACGCCTGAAACGGACCTGACCATTGAAGCCGAGGAGAATGATCTGGACGGATTGAATTACCTGACCGGCAAAACGCTCGATTACGTCAATAAAAAGGCGGCAGAAGGCACGCGCATGGCGCATACAGAGGGCGGTGTGCCGAATTTAACGGTGCATATTCCGGAAGCCACCCCGTACTGCCTCGGACAATTGTTTTACTTCTTTGAAAAAGCCTGCGCCGTAAGCGGTTATTTATCCGGCGTTAATCCGTTTGATCAACCGGGCGTGGAGGCGTACAAGAAAAATATGTTTGCGCTGCTGGGCAAGAAATAACGAATGCGTAGCGGCAGCTTTAGCCGGCCGAATAATTAATCGGCAGGCGAAAGCAGCCGCTACGCAATACACCCGGTCGATCACCATCGCTGTGGCA
>JBBRDQ010000278.1:0-5695 GCA_038203695.1 Chitinophagales bacterium
ACTCTCCATCGTATATTCTTTATCAATACTACCTAAGCAGTATCAACATTCATTCTTACGACATTCAAGATGATTCCTAACAAAAATTTATCCTCTTAAACTCTAAATCACTTACGCGATTTAATCCGAATTATCACAAAGACTTTCGCTTACCTATCTGTCAATGAACTCTTTATATTAACTCCTAACCTTCGTTAAAAGCATATTTCTTAACCATTTCCACCGAAGTGGGCCGCAAAGGTACAACCACTCCTTCTTTCTAACCAAACTTTTTTGAAAAAAAATACAAACTATTTTTCGTCAAAAAGAACGGCAGCCTTTCTCGCAAGGCTTTTGAATTCGTGTTGTTTTCCGAAGCGGGCGCAAAGGTACTGCTTCACTAATAGAATGCAAGCAATGGTTAAAAAAAAATGAAAAAAACTGCTGCCCACCAAGGACTGCAAAATGGGTCGTGTATATTATTTGGCGTTGCGGGCAGATATGCCTATTTTTGGAGCGGCAACTCTCTACTTATACTAATTTAAACCTGCTAATGGCATCTTCTATCTCTCTCCCGACTGTTTCCGATCTTTGGAATGGTTTTCTCCATTTATTGTATCCTGATCTGTGCGTGGCCTGTGGTGCCGATGTTTCGACCAAACACGCCTGCTTTTGCCTGCAATGCCGCATGAAATTACCCGTATCGGATATGTACCATCACCAGGACAATGAATTTACCGAACGCTTCTGGGGACGGCTGCCCATTCAAAACGGCGCGGCCTTGTATTACTTTACCCGCAAGAGCCCGGTGCAACGCGCCTTACACCAATTGAAATACCACAACAAACCGGATATCGGGATTAAGATCGGCCGCGATTTTGGCCGGCTGCTGCACACCTGCCCCCTTTATCAGTCCGTCGATGCCATTATTCCGGTTCCGTTACACCCCCGAAAAGAGCGTATGCGCGGTTATAACCAAAGCACCCTGTTTGCCCAGGGATTGGCGGAAGCCATGGGCATTCCGGTGCTGCATACCACATTGGTGCGTGCCGCTTTTACGGCTACGCAGACCCGCAAGAAACGCATGGACCGCTTTCAAAATGTCGCGGAGGTTTTTGCGGTGCATCGGCCGGGGCGCATTGAAGGACTACACCTGTTGTTGGTAGATGATGTTTTGACAACCGGCGCTACGCTCGAAATATGCGGACAGGCATTACTCGAAGTGCCCAATACGCGGCTGAGCATGGCCACAATCGCCATTGCGGTGCATTAAACGACGGGCCATGAAACGAATCTATCCCTATCGCATCCAAGACAAGTACTACTTATCCTGGCTGTTAGACTACTATATCACCGCGTTACAGGAATCGCCCTTGCAGGTGCGGGTGAAAGCATTGAGCTATGATTCGGGCATTCCGGAGTCCATTTTTTACCGGCTGATGGCCTTGCACAAAAACCCGGACGACGGCCCCAACATTAATGCGGAAGATTTACATATCCTGTTTGCCAATGTTATGTACCGTTTCCCGACCGTGAAGATCTGGCAGGAATACAATGGCCACATATTTCTGGAAATGTAGCGCAGCCCACATAAACTTGGCACCTGGCGCTGCAATAGTTGGCGTTTACCCGTTTCTTTGCGGCAATGACACCTATTTATATAACACGATGGCAGAACAGAAATTCTATGTTGTGTGGGAGGGCCACAAACCGGGTATTTACACCGATTGGGATACCTGCAAGAAACAGGTAGACGGATTTGCACAGGCGAAATACAAAAGTTTTGAAAGCCGGGCCGAAGCGGAAACCGCTTTCAAAAGTAACTACTGGAAATTCGTGCAGAAGAGTGCGCCCGATCAAAAAGCACCCGGCAAAGTACCTCGCTCGGCAATCGTCAAAGAAAGCATCGCCGTGGACGCCGCATGCAGTGGCAACCCCGGTGATATGGAATACCAGGGCGTATATGTGGCCACTGGGCAGCGTATCTTTCACGTGGGTCCGCTCGAAGAGGGCACTAATAACATCGGTGAATTCCTGGCGATCGTGCATTGCCTGGCCATGTTACAGCAACAGGGTAAACCCAATATGCCTATTTACTCGGATTCTCGAACCGCACAATCCTGGGTCAAAGCCAAACGCTGCAATACCAAACTCGAGGAAACCAAGCGCAACGCGCCGATCTTTGAATTGATCAGCCGGGCCGAGCGTTGGCTGGCCGTCCACAAAGTTACAAATCCGATCCTAAAATGGGAGACGAGCGACTGGGGAGAAATCCCGGCCGACTTCGGCAGAAAATAATGCACTCCACTTTTTCCCGCTTTTAATACCCGGTGATATACTGCTCCAGGCTTTGAATGCGGTTTTTTTGTTCACCGATGATGGCCGTCACGATGTCGCTGATGCTGAGTAAGCCCACCACTTGATCGTTTTCCATGACCGGCAGGTGGCGAATGTGTTTCTCGGACATTAATTTCATGCAGTCTTCAATGCCTTGCTGGGTATGTACGGTATAAACACCGCCCGTCATCACTTCCGAAACGGGCGTGCTTTTTGCTTTACGGTTTTGAACGATCCCTTTGCGGGCATAATCGCGTTCGGAAAAAATCCCGATTAACTGGTCACCGGACATGACCAAGACGGCACCGATGTTTTTACCAGCCATCATTTCAAGGGCTTCAATTACCATTTGATCCGGTTGTATCGAATAAATAGCATTTAGGGGTTTTCCTGCGAGTAACTGACGGACTGTTAGCATGTGGCGTATTGTTTTAGATTATGGTTAGACTTTGATAGCATCGTTTATTGGGAGTTTTCTTAAACGAGGCTAAATATATTGCAATTTAAAGACATTGTGCAAAATTTTTAAATTAAAAATCGCCACTAGCTGCCAATTCTTACTAATTGCGGTCACCATTACCCGAAACATCTACTTTCGCGCAGTTTTTTTCAATCCTTCTATTTTTCTGTTGAACCAATTCATATCATGCTTTCAAAATTACAATTTCTGCTGGCGTTTATTTTGTTAACGAGCGCAGTCACTGCGCAGATTCCGTGGACAAATGTGCCTGAATCGGGTGTTCCTACCGGTGGTGAACGCCGGATCATTCCGCAACATTACCGCACCGTGCGGCTGAATATTCCCGCACTCGAATCGGTTTTGGCTACAGCGCCGGAACGATTCACGCCGGAGGCGCAGTATAACCCTTCCGAACTAACCATCCCGATGCCGGATGGGACGATGGCGCGTTTCACATTGACCGAATCTCCGGTCATGGCCGCAGGTTTGCAGGACCTGTACCGTGACATCCGCTGTTATTCCGGCCGTGGCATAGATGATCCTACCGCTACCATCAAATGCGACCTGACCCCGTGGGGATTTCACGCCCTGGTACGCTCGGTTGCACACGGTACCGTTTTCATCGACCCTTATACCCACGGCGACCGGGAATATTATGTGGTTTATTACAAGGCTGATTATGTATTAAAAAATGAAGCCGAACATTTTGCCTGTGCCACTACCGGCGAACCTTTACACGAACTGCATGAAGGCGCACAAAATGCTGATTTGGAGGGTGATTGCAGAATCCGTCGCTATCGGCTGGCACTGGCCTGTACCGGAGAATATGCCGCGTTTCACGGCAATACTAAACCATTGGTACTGGCCGCCATGAATACCACGATGAATCGCGTCAATGGCGTTTATGAGAATGATTTTGCGGTCACGATGCAGATTGTCGCCAAAAATGACACACTGATTTTCCTGAATGCTGCCAGCGATCCATACACCAATAATGATGGCGGAACCATGCTCAGCCAAAACCAAGTAACCTGTAATGCGCGTATCGGCACTGCCAATTATGATATTGGTCACGTGTTCAGTACTGGTGGCGGCGGTATTGCCGGCCTCGGGGTGGTGTGTGGCAATAGTAAAGCACAAGGCGTGACTGGCCTCGGTTCGCCCATCGGCGACGCATTTGATATCGATTATGTGGCACATGAGATCGGTCACCAGTTCGGAGGCAACCACTCCTTCAATTCCAGTCAGGGTTCTTGCAATGGAAATCAAAACAATAGCACAGCGATGGAACCGGGCAGTGGTACCACCATTATGTCGTATGCCGGCATCTGCGGTACGCACAATGTGCAAACGTACAGCGACGACTATTTTCACGCCATTAATGTGCAGGAAATCAATAATTTCATCATTACCGGAACCGGCAATAACTGTCCGGTAAAAATTACTTCGGGCAATGCCAACCCAACCGTAAGCGGTGGCGCAGATTACATTATTCCAAAATCTACCCCTTTTGCGCTGACGGCTACTGGCAGCGACCCGGACGGTGATGTGGTAACCTACTGCTGGGAACAAATGGACCCCCAAACCGCGACCATGCCACCGGTTGCGACCAATACTGCCGGTCCTATGTTCCGTTCCTTTAAAGGCGTTATCACTCCGACGCGTTACTTTCCGCGTTTGACCGATCTGGTCAATAACGTAAATCCCGTATGGGAAAAGTTACCCGCCGTAGCGCGGGCGCTGAAATTTCGGGTAACCGCCCGTGATAACAACTCCGGCGCAGGCTGTACCAACCAGGACGATGTGGTGGTAACTGTTTCGAGCGCAGCCGGCCCGTTTGTAGTAACGGCGCCTAACACCAATGTTACATGGTATGTAGGTGGCGTGGAAACGGTAACCTGGAGTGTCGCGAGTACGAATACCGGCACGGTGAACTGTGCCAATGTGCGCCTCTCCCTTTCTACCGACGGCGGCTTTACTTACCCGGTTATATTGGCTTCGAGCGTGCCTAACAACGGCACTGCACAGGTCAATGTGCCAAATAATATTGCCTCGACCTGCCGGGTAAAAGCCGAGGGAATTGGCAATATCTTCTTCGATATCTCCAACCAGAACTTTAGCATTCAGGCACCGCCAACGCCGACATTCATCCTGGCTGCAAACGCTACCAATGTGGAAGTATGCGCAGGCGGGACTACCAATATTACGCTAAATCTGACTGCGTTAGCCGGATTTACTACGCCAGTTAACCTTTCCGTGACCGGCGCACCGACTGGTACCATAACCCAAATCAATCCAAACCCTGCTTCGCCCACCGGCATTGCCACCTTGTCGATATCCGGTTTTACACCAGATATGGCCGGCGTTTATACCTTGAATGTGCGGGGTAGCGCCGGGGCTATTCAACAAAATATACCGATAACCCTAACCGTATTCCCGGGCGAGCCGACCACTATTCCAGCGTTGTTCAGTCCAGCCGATGGCCAGACAGGCCTGGAACTCAACACGTTCCTCACTTGGAGCAGTGCCAGTTTTGCAACTGTTTATACCGTACAGATCGCCACAAATCCAGCATTTTCGCCGGTATCTATTGTGGTACAACAAACGTTGAATAACGATAGCCTGTTAACACCCGCGCTGCAAGTCAACACGGTGTATTACTGGCGGGTTCGGGCAGAAAACAACTGCGGCGCCGGTGCGTTTTCCACCGTCCGCGCTTTCCAGATCGGCGCATTTACCTGCGGACAAGTCTTTACCAGCACCGATGTACCGCAGCTAATCGACGATGCGAGTGTAAATACCGCTATTTCCACGCTGACCATTCCTACAAACAAGGTTATTTCCAGCGTGAAAGTATCCATGCAAATCGACCATACCTATGTCGGTGATATCAGTGCAGTGCTTACTGCCCCTGTTGGC
>JBBRDQ010000279.1:0-5677 GCA_038203695.1 Chitinophagales bacterium
TAATAATCGTCGAGTATCGTCTTGCGGATATATTCCAGTTCACTCTGCGGAAATAACAAAATCGGACAAAGTTCGATAATCTCTCCTGCGGCAATATTGCGGGCGGCAAAAACGCCCTGCCCATGCACCTCGGAATAAGCCACGTAAATCGATGCTCTTTGAATACTCATGTTTTAATGATTAATGGATAATGATTCATGATTCATGGTAACGATTCATGGCTATACATTAACCATTAACCATTAATCATTATAAACTTACCAATCGCCGCCTGCACCGCCGCCGCCGAAGGAGCCGCCGCCAAAACTGCCACCGTCGCTGCCGCCGCCCCAACCGCCGCTACTGCCGCCGCCATCTCCCCAGCCACCGCCGCCGCCGCCGATCATCCAGCCGCCGCCACCCCATCCACCGCGATTGCGGGTGGCATGCGGACCGGCACTGTTGTACCAGGTGCCCGAGCGTCTGGCGCGCCAGATCACGAATAAAACGATCAGCCCGATGACTAAAAAGACCAGTAAGATAGCGCCGCCCCCTTCTTCACTTTGGGATGGATTGCTTTTGTATTCGCCAGACAACGCTTTAATTAAATCGTCGATGCCGGCATCGATACCTTCCGCATACTGTTGTTGCCGGAAATACGGCCCCATCGTGCTGCGGATAATCTGTCCGGCAAGCGCATCGGGCACCGCGCCTTCCGTGCCATAACCCGTCGCAATAAAAATACCGCGATCGGGGGGCTGACTCTTGATCAGCATCACAATGCCATTGTTTTTGTCTTTGCGACCGATCCCCCAGCGCGTACCCAATTCAAAGGCATAGGACGACTTATCGTAATCGCCAATATCCGGTCGGATCATCACGACGATCTGGGTACTTGTGCTGTCTTTATAACGGCGTAGTTTTTCTTCCAGCGCCATTTTTTGCCCGGAAGAAAGCCAGCCGGCATAGTCATGCACATAGACCGCCGGTTCTGGTTTTTCCGGAAAAAGACCTTTGTCGGTCTGCGCAAAGCCGGAAGCGGCCATTCCCAGCAAAACCAGCAGCGTAAACAGGCCGGATTTACAGGAACGCACCCTGGCAAACATCGATAATTGCAGCCTGTTACCCATATATAATTTCATCGGGAAGTTCATTATCGTCGTGGTTTTCATCGGCTGGAAAATGGGTACGCAGTTGAATACCAATCAATTCCAGCACTTTACAGACACCCTCCGCGGCTTCGTCGCGCTGAAGATATTCAAGTAACATACGCTTTTCAGCCTCCCAAAATTGAAATCCGACCCGGTCGTGAATACCGGTATCGCCCCAAAATGCGAAGTGCCTGGATTTTTCGGCCAGATACACCACCACGGCATTGCGTTGTTTGGTATTGAACATACCAAACAACTGGAATATTTCCGATGCCCGCTCCACCGGATGGTCGCGCATACAAAAATCTTCCACGTACAAGCGTATTTCCCCGCTGGTGCCGCGTTCGGCCGCGCGAATAGCCGCCGTAATGCGGACTTCTTCTTCCTGGGTGAAAAGCATGATTTAAGGATTAAGGGTTGATGTATAATGGTTAATGTATAATGATTAATGGTTAATGATTAATGGTTAATGATTAATGGTTAATTATTAATGAACGTTTAATGGTTAGCAAGGGTGCATTTCAAAATGTCGCACAAAAAATAATGTTTTCTTGAAAATATAAGCAACTATGCAGATGCATGCCTATATCATGCGACATTTTGAAATGCACCCGTTAGCAATTGGTTAAACCCATTGATTGTCCATCACTAATCATTATACATTAACCATTAATCATTAATCATTAATCATTATACATTAATCATTCATTAAAAATTGACTTGTGGCGCTTTATCCGAGCCGGCAGCCGATTGGAAATAACCTTTTGGGCCAAAGCCAAACATACCCGCCAACAGGTTCGTTGGGAAACGGCGGATGTAGGAATTGTAGTCCTGCACTACTTCGTTGAAGTTTTTGCGCTCCACGGCAATGCGGTTTTCAGTACCTTCCAACTGTTGCTGTAAAGCCATAAAATTCTGGTTGGCTTTCAGATCAGGGTAGTTTTCGGTCACCATCAAGAGACGGCCCAATGCACCGGACAGCCCTTGTTGTGCCTGTTCGTAGCGCTGGATGTTTTCCGGCGTAAGTTGATTTGGGTCCAGTTTCGTCTGGGTGGCAGAAGCGCGCGCTTCAATCACCTTGGTCAGCGTCTCTTGTTCGAAATTGGCGTATCCTTTCACGGTATTAACCAGGTTAGGGATAAGGTCCGCACGGCGCTGGTATTGGTTCTCCACCTGTGACCAGGCTTTTTTCAAGCTTTCTTCTTTCGTTACAGCGCTGTTGTAAGAACCGCACATACTAAAAACGAGCATGATGCCGAGGCCCAATAAGAGAAAGGGAAGAATTTTACGAAAGTTCATAATTGAGAAAGTTAGAGTTCAAAGTTTGTTTTGAATGATAAAAGCGGATCAAAAGTAGGGCATTTTTGCACAACATGCGGCTTTAGAATACGGAATGTAGATTCTGAACGATGAATCCGGATGAATTATCGTCGCAGTGCGGCTACCAGGATGCCGGTGGCAACGGCGGCGTTGAGCGATTCGGCCCCACCAGCCGGATGGCGCGGGATCGTGAGCAAGTGCGTAAGTAAATGCTGTGTAGCCATCGAAACGCCCTTGCCTTCATTGCCGATCACCAGCAATCCATTTTTGGGCCATTCGGCTTGAAAAACATCTGTGCCGCCCAGTACTGCGCCCATCACCGGTAGATTGGGAACCGTATCAAGCAGATCGGAAAGGGTAATTTCGGTGGTTTTAATGCGAAAAATGGCCCCCATGCTGGCTTGCACCACTTTCGGACTAAAAACATCCACGCAATCCGGGGCGCAAAACACCGCCGGTAAGCCGAACCAGTCGGCCACGCGCAGGATAGTCCCCATATTGCCGGGATCCTGAATGCCATCCAGGTAGAGACATAAATCATGCTCCGCCAGCACCGGATCTGGTGGCACTTCGGGCAGCGGAGCGATGGCAACCACCGAATTGGGCGTCATAAGTACGCTGATCTTCCGCAGTTCGGCCTCCGTAACCGGGTTAAAATTTTCCCAAAATGGTGCGATCAATGCGGCGTTATCATCTGCCCAACGTTGTAGTGCAAAAATACTTTGGACGGGCAGATTGGTTTGTGCCAGCAACTCAGCCACCATTTTTTCCCCTTCCACGAGGAACTTTCGATACTTTTGCCGGTATTTTTTAACGGGCAAGGCCGTTAGCAGTTTGATCTGGTTGTGTGAAAGCACTTTTGCGTAAATCTATTGTAAATGAATTATCTTTTCAAGAGTTGTCTTTTACTGGTATTCCTGGGACTTTGCAGCGGCTGCAAGGTTACAAAACACTTAGACGCGGCCAAAGGTCAGCGTTTACTGGTAAAAAACACGCTCGAACTACAAGCGGAGCGCAAAATCCGGTTGTCCGAACGCACCCCTTTACTCGCTCAACTCGCTGCTTTTTACAAACAAAAGCCCAACCGGAAGATATTGGGCCTGTTTCGCACCCGCCTGGCTTTATATTATAAGTACCAATCCCGGACCAAAGGTTTTGCCCGATGGATCAATAAGAGCGTCGGGGAGCCACCGACCATTTATAGTCAGGAACTAACCGCACGGACGGCGCGGAATTTTGAATACCAGCTCCAGCTGCGCGGCTACCTCAATGCGCAGGCTACCTATAAAGTAGATTCCATCGGTGCCAAAAAGATAGCCGTGCACTATACACTCAACTTCGGCCCGCTGTATACGATTGATTCTGTGCACTTTATCAGCCGGGATAGCCTGATCCTGCAAATATTGCAATTCACCAAAAGCGAGTCCCATCTGAGACCAGGTGCCCCGTTGACCGGCGCTGCTTTTGACGCGGAAAAACTGCGCATTACGTCCGAACTCAAAAATCGTGGATATGCTTATTTCGCCCCCAATTTTGTCCAGTTATCCGGCGACAGCATGGGCACGCGGGTAAAGGTAACGCTGGAGGTACTTACACCGGGCGATTCGCTGCAACACAAAACCTTCATCATTCAAAAAATCCAGGTTTTCCCGAGCCTGGTCCCTGAAATCAGTTCTTTGCGACAGGATACCACGATCAATGGGATTTACTTTGCCACTTCCGAAGCAAAATTTCGGATCAAACCTAAATACCTGTACAGAGCGATTGCCTTCCGCCCGGATTGGCCTTACCGGCAAGTTGACTTCGACAAGACGGCCCGCAACCTCAATGCCTTGGGCGTATTTCGTTTCGTGTCGATCCGCCCGATTAAGGACTCGTTACTGCCCGACCGCATGGATGTGGCCATTTCACTGACGCCCAACAAACGCCTTTCCCGCAGTTGGGACGCTGATATTAACTCTTCCAACAGTGCCGGATCGCTGGCCGGCAACCTGATCGGTGCTTCTACTTCGGCTTCTTTCAGCATCCTCAACCTATTTCACGGCGCAGAGCGATTGCAAAGCAGTGTGCTGTACAGCGTTGAATTCAATCCGAACAACCGTAAGGACAAATTTATCTTCTCCCAGGAATTTAAATTTCAAAACGAACTCGTTTTTCCCCGTTTTTTCGATTACCTGGGGTTGTGGCGTGGTTTGCATAATTTTAGGTTAGGCAAAAACCGCCGTATCGTCAGCACTGCTTTGTACGAACGGCTCAAAACCGATTCGCAGGCACGTATTTCCTTGAATTATAACTACTTACGGGTGACTGATTTTTACCAGTACAACCTGTTTAACGCATCTTTTGGCTACGACATGCGGACGAGTCAGGAACATCAATACACGGTGGATCACATTGGGATCGACGTGTTGCGGCCGAAATTCGTCGATCCAACGCTGGCCGAGAATATCTTTCTCCAGAAGAGTTTCGGCCCCCAACTTTTTACCGGTTTTCTACTGCGCTCGTTCAATTATAATTACGCCAGTCGCCCCAACGGTTTTGGCGAGCGCTGGACCTATCGCCTGAACACGGAGTTATCCGGTCTGGAGGAAGCCATAATCAATCGCTTATGGGCCATTCCGTTCGGCAAACAGAACTGGACGATATCCGACCTGGAGTTTGCCCATTTCTTCCGGATCGATATGGATGGGGTGTACACACGCGATTTTACGAACAAAGTGACCGGAGCAGTACGGGTAGGGGGAGGTGCGGCATTTTCATTTCGAGAGACCCAAAATGTACCTTTCGTCAAGCAATTTTACATCGGCGGACCGTCTAGTCTGCGGGCCTGGCGGATTCGCGAAATTGGTCCCGGCGGGTACCGAGATCTGGAAGGATCTAAAGACCCACCCTTTTTTCAGGCCAGCGATTTTCGCTTTGAATTCAACGGCGAACTGCGTTTCCCGTTGTTTTCGTGGTTCAAAGGCGCTGTTTTTGTGGATGGTGGCAATATTTGGTCGCTCGATCGGTTCGATTCGCGCGACCGGGCACGCTTATGGTGGGATTCTTACCGAAACATTGCCTTGGGCACCGGTATGGGCGTGCGACTTGATTTTTCGTACGCCATTATCCGGCTGGACTGGGGTTTAAAATTGCGGACGCCCTATGCCAATGAACAGGGTAAATATTGGGTTCCGAATATCATCTCCAAGTTTCAGTTGCGAGATTTTGCGACGAACTTGTCCATC